>JAZNFS010000001.1:0-13152 GCA_045589175.1 Christensenellaceae bacterium
ATTTGTATAAAAAATCCGCTAAATAATAACCGAAAAAGTTTTATTTAAGAATAGTTTACACCTTACACCAAATTATTTGACAAGCAAACGGTTTTTGTTATATAATTTACGGCTGTAAGGAGTATTTTTTATGGAAAGACAAGATATTAGAAATATTGCAATAATCGCCCACGTTGACCACGGAAAAACAACTTTGGTTGACGCGCTTTTAAAACAAAATGGCGTTTTTAGACAAAACGAAGTAGTTCAAGACCGAGTTATGGATAGTAACGACCTTGAAAGAGAGCGCGGTATTACAATTTTAGCAAAAAACACGGCAGTTAACTACAAAAACACGAAGATTAATATAATCGATACTCCTGGCCACGCAGATTTTGGTGGCGAAGTTGAACGTATTTTATCTATGGTTGACGGTGTTGTTTTACTAGTTGACGCAGTTGAAGGCGTTATGCCACAAACTAGATACGTTTTAAAAAAGGCTTTAAATTTAAACAAAAAACCACTTGTTGTTATCAATAAAATTGATAAAGGTGGCGATATTAATAAAACTATCGATGGGGTTATCGATCTATTTATCGACTTAGGTGCAAACGACGATCAGTTGGATTTTAAAACCGTTTATGCAAGCGCGAAATTCGGCTGGGCAAAAAAAGATTTGCGTGATCCTGAAGTAAATATGGCACCTTTGCTTGATACTATTTTAAGCGAAGTTCCCGCTCCTGTTGGCGAATTTGACGAACCGTTACAAGTAATAATATGCAACGTTGACTATGATGAATACGTTGGCAGAATAGGCATTGGAAAAATAGTTCGCGGTAAAGTAAATTATGGTCAACCCGTTTCAATTTGCCATACTGACGGCACCGTTTCTCAAGGTAAAGTTACAAGACTTTATCAATTTGAGGGGCTTAAAAGAGTTGAAGTTGACGACGGCAAGGTTGGGGACATAGTTGCAATAAACGGTATTGACAAAATTAATATAGGCGAAACTATTTGTTCTCTCGACCATCCAGACGCACTACCCTTCGTTGCAATCGACGAACCAACCATTTCAATGCTATTTATGGTTAACAACAGTCCTTTTGCAGGAAAAGAAGGTAAATACGTTACTTCCCGTCATCTTCGCGCAAGATTATTTAAAGAAATTGAAACAAACGTTAGTATGCGCGTTGAGGAAACTGAAAGTGCCGATACTTTCAAAGTTTACGGACGTGGAGAATTGCATCTTTCAATTTTAGTTGAAGAAATGCGCCGTGAAGGTTACGAATTTCAAATTTCAAGACCAAAAGTAATTTTTAAAGAAATAGAAGGTAAAACTTACGAGCCTGTTGAAAACTTAGTTGTCGAAGTCCCAGACGAATACGTTGGAGCTGTAATGAATAAAATCGGGCAAAGAAAGGGCGATTTAGTTACTATGAGCCCAAACGGCAACGGCGAAACGCGCCTTGAATTTAGAATTGCTTCGCGTTGTTTATTCGGCTATCGTGGTGAAATGCTAACCGATACTAAGGGTTTTGGCGTAATGTATCACGTTTTTGATTGCTACGAACCTTACAAGGGTGATATTCGCGAGCGCTCAAGAGGTAGTTTGGTTTGCTTTGATACTGGAACTACTACTCAATACGGATTATATAACGCGCAAGAACGTGCTACCCTATTTATAGGTGCAGGCGTTGAGGTTTACGAAGGTATGGTTGTTGGCGAAAACTCACGCGAAGATGAATTAGTAGTTAACGTTTGTAAGAAAAAACAACTTACTAATAACCGTGCAAGCGGTAGCGAAGATGCTTTAAAACTTATTACGCCAACTACTTTAAGCTTAGAACAATGTATGGAATTTATTGCCGATGACGAACTAGTTGAATTAACTCCAAAAAGCATAAGATTAAGAAAGCGTATTCTTTCAAGAGAACTAAGAATGAAAGAATGGGCAAAAAACAGAAAATAATTTAAAAAAACAAAAACACTTTATCAACTAAGATAAAGTGTTTTTAAATTGCTGTTTATTATAAAAAGTTACTCTATATAGCGATTAACGCATATTACATATATTTTAATAATTCTGCATTTTCACGAAGTTCTCTTGGTATTACAACGTTATCGCTTGAAGTATAATACTTCTTACCGTGTTCATTATAATAGTCAACCAATGCAATAATTATATTCATATTTCCGCAAAGTGGTAAAGAAACGAATAAACCAACGCCTAAAGTGAAAGTAGCAACAGAAACGTTTAAATAGAATGAAATCATTAACATAAAAACGTAACTTCCAAGTAATTTGTTAAGATGTTTTCTTTTACTAAAGGTATTAACGAACGCTCTGCCAATGCTTTGTTTTCCAACTATGATATTTGGTAAAAATCTTGAAAGTAAAGTAAGTTTAAAACTTAGCGCCAAAATGATGAAAATAACTGCTAAAATAATTGCAAAAATAGAAATTACTTGAACGCCGTAAAGAACTATTAAAGTTGCCAAAGCAAACACTATTGCATCAACTAACATAACGATAGGAACAGTAATGATTGCATACAAAAACGCCTTGCCTAAATTTGCTAAAAGTGTTGCAACTATACTAAACTTAGTTAAAGCAGACATATATCCGTCGTATAAAAAAGCTAAAGCGTAGTTACCAATTCTTTCAACTAAGTTTACTAAAAATATAAATAAACTTGCACCAACGAAAGCTTTAATTAAAGTATCTTTTTCAGATATAAAATGATTTATTAAGTTATCAAAAGCTTCTTTTAAAGCCCTTGCCGAAGTGTTAGTATCAGCTAAAGAAACAAAATCTTTAAAGAGCATACGCAAAGATTCAATTATCTCCGACCAACATTGTTTAAACTCATCACAGGTAAAAACAGGTTTTAAAAGTGGCGAAACTACAAAGTATGATATAAGTGCAATAATAGAAATTGTTATAAGTCGAAAAAATATCGCTTTATAAACAACACCCGAATTGCCTAATAAAATTTTAAAGGCGTTTTTTAATCTCATAACGCACCCCTTAATTTTTTATATTATCATTTTACAATATAAGTAATATAATGTCAACTTTTTTTAAGCTTTTTACAAAATTGAATAATTTATCTAAAAAAATTTAGTAAAAAATAGAAGTTAATAAAAATAAAAAGTGGGGCTATATCTTCATTAGCGCCACTTTTATTATTTAAAACATATTATTTTTTTAAATGCTCGTCACAGTCTTTAATTGTTTTTTGAACGAAATAATCCTCGGGGTTTGCCGAGCGAAGCAAATAATATTTTGCCTTTTCATAATCTTGAAAAACATATTCGCCAAAATAATACATATATCCAATAGCATAACAAGCAGGTTTGTTTCCTTGCTTTGCCGCTTTTTCAAACCAATAAGCAGCCTCGACAGGATCTTTTTTAACGCCGTTTGCGCCATCCATATAATCAACGCCAACCCAATATTGAGCGTAAGCGTCGCCTTCCATTGCTTTCTTTAACCACATATCATCAGCCATAAACGCACCTAAAAATTATTCGTCGTCCTCTTCTTCAGGAAGTTCTACGTTATGATAAATATCTTGAATATCGTCGTTATCTTCAAAAGCGTCTAACATTTTGTTAAACGATACCAATTGGTCGGCATTTAAAGTAATTTTATCGTTAGGAACCATTTGAATTGAAGCTTCAATAAAAGAATGTCCGCGTTCTTCAAAATAAGTTCTAACAGCAGAAAATGCAGAAGGCGCAGTTCTAATTTCATAAACGTCATCTTCAATAATAACGTCGTCTGCACCAGCGTCAAGAGCTAATTCCATAACAGCATCTTCATCAAGCTCAACAGTTCTTTCGATAACTAAAATACCTAAGTTGTTGAACATGAATGATACTGAGCCAGTTGTACCCATTGAACCGCCGTATTTATCAAAAATATGACGAACTTCACCAACAGTTCTATTTTTGTTTTCAGTTAAAGTATTTAAAATAACAGCGCTACCGCCTATACCGTAACCTTCATAAACTAAAGTTTCATAGTTTACGTTAGAAAGTTCACCTGCAGCCTTCATAATACTTCTTTTGATATTATCGTTAGGCATATTTGCAGCTTTTGCTTTTGCAATAACGTCGGCAAGTTTTGAGTTAGTTGATGGATCTGTGCCTGCTTTTGCTGCAACTGCAATTTCTCTACCGATTTTTGTAAAGATTTTACCCTTTGCTGCATCGGTTTTTGCTTTTTTATTTTTAATGTTAGCCCATTTACTATGTCCTGACATAATTTTCTCCTTTTATAAATTATTTAAAAGTGTATATAACGTAACGCCCGTTGCTACTGCCACGTTTAAACTTTCAACTCCTTTATGCATTGGAATTGAAATAACGTCGGTGGCGTTATTTATAAGACTATCACTTATACCGTTACCCTCGTTGCCTACGCATAAACAAAACTTTTCAGGCGTTTTATATTCAAAAATATTTTTGCCCGTTAAATCAGCGCAAATTAAACTTAACTCATTTTGTTTAATTACATTTAAACATTCGTTTTCACTATAACGATAAAGGTTAACGTGATATATACCGCTCATTGATGAGCGAACGGCTTTTTGAGAATAAGCATCGGCACTATCAATAGTTAAAATATCGGTAACTCCACAAGCTACCGCAAGTCTAATTATTGCGCCAACGTTTCCTGGATCTTGTACTCTATCAAGTAATAAACAGCGAGATAATCGCGCTATATCGCCACTTTTAGGAATTTTAACAACAGCCAAAACACCTTGAGGTGTTACTTCGTCACTCATTACCTTAAATACGGCATCACTAACAAAAATAACTTTTTCATTATTTTTAAATGGGTAGTTAGCATACCTTTCGGTTGCAAAAATTTGCGTTATTTCAGCGCCGTAAGTAATAGCGTCAAGTACCATTTTTTCGCCCTCAACAACGTATAACCCAAGCAACTCGCGATTCTTTTTTTGTTTTAGCGACACAACGGTTTTAACCGTTTGGTTTTGTTTCGAGGTAATCATAAATCGTAAAAATGGGCTGGAGGCAATATATGCCTACAGCCCCACGTAATTACTTATTAGCAATTGCAGTTTTTGCAGTTTCACAAACTTGTGCGAAACCGTTAGCGTCGTTAACAGCCATATCAGCAAGTACCTTTCTGTTAAGAGTGATACCAGCAAGTTTTAAGCCGTACATAAATTTGCTGTAAGATAAACCGTTTAAACGGCAACCAGCGTTAATTCTTGCAATCCAAAGCTTTCTAAAATCTCTCTTTTTAGCTTTTCTGCCAACGTAAGCATAAGAAAGTGATTTCATAACAGCTTGACGAGCTATTCTGTAAAGTTTGCTTTTAGCGCCAAAGTAACCTTTAGCAAGTTTTAATATTTTTCTACGCTTTTTAACAGCGTTAACACCTCTTTTAATACGCATTATTATGTCCTCCTTCGATTATGCTTGAATAAGAGTTTTAACCATCTTTTCTTGTGTTGCAGAAACGTAAGTGGTTGTTCTTAATCTTCTTTTTCTCTTTGTGTCTTTTTTACTTAAGATGTGACTCTTGTTTTGGTGACCTCTTTTAACTTTTCCTGTAGCAGTTAAAGAAAAACGTTTCTTTGCACCGCTGTGAGATTTCATTTTAGGCATAATATTTATTCCTCCGTTTTATTATCTTATTTTATCAACTCTTACTTGTATTTGGCGCAACTATCATTAAAATATTGCGATTTTCAGTAAGAGGCTTTTTCTCAATAACTGCAGCAGAACCGAGCATATCGGCAAACTTTTGCATTACTGCAATACCAAGATCTGCATGGGCGTTTTGTCTTCCGCGCATTCTGATTGAAACTTTAACTTTGTTTCCTTCAGCTAAGAATTTTAAAGTTTGTTTTGCTTTAACGTTAAGATCGCCAACGTCAATCGTCATTGAAAGCCAAATTTCTTTTACTTCAACAACCTTTTGATTTTTTTTCGCTTCTTTTTGGCGTTTTAAAAGTTCAAACTTGAATTTACCGTAATCCATAATCTTGCATACGGGTGGAACGGCGTTTGGTGAAATTTTAACTAAGTCAAGTTCAGCTTGTTCAGCAAGTTCAAGTGCTGCTCTTGCACTCATAATACCAAGCATTTGCCCATCTTCACCGATAAGTCTTAATTCCTTATCTCTTATTTCTTCATTAATTTGATGTTGGTTTTTGATAATAATTTACCTTCCCTTCTTTAAACTTAAAAAAATAATCGGGCTACAAACAAAAGTAACCCGATAAAATAAACATAGTAATCGCACTTTACCCACTAAGAGGGTAAAACAAGAAAATTATGTGCCGTTTCGATACCTACCAAACGGCGAGAAGGGTAACTTCTGCTTACTAGCTTACTTATAATAACACATTAAAGTTTTAATGTCAACTAAAAAACAGTAAAAATTAAACTTTTTAACAATCAAAATTTACTTTTTTTCTTGCTTTTCTTTCTTTGAGAAAAACTCACTCAATAACTCTTTAATAGTTTTCTTTTCACTTATAAGTTTAAACTCTTTAGTTTTGCTTTCATCGCCGTCTTGACAAATAACTAGGCTTAAATCTTTTAAATTATTAAGCTTTTTATCTGCGGTACAAGGATAGCAACTTCTAACGAATTTTCTTGATTGCAATAATTCTACTTTATAATGTTTAACAAACTCTTTTACCTTTCTGCTATCGTGCCTACCGCTATAAGTGCCTCTTGCGTGGCTCATGTGACGGAAGCGCTTTTCACATTCAATTTTTTCGCCGTTTAAAAGCAAATAGCTTTCAAAATCAAGTTTTGGAAGTTGATTATGCTTTTTAACCGAGCGCGAATAAATATCTAAAACAAAACCTTCGGGACATAAATATAAACCTGCAATACGCCAAGAAGAATTTTTGGTTCTAAATTTTGTTCCAACAAAAATCTTTTTACCGCTAATTCTACCCTCTTTTTTACGCCAAAAATATTTTTCACCGTAATAAACTTTTCTAAATAGGTTTGAAAACCAAGTATCAATGGCTTCGGCGTAATAAATGCAAAATACAAAAGCCACTACGCAAGCGATACTACCAACGACGATTAATGAAATACCCCAAAAGTTTAAAGGAACTACTTCGCCTGACATAAAAATTATCGTTCCGCCTATTGAAGTTGCTCTAGTTACTAATTGCAAGCACAAAAATCCGCCCCAAGTAAAAGGCAATAAACCCGCAACTGAACATAAAATATCATCTGGGAAAAGTGGGAATAAGAACATAAAGAATAGTAATACGCCCTCTCTTCCGCGCATTTTTACAAGCCATTCATCAACCTTCTCTTTACTTCCGGCAACCCAGTTAACAAATGGTCGGCCTAAAAGTTTACCAAGACCAAAACCTGCCATACCACCGGCAAGCATACCTACGTAAGAATATAAAAAGCTTTCAACTGGGCCAAAAACGTAATTACCAGCTAAAATAGTAACCATGCCGGGAATGGGCACGAAAGTTACCTGTAAAAAGCTTATTCCTATAAAGATTAATGGAGCAAGCGAACCCTTGCTTTGAATTATCTCTTGAATTTCCTCTTGCGTTAAATCGGTCCATCCAAAGTGTTTTAGCAATAAATATATACCTACAAGGATAAGACCTATTACGCCGCAGGAAATGAGCAATCTAATTAAAGATTGTTTATTTTCTTGTGTCATAAAAATATTACCTCATATACAAAATTTAGTGCTTAAGGGCCTAAATTTTAGCCCCTTTAAGCTTGTTATATCTTAGCAGTTTAAATGCTAAATGTCAAACGATAATTTATCAATTATTAAAAAAACACTATACATTTTTGTGTTTTTGTGTAAAATTTTAAGTTTATACTGTCGTATAATTTTATTATTTTTATTCGTTTTAATTGCAATTTATTGCTAGTTATGTTAAAATTTTAATGTAAAATATAAAAAAAGAGGTATAAATATGCAAAAAGCTATTGAAATTTATAATAATACTAACAAAAAAATGAAAGCACTTGGTTTTGCAGGCTTTTTAATGGGATGGGATATGCAAACCGAAGCCCCAAAATGTGCCGACCATAACGACGAGATGGCTACTTTATCTGAAATGAGTTATCTTTTAGCAACAGCCCCTGAATATAAACAAGCTATTGATACACTTTATGAAAAACGTGATGAACTTAGTGAACTTTTAAAGCACGAAATCACAGTTGCGAAAGAAGAAAACGATAAAATTTCAAAAATTCCTATGGAAGAATACGTTGCCTTTTCATCTCTTACAAACGAGTTTTATAACGTTTACGTAACTTGCAAGCAAAAAGGCGATTTCGCTACTGCCATGCCCTATTATCAAAAAATAATCGACTATCGCAGAAAATACGTTAAGTGGCTTGAAACCGAAAAACTATCCGGATACGACGTTTTATTAAACGAATTTGAACGTGATACCACTTCTAAAGAATACGACGCCTTCTTTGCTTTACTAAAAGAAAAATTAGTGCCTTTAATTGCAAAAATAAACGCTAAACAAAAAGAAGAATTTACTTTTAATAAATTAACTTACTCTAAAGAAGGGCAACTTGAATTTCAAGAGTACGTACGTGGGGTTTTTGGTTTTGATCCAAACTATACGGTAATAAAAGAAAGCGAACACCCTTTCACTACTAACGATACGGTAACAGACGTTAGAATAACCAACCATTTTTATGAAAACAACTTTACAAGCAGTATTTTTAGCGCTATTCACGAAATGGGGCACGGTATTTACGAATTACAAGTTGATAAAGAAATAGATAAAACTATGAGTGGTGGCGGTGCAAGTATGGCTATGCACGAAAGTCAATCACGCTTTATGGAAAATATGATTGCTAGAAGCCCAGAATTTTGGAATAAGCATTTTAATAAATTAGCTCAAATCTTCCCCGAAAATTTAAAGGGTGTAACTGCTGATGATATTTACAAACTCGTTAACACGGTTGAATGCAGTTTTATTAGAACTGAAGCCGACGAATTAACCTACAGTATGCACGTTATGATTCGCTACGAACTTGAAAAATCTATCATGGCTGGTGAAACCGATGCTAAAGATATTCCTGTAAAATGGAACGCCCTTTACAAAGAATATCTCGGTGTTGACGTTCCAAACGATACCTTAGGCTGTTTACAAGACGTTCATTGGGCATACGGCGAGTTTGGTTACTTTCCAACTTATGCTTTAGGTTCTGCATACGCTGCGCAAATTTACCACGCAATGTCAAAAGATATAAATATTAACGAGATTGTAAGTTCGGGCGATATGAGTGCTATTAAAGAATGGTTAAAAGAACACGTGCATAAATACGGCTCTTCAAAATTTAGTAAAGATATTTTATATCTTGCAACGGGTGAACACTTTAACCCCAACTATTACGTTGATTATTTAGTTGAAAAATATACAAAACTTTATAATTTATAATAAAATTAATAAATATGAAACCCGCGCTTTTATTTTAAGCGCGGGTTTATTTTCATTTTCTTGTTAATATTTGAGCTTTTAATTCTTTAACGCTATCGCTTAGAATTACTTCGCCGTAACTATCAGCTACAATTTTACCACTAGTTGGGTTTTTAACCGAAGTGATTTCTCCCACGATCTCGGCATCAACTTCACTATACTCAAAGCTTAAATCGCAATTTTCCATAGTGCAATTTATAAGTTTTAAATTTTTGCAGTAACAAAGGGGTTGCGTGCCTTTAATTTTGCAGTTTATAAAGGTTAAATTTTCACTATACCAAGCCAAATATTCGCCCGTTATTTCACAGTTTTCGCAAACTACGTTTTTAGCGTGCCAAAAAGCGTCCTTAGTGTTTAAAATCGAGTTTTTTATAACTACTCCAGTGCAATATTGAAAGGAATATTTACCGTTAAAATTTAAATTTCCAATAGTTAGCTTGTTGCTTTCAAAAAATGCGTATTCGCCTTTAAGTGAGCAATCGATTAGGCTTACGTCATTACATTTCCAACCGAACTCAGCACTATTGATTTGACTTTTTTGAATATCAATTTTACTACATTCGCGTAACGCTTTAATTCCACCTAATTGGCTATTTAAAATTTTACCGTTGTTTGAATACCATAAACTTGCTCTACAAAACTCGGTTTGATTGCATTTATCAAGAGTAAAATTATCAACGTGCCAAAGCGGATATCTTAGGTTAAAAAAACAGTTGTTAACCATTATGTTTTTACATTCTTTTAAAGCCGATTCGCCCTCTTCATCTCCATCAAAAGCGCAATTTTCTATTAATGCGTCACAAGTATTGTATAATGCTCTTTCTTCGGGAAAAACTTTTCCAGTAATTACCTTCATCATTTTATCCTTTGTTAATTAATGTTACGATTATATCACTAGCATTCTAATTTGTCAATTATTCAACTACAAAATTAAATTATTCAACCACAAACTTACCATTTAGGTAATTTACTTTTATCGTTGAACCAACTTGTAACTCCCCTTGTAAAATAACGTTTGCAATCAAGTTTTCAATATTGCTTTCGATAAATCGTTTAAGTGGTCTTGCTCCAAAGGTTACGTCGTATCCACCTAAAATTATCGCTTTTTTAGCCTCGGTAGTTACAACTAGATTTAGTTGTTGTTTTTTAAGCCTTTTTTCAAGTTTTAAAAGCATAAGTTCAACTATTTTTTGAATTGCGCTTTCATTAAGCGGAGTAAAATAAATTATATCGTCAAGGCGGTTTAAAAATTCGGGTCTAAAAGTATTTTTTAAAAGCGCTTGAATCTTTTGCTTAGTATCTTCGCTAATTTTATCGCCAAATTCTTCAATATTTTCTAAAAGATAACTACTTCCTAGGTTTGAAGTCATTATAATAACCGTATTTTTAAAATTAATTGTTCTACCTTGTCCGTCGGTAATTCTACCATCGTCAAGCACTTGTAAAAGCAAGTTGAAAACGTCGGGATGAGCCTTTTCAACTTCGTCGAAAAGAATTACCGAATACGGCTTTCTTCTTACTGCTTCGGTAAGCTGGCCACCCTCTTCATAACCAACGTACCCGGGAGGCGCTCCTATTAAACGAGATACCGAAAATTTCTCCATATATTCGCTCATATCTATACGAATAATGTTTCTTTCGTCGTCGAATAAATATTCAGCAAGCGCTTTCGCAAGTTCTGTTTTACCAACTCCGGTAGACCCTAAAAACATAAACGAACCTATAGGTCTATTTTCGTCGGCAATTCCAGCACGTGATCTCAATATTGCACTTGCAACCTTTTCAACGGCTTCATCTTGTCCTATAACCCTTTCGTGCAATTTTTCGCTAAGCTTTAATAATTTTTTCTTTTCACCCTCTAAAAGCTTTGTTACTGGAATCGAAGTCCACTTAGCAACTATTTGCGCAACTTCTTCACCACCAACTTCATTACGTAGTAATGAATTAATAGGCTTATATAAAGATTTTTTCTCGGCTTCTACTAATTTTTCATTTAATAATGGAAGTTCGCTATACTGCATTTTTGCAACGCTTTCAAAATCTCCACGCCTTTTTGCGTTTTCAATTTTTAAATTAATTTCATCTATTTTTGCTTTTATTTCCTTAACTTCGTTTATTGCGTTTTTCTCGCTTTCAAGTTGCATTTTTAAAAGTGAAAATTGTTCTTGCTTTTCTTCAAGCTCCTTTCTTAATAAATCAAGACGTTCTTTTGACAAATTGTCCTTTTCTTTTGCAAGCGAAATCTCTTCAATTTGCAGTTGCATTATTTTTCGCGAAATAACGTCCATTTCAAGTGGCATACTATCCATTTCCGTGCGAAGCATTGCACAAGCTTCGTCGATTAAATCAATGGCTTTATCGGGCAAAAATCTATCCGTTATATATCTATCCGAAAGAGTAACCGCGGAAACAAGCGCATTATCTAAAATTTTAACACCGTGAAATATTTCATATCGTTCTTTTATTCCACGAAGTATTGCAATCGTATCTTCAACCGTTGGCTGATTTACCGTAACCGGTTGAAATCTGCGCTCTAAAGCCGCATCTTTTTCTATATACTTTGAATATTCGTCTAACGTGGTAGCACCGATACAATGAAGTTCACCACGCGCAAGCATAGGTTTTAAAAGATTGCCTGCATCCATACTACCTTCGCCCTTACCTGCACCCACGATAGTATGCAACTCGTCGATAAATAAAAGTGTTCTTCCTTCCTGTTTTTTAATTTCTTGAAGCACTGCTTTAAGCCTTTCTTCAAACTCGCCACGATATTTTGCGCCTGCTATAAGAGAACCCATATCAAGTGCAAAAATACTTTTATCTTTTAACCCGTCGGGAACGTCACCACTAACTATTCTTTGTGCAAGCCCTTCTGCAATTGCTGTTTTACCAACACCAGGTTCACCTATTAATACGGGATTATTTTTTGTTTTTCGGGATAATATTCTTATAACGTTTCTTATCTCCTCATCACGACCAATTACGGGATCAATTTTTCCCATTTTAGCTCTCTCTACTAAATCGTAACCGTATTTATTCAAAACGTCGTAAGTATCTTCTGGATTTTCATTAATAATATTGCTAGTTTTCACTTTTTTTAACTCCTTTTCAAATAAACTAAGTTTAACGTTGTATTTTTCAAATATTTTCTTAATGTTTTGTGTAGGATGCTTACAAATCGCACTAAATAAATGCTCTACCCCAACGTATTCATCTTTTTGGGTTTTAGCAAATTCGTTTGCTACTGCTAAGATTTTATTTAAAGAGTTTCCCACGTAAACGTTTGCACTATCTCCCGTAACTTTGGTAAACTTTTTAATTAAATCTTCCAAATCACTACGCATCGCTTCAGTAGGTATTTGCATGCGAGAAAACAATGAACAAATTAACCCATTGTTATTTTGAACTAATCCCAAAAGCAAATGCTCGGGTGTTATTTCTTGATTGCTATAAAAAAGCGCTTTACTTTGCGCCTCACTAAAGGACTCTAAGGCGCTTTTTGTGTATTTTTCATTTGCCATAATTTCACCTCTTTAATTTGATTTTAAAAACTGCTTTAAAAAAATAAAGATTTTAGCAGTCTATCGGTTTGAGTGTTAGCACTCTTATCTATTGATTGCTAATATTTTACTATATGTTATATTAAATGTCAAGCGATTTAAATAATTTTTTTCAATATTATATAAAAT
>JAZNFS010000002.1:0-3472 GCA_045589175.1 Christensenellaceae bacterium
GCAAGGAATACCAACCGTTTGCCTACCAAGATCGATTACAAAACGCTTGTTTTGCTCGTTTGATAAAATCTTAATATTGCATTTTTCACAAAGTTTTAGCTTTTGATTTGCTCGTGGGTAAAATTTGCAATTTTTTTGCACTACGTCCGCGTTTTTAAAGCCCAAACCAATGCCTGTTATCCAATCATCTTCTTTTGAAGCGTCGTAAGCAAATCCGTACCCAAATTGAAAGGTAACCTTTTTCTTTCTTCCGCTTTGGTAAGCAAGGCTCATACGAACTTTAGTATTGTTATCGCTTGAGCAAAGCAGTTCGTCGCTAGATATAACTTCAAAAATTAAACCTGGATCGGCAACTATATTCTTTTGAGAAACAACACCGAAGTGCCATACTAAAATAGCAATTAAATTCTCGCCCTTTTTTAAATAAGGTGTAATATCAACGTGGTCGTATATCTTATAATGCTCAAAATCTGGATATTGATTACTTTCAACGAATTTTCCGTTTACGTATAAGGTGTAATCGCTATCGCAAGAAATATTGCAAAAGCACTCGCCTTCGTTGTAAGTAAATTTTTGTATAAATTCACAATAGGTATCTTCGCCTATAGCACGATTATCCCATATCCAGTTGCTATTTTGAAAAACCTTCATTTATTTAGTCACCACCTTCAAAATTGCAAATTTATCTAAAATTCCATTTATCGTTAGTTTTCCATTTGTATATTCAAAAGGAATTTCTTCATCGTTTGGCGCTAATAACACTTTTTCAACAGGCTCGCATTCAAAATTAATTAAGTAATCTTTTTTAACCTTTTCATCGTAATTTACTAAATCAATTAAGTTAAAGTGATAACCGTCGTTTGTTTTAAAAGTTACTATTTCAACGCTTTTTGGCATATCTGCTTTTAACCTAAACGAACCTGCAAGCCATTCAACTATTTTAACAAAAACTTCCGCCATACAAGGGCGTTCATCGTTTTCAATCGCGCCTGCGCACCAAACAACCCTTCCCTTTCCATAATCTTTTACCAAAATTGCAGGGATATTCGTTTTAATTCCCGGTGGGTCGGAATGAATTGAAGAGAATGGTAAATCTATACTTGGATCAAAATATGGCAAGGTAATATACCCACGTATAGCGCTATTATCTTTTGTTTCAAATATAGGCAAGCGATATTTAAACGGCATTGGATAATCATCCGTAAACTGCCCAAATAAATGCTCGAACTCTTTTGTTGGGCGTATATAAGTTTTTGTTTCTTTTGTATAACCTTTAAATGTTGCCCCAAAAAATTCGCTCATCAATCTTTTATCGCTTTCGCCCGAAAGATAAAGCGTTCCGCCATTTTTAACGTAATTAATAAATAAAGGAATATTTTCGTTTTTAAAATCTTCTAATGCGCCAGCAATTAAAACCTTTTGGCTGGCTAACTTATCAAGCTTGCCGTTTGCTAAAACACCAACTGGAATATGTGCCTTAGTTAACGTATTAGTAGCGTTCATTGCCGTGTGGCGATTATAAAAGCCTAAACTTTCGGAACTAAACTGTGTGCTTGAATCAAAAAAAGTTGCAACTTCGGTTAGCATTTCGCCCTCGAAATATTTTTCGTATGGCTCTTGCGCTCCATACACCTTTCCAATTAAATCGTAAACCCTTTCGTCTAACGTACCAACGGGGTCGATCGCATCGATAATAAGCGATGCGCCATGATGCGCTCCCGTTAAAAGTATTTCGGCAGTTAAAAACTCTTGCGTTTTTGTAGCCGTATGTTCGCGCAAGTTTTTATCGCAACGCACGCACATATATTCAAAAGGTTGATTTTTTGTTGCGGTGTAATAATATTTTGCGCAAAACGAATGCCTATACAAATTGCCGTATAAGTCACCGCTTACAAACTCACTACAATCGCCTACCATTTCGGTATCGGCAGCCTTCCAGTCCATACCGCTACCAAAAGCGCCCGCATAGTTAAATTCGCAAGTTGCCCAAGGCATAAGTTCCTGAACGCATTCTTTTACAAAGGTAGTAAAATCGGCCATCCAAGTTTGAAGTTTGCGAACGTAAGATTTCCATCTATCGCTTCGCCAATCTATTTGAGTTGGAATTTCTCCACCTTCTTCGATTGTCCAACGCTTTTTACAAGCGTCGCAATGGCAAAGTTTCGACCAAAACGGCATATCAAAGAAAATTCCATCAAGATTTGAAAACTCTTCAGCCATTTCTTTTATTTGTTGTTTTACAAACTCGCGATATTGTATATTATTAGGGCAAACGAGGCCGTATCTACCGCCACCCTCAAGAGCACTTTCACCGTTTGCCTCACGCATTGCCCATTCGGGGTGATTTTCTTCTGCCCAGTTGTTGTAAGTAATACTGTAATACCCAACAACCTTCATTCCCTCGCCTTTACATTTATCAACTAATTGTTTAATCTTATTGTTTTTTGCAAAAGCATTATGTACTTTTGCGCTTTTTGTGTTCCAATTACAAAGCCCTGTGTGCGATTGTAAGTAAATCATAGGAGATTGCACTTTTGCCTTTTTAAGTAAGCGTACGTATTCGTCAACGTCAAACTTTGAAAAGAACTCGTCCTTATAATCGGTTATATGCATATCCACTAGATTTCTACGATATAAACCTTTATACCACTTTTCCATAACTCACCTATTGATTATTTAAAAAGTTTATAATAATTCGATTAATCCCTTATCTTCGCTAATTGCCAATAACATTTGTTCACAAAGTATCAAGCAACGTGGTAGGTGGTAAGGGCCTTTCCAAAGTGAACCCTTTTGAGTGTGTGATACACTGCCATCGCGATGTAAATATCCGTACCATTCGCCAAATTCTTTATCTGGGAAGTGTGAGAAAATATAATCGTGTAATTTATCGTACCACTTTTCATACTTGCTATCGCCCGTTAAAAAGTGAGCGGTGAGCGTTGCGATTAAACATTCGTTATGAACCCACCAAAGTTTCATATCGTGTTCGAGTTGTTCACAAGGGCGATTGTATAAATCACGGAAATAATAAACACCGCCAAATTCTTTATCCCAACCGATTTCAAGCGACCAATCAAGCATATTTAAAGCCTTTTGTAATAATTCTTTATCGCCAGTTAGGTTAGCATAATTCATTAAAAACCACGAGTTTTCAATAGTATGACCTGGGTTAATAGTTCTACCCGTAGGGTTATTTAAAATACTTCCGTCAAGATTAACGTTTTCTAAAACGCATTTTAAATCTTCTTTGTAGTGAAGATTAATCATATCGGCAATAACGTCTTTAATAATAACGTCATATTTTTGCTTATTAGCGCTGATTCTGCGCAAGGTTTGTGCCGAACTAACAAGCACCATTGGATACGCGTTAGAGTGTAAATTTCTTACTTCAGCGTTTTCCTTCGGTGTGATTTTAAAGGGATCGCTGCTTGCATCTTTGTATATTGAATACATTAAATCAAAATACTTT
>JAZNFS010000003.1:0-55800 GCA_045589175.1 Christensenellaceae bacterium
TTAATATTTCACTGTTTGCAGTAAAATTATGCATATTACATTCCTACCGTAAAATATCTTTCGTAATTTTGTCTCCAAGTGCTAGCACTAATCCATTGTCCTTTGAAGTAATCTTCTGAACTTTCTTTTTCTAAATATGCATAGAATGGTGTATTGTATGCTTGACCGCCAATACTAGTAGTGAATAAATCCCATAAAAGTGATTGTTCGTTATCAATTGTCATTACTGAGCCAGGAAGAATGCTTACGATGTCTGCTACTGCGCGAAAATCCCAACAGCTCTTTGCAAATGGGCTTAATGAATTGTATTGCGCGTCAGTTAAAGAGTAGTTAAGACCTTTTGCAACACCGGTAGTAGTTGTAAATTCTTGTAAAGATTCATCTGTATAACAGAAGCTTACGAAATCTTCTGCAAGTTGTTTCTTGTATTGATTATCTGCAACTTTTGCGTTAACGATACAGTAAGAGTTCATTATATCACGAACAACTGGATCTTTTGCATTTATTGCTTGATCAGCTGCGCTAACTGCTGTAGGCATAGGCATCCATGCAAAATTTCTTACCTTTGCACGTTCACCATATTTAGCTACTGAACGATTATAAGCATCTTTTGCTTCATTCCACCAGTAAGTACCATCGATAATCATACCGATAGGCTTATTTTCTAAGCTTGAATAAATGTATTCTTCTTGAGAGTTATATTGTGTAAAGTTTGAGTCGTTGTTTGATAAAGCGTGAGCATAACTATCAATCTTGTCGATAACTCTTTCAAGAACTTCTAAGCCGTAGTATTTACCATATTGTTGTTTTAATAAATAACCGTTATCGGTAGTTATTGTAACGTTGCTAACGATAGGGTTGTTGTTTGAATCAAAACCAGTGATAATCTTTGTTGTTTTATCTCCACTGTCGTAAGTGTAATTTAGTCTTACAGCATCTACACCACCGATATTGTCGGCAATAGCGTCGCAAAGGTATTCAGTATAACCAACAGATTGACCTGGCCATACAAAAGGAATTATACCAAGACCACACATCTTTTCGCAAAGAGCAAAGAATTCATCTATGGTCGCAGGAAGACCGTCATCATAGTCACCTGCTACGCCGTTAGGACCAACTGATTTTGCATCGTTTTCTTTAATGATAAAACCACCGTTTCCGTTGTTTTTATCTGCTGCAAGGAATAATTTATTTTCGTTAAATAAATCAACGTCGTAACTTAGACCACGGAATGCTTGGTAATGAGGAATTGCATAATAATTACCGTTTTGAGCAGTTAAGCCAGATTTTTGGTCTGCATTTAGCTTACTTTCAATAGTTGCAGATTCACTTGTTGTTGGAGAGGTTTTAGCAGGAGCTTTAATAACATTAGTAAGATCTAATAATTCGCCTTTTCTTACGTATTCGTTGTAAGTTAAGTTTTCTGTAAAGTAAACGTCGTACATATCGGTTGGTAATAATAACCATCTACCGTTTACGGTATATTCATCTTCAGGGATAATTTGAACACCCTTAGTACCAGGTTCATAAACTGCGTCTGCAAACTTTTCTTCAAATCTTGCAATCACCTTTCTAAACCATTCGTAACCGATACCACCTTGAAGGTTAGCAACGTATAGTTGTGTTTTAGTAGTATCAACAGCGATGTTGCCGTCGCCACCACCGTTATTTCCGCCACCACTAGTAGGACCATTAGGGATACCAGCAGGTTTACAAGCACTACCAAAAAGTGCCATAGTTGCAATCATAAGAGAGCAAATTAAAGTTAAAATTCTTTTCATATTCTTCCTCCAAATTTTTTTTATTTCAAAGCTTACAAAGCTTTATTACCATTTTTTATTATTAGTTAAATTTAAAAATTAAAGATTTTCTTGCAATTGTTTAGCAAGATATACGCCCATCATAATATGCCCAAATCCTGAAGGGTGCAAAATATCTGCCGACATATAGTAATCTTGCCCGCACAATTCGTGCCCATCGATAAAATAGGTATTAGCATATTTTTTTGCGGTTTCAGTTATAACTTTACGAGTGTTAGCAAAAAATTTATCGTAAGCCAAACTAAGATTACTAATATCACTCAGTCCCCTAACCGGCGTTGTAAAAAAGAGTTTTTTATTTGGAAAAGATTTACAAAAATCGTTTATAAATCCACCCACTCTTTCTTCAATTATTTCAATCGGACGATTAGCAATGTTCGTGCCAAGTTCAAAATACGCAATATCAAAACTTTCGTTTTTTAAATATTCAAGCACTTCCTTTTCGCAAAAGCATCCGCCAGCAATTGCTTTATTTTTAACTTGATAGCCTACAATATTGCTCGCAACTTCAACGTAAGGGAATAAACCGCAAGGAGCACCGCTCCCTTGAGATATAGACGAGCCGTAAACTAACATCGTTGGTTTTTCGTTATATTCAAAGGGCAAAATAGATACGTTATCTTTTAAACCGTAAAAGGTTATCGGTGTATTGCTTACTGGCACTATGCGCCACATATCAACAGGAAAACGGTTAACTGATTTAACGCCTTTAAGCGCATTGTTCCTTTTAACCTTAAATTCACGCCGACCTTCATTAGCGTTAAAGTGAGCTACTTGATAATCACCCGAATAAATAACTACGGATATTGAACTTTCACTTTCTAAGTCAAAAGATATTTCATCTAAATCGCAAAAAAAGCGAATTTCTATTCCGATACATACTTTTGCGCTTTCACTATGCTTTGTATGATTTTGCAAAAATTTGCCATTTTCATCAAATTCTGGCACGGAAAGAGCGTTTATTACGCTTAAAGGATAACGGTAAAGAGTAACTCCTTCGCCATTTTTTTGAATGTCACTAACGTTAAAAAACTCAAAGTTGTTGTAAATCATTGATAAACCACTCGCCTTTAGTTTCGCTTATACAAGCCAAAACTTATCAAATTACACAAAAAAGCTAGGTAAATTTAAAAATTTTACCATTTCATCTTCGATTATGCTTTTTAATTTTCGTTTTTTTGATTTAAATTATTGACTTTATTGCCTATAAGCGTTATAATGATAGCATTATTATGTCACAATGTCAATACACATTTCAATAAACAAATAGGGAAAAATAGCACAAAACGATAATTATGAAAATATTCTATTACAATCACAACAAAGGAAAGCCTATGCCTTCCCTTGAATCGGTAATACTAACTTTTTACGAGCTAAGTTTTGTATTAAACGGCTCGATGACCTACTACGTTAACAATAAAAAAATCACACTTAACAAGGGGGATGTGCTTTTTTTAACGCCAGACCTAATACGTAGGCGTGCGAAAATACAAAATTGCGAATACGTTTCTTATAACTACTACGTAGACGATATAAACACCGATTCTTTTAACCTTCCGTTACAAATTAGCAATGGAATTTCAACCGAAATCCTTATGATTTTGCGCGCGGGGGACGAAATTCATTTTCATAATCCTTCGGATTATGAATTGCTTGAACCCATTTTAAAATGCTTATTACAGTGTATTTTAAACAATTGCAAAATGGAGCATATTAGCGACATTGTCAAAAGCATAAAAGAATACGTATTTACTCACATAAACGAGCAAATTACCCTTGAAGAAATTAGTAGCTCTTTATTCTTTTCTACCGTTTACTGTTCTTCAATTTTTAAAAAAGAAATGGGAATTTCTATTATTGACTATTGCTTAAACGAAAAAATTAAATTAGCAAAAAAACTAATTATTGAAAACGTTGAACTGAAATCAATTGCTGAACAACTTGGGTTTAACACCTACAACTACTTTTCAAGAACGTTCAAAAAGAGAGAAGGTATTACACCAATGCAATATAAACGAAATTTCTTTATTCCACATAATTTCAAAAAAAATTAACTTTTAAAATATTGGCGTGATTATTTTAATACTCACCTTTTCAGAATCCATCTTTTGCTGCAAACTTTAAATAATATAATTCGCCTAAAAAATATAAAACGACCGAAAAAATCGGTCGTTTTTTTTGCAATACTATTGTCAAAAGTTACGGCAAAAAATGATATAAAAATAAATTGTATATTTTATACTTTCTTTAACCATAACAGTTTTGCTGTGCGCGGGGCATCAAAGCGAATCGTTATTATACCGCCTGTGATTATTTTATCATCGCTATCTTCATCGGTAACGGTATATTTATTGATATTGTTTGCAAACGGCAAAGATAAACAAAGCTCCCCTCTTTCGCACCTTTCCTGCCGGAATGCAAATATAACCCCCTCTTCTTTTTCGGGATCATAATAGCAAAAAGCCGTAAAATCAGTAGTATCCTTCTCCTTATGCCATGGTGTCAAGGTATAAAACTCTTTTAGTAGATATGGCCTTACCTTTTTCCACTCACTAAGTCCAAATCTTAGCATATCGAAATTTTGATCTGTATCATAAACGAACTGTGAATCCACGTTCAACGAAGGAAGATAGGAGGCGCGCCAAACGTAAGTGTCACTAACACCCGAAGGCGCAAGCTCTGTTACTTTTTCTTTTGTATTTGCTCCGCAAAAAGGTATCCATTTATTAAACGTAGTAGTCATCGAAAGGCGGAGTGCGGATGTCGTTCTATCACTGTCGCTCCGCAGGAGCGGAACACCGCGACGCATGGATTCAAGATCGTTTCTTCCTCCGCCCGATGCACATGAATCAACAAATCCGCAACCACCGTATGAGGTCGTACAAGCGATAATATCATCCCACATTTTATAGTGCCCGATAATAAACTTGGACTCTGTTATACCGTATCGGTTATCACCCTCCAAACTGTCAAGATGTTTCCACAACTTTAAAGCGTTACAGTTATTATCCTCACGGTACATTTCCACTTTGTTTTCACGAAGCATTTTGCATATTCGTTCTGTCGTCCACTTAAGACAATCAGGATCTCCAATATTGTTTGAAATGGTTCTTTCCCCATCTATACGAATAGCCCAGTCAATATTGTAACCGTAGTTTTTCGCAAGATTTTCGGGATCCGTTACTCTCTCTGGTTCAAACCAAACAAGCGTTTTCATACCGTGCTTACGCGCAAAATCTGTGGACTTAAGAAATGTATTTTTCGGCCATTTAACTGGATCAAGCTCCCACGTTCCTACAGTATCCCACCAATCATGCCCTTTTTCAGGTCGTGCGCTCGTTCCATCGGGAGCTACGTACCAACCTGCGTCAAACCACCTGAAATCAACCTTTGCGTTTTCTGCAATCATTTTTTCAAGCGTGGGTTTCCACGTTGTATAACACTCTGATATGCTTCCATCTGAATTCGGCAACCCCGTATCATTTGCAATACAGCAGGTAGAGAACGGCTCAAGAGAAGTGCCGTATTTATCCGCCTTAGGTAAATTATGATTGATAAACCAATCACGCCAAAAATTAGTTGCATAATGCTCATCTCGCACTCTATAAGGAGCAAGTACAAAAAGTGCGGTTCTTATTTTTTCACCGGGCTTCAAATAGGTTTTAAGACCGTTGACCGAAGTTGCCGTATATGTACTTACATCCCCTTTTGAAAAAAATCGAGCCTTCCACGTTCCAGCCCAACCGATTGCGAGCATGGCCCCTCCGTCACCGTATTCTAAATTAAAATAAGGAAAATTGATATGCGTTGCCCTCCCAGAGTTAGATGAAAACTCTATCATGTTATTTTGAAGGTCAATACTATACGGACTATACTGATTAACGTGATCTCCTAAAATTCCTTTCAAAACAGGATATTTACCCTCGAAATTCAGTTCTATTTTTAAATCTTCTATCACACCGCTGTTTTTATGCGATGTGTTTTCAAACCACACTGTCCATTCGGTAATACCATGAGAAAAATAATGCGTAAGTATTAGCGTAACTTCAAGCATTTGTAAAAAGGTAAACTTAAAATTTTGTGTTTCTTTCTCACCTAAGCGTACGAGATCTTTGCTAATAAGAGTAAAATGCTCAGATGAAAAACCATTATATTTTATACCGTCATAAACAAACGAAAATGGCATATTCGATAAATTGGCAGACAACACTCGGTATTTATCGGTTGCCTGAGAATTTTTGTAATTTTTTTTCATACTCTTTCTCCACTATATACAATAATAGTGTTATTTTCAATAAAAGTAACCTTTTTCAAACTGAAAAAGGCTGGTTTTGGTGCGGACAACGGGACGTTTGATCAGGAATAGCAATCTACCCTAACGAGTTCGCCTATGGCAAACGTCGCCACGTGAATTACTTCAGCAGAACCTAATGGTGACACTTCTCACTGTGGCTCGGTCACGCTCAAAGTAAAAAAACTCTCAGTTATTTTCAAACACTTTCACACCGCCTTGCTATCTTGGTGAAAGATTGTTGCGTTTTTATATCAATCACCTAATTCGATATTTTCCGGGTGAAATACCTTTTATTCTTTTGAAGGTTTTTATGAAATAACTTAAATCCGAAAAACCTGAGGAAAAGGCAATATCAGTAACCGACATATCCGTAAGTCGTAATTTACGGGTTGCTTTTTCTATGCGATATTCGGTAAGATATTCTATTGGAGTTTTGCCAGTCATACGCTTGAAAAACGATCCAACATATTTTGGTGATTTTTGTATTGTACAAGCAAGTGTTTCAAGTGAGATAGACTGGTCGTAATTTTCTCTTAAAAAAGAAAGAATTGTTTTTAACATCATTATGCTTTTGTCATTAGCGATCGTGTTATTTCCAACATTAATGGTATATAACTTTTCATCATAAATAGTAGCGAAAAATTTATAGAAAGCGGAAATTACCCGAAATTTGCAAGTTTGCGTATTGCTTTTTATTGTTTCAAATATCTCGTTAAGTACATCATAGCTTTTTCCTGAATTGGCAGAGAAAAACTCGTTTATCATATACTCGCGGTCAAAGGTGTTTTTTATAAAGAAAAAACAATCAAATTTAGAAGAATAAAGAAAATCCGCGTGAAAAACAACACATTCATATAAGCACTCTATGGGATAACCGTGATGCACCGTTTCGCTGTTAATGAAAATGATATCTCCTTTTTTGGCTATATATAATTTACTGTTCAAAGTTATATGAAATTCCCCCTCTAAAATACGAACAAGCTCGAATTCAGTATGCCAATGTGATACCATATTATATCGGGAGTGATCTTTGTCAACACGAAAAAATGCAAACGGAAAATCATCTGTTCCTCGTTGCTCAATTTCATTATATACCATATCATACCTCAAATCGGTAAATAATTATATTTTTTTCTATTATAGTACAAGACAAAAGCAAAAGTCAAGTGTATAATTATAGTAACCGTTGTCTTTTGAGAATAAACTCACAAACAATTATTATATCATTACAATGTATTACGCGGTAAAAGATACGGCTAAGTAATTAACAATCAAGCAAAGGAGAAAAACAATGTCAAAAGCAAGACTTATAGGTGGATATCCCGCCATAGGAATTCGCCCAACAATCGACGGACGCAGAGGACCGCTCAAGGTTCGCGAAGGGCTTGAAGACCAAACAATGAACATGGCAAAGGCTGCCGCAAAGCTTTTTGAGAAAAACCTCAAGTATTCAAACGGTGAGCCTGTCAAAGTAGTTATCGCAGACACCACTATCGGGCGCGTTGCGGAGGCTGCCGCTTGTGAGGAAAAGTTTCGTAGAGAGGGCGTTGCAATTACGCTAACAGTTACTCCCTGCTGGTGCTACGGTTCTGAAACTATGGATATGAACCCCGAAACTATTAAAGCCGTTTGGGGGTTTAACGGAACAGAGCGCCCTGGTGCTGTATACCTTGCATCGGTACTCGCAACTCATACACAGAAGGGTTTGCCCGCGTTCGGTATATACGGGCACGAGGTTCAAGACCTCAACGACACATCAATTCCCGCAGACGTTAAGGAAAATCTTCTCCGCTTCGGTCGCGCGGCAGTTGCGGTGGCTTCTATGAGAGGTAAATCCTACCTACAGATTGGTTCAATCTGTATGGGTATCGGTGGTTCTATCATTGATTCCGACTTCCTTGAGTCATATCTTGGTCTCCGTGTAGAGTCGGTTGATGAAGTGGAGATCATCCGTCGAATGAGCGAAAGTATATATGATGAAGCGGAATACCAAAAGGCACTTGCTTGGGCAAAAGAGAAGTGCATAATAGGCTTTGACAAGAATCCCGACAGCGTTCGCAAGAGTGACAAGGTAAAGAATGATCAGTTTGAGTTTGTCGTAAAAATGGCAGTTATTATAAAGGATCTTATGAACGGCAACGATAATCTGCCCGAGGGTTGCGAAGAAGAGGCAGTTGGACACAACGCTATCGCCGCAGGATTCCAGGGACAGAGACAGTGGACAGATTTCTACCCTAACGGAGATTTTGCTGAGGCAATTCTCAATACATCATTTGATTGGAACGGATCAAGATAGCCATACATACTTGCAACCGAGAATGATGTACTTAACGGAATCGGTATGCTCTTTATGAAGCTTCTTACCAACCGAGCACAGATGTTTGCTGACGTTCGTACATATTGGTCCAGCAATGCCGTAAAAAGAGTAACCGGATATGAAATCGAGGGTAACGCAAAGGCTTCCGACGGTATTATACACCTTATCAATTCGGGGGCTTGCTGTCTTGATGCTAACGGCGAGGCAAGGGATGAAAATGGTAATCCCGTTATGAAGCCTTGGTATGACGTAACAGAGAAGGATATGGATGCCATTATGTCTAACACTACATGGAACGCAGCTGACAACGGCTACTTCCGTGGTGGCGGATATTCCTCACGTTTTGAAACGAAGGCAGAGATGCCCTGCACAATGATAAGACTTAATCTTGTAAAGGGACTCGGACCTGTTCTTCAGATTGCTGAGGGTTGGACAGTGCATCTTCCTGAGAATGTATCCGATACTCTCTGGAAGAGAACAGACTACACATGGCCTTGCACTTGGTTCGCTCCTCGCTGTGACGGTAAGGAAGGCTCACCATTCAAAACCGCATACGAAGTAATGGCAAACTGGGGAGCAAACCACGGAGCTATCTCATACGGACATATCGGAGCAGATCTTATTACCATGTGCTCCATGCTTCGTATACCCGTATGTATGCACAACGTACCCGAAGAAAAAATTTTCCGCCCTTCCGCTTGGAATGCTTTCGGTATGGATAAAGAAGGACAGGACTACAGAGCTTGCAAGACTTACGGACCGCTCTACAAATAATATTATAGAGTTCTGACAAGTCATTATACCTCTTTTGATATTATTCTTGTGATTGTACCTCTCTTGAATTTTGATTTACTAATTTTCTTACTAATTCACTGATGATATCCATATCGTTTTTTATTGATGTGATCTTTTCATCAATTGCATCAGTATTTGCAAGTAAAATAATAACCTCTAGTAAACGTTAAATTATTAGGTAATCGTTAAAGGGTTAAACTAATCATGCAATTCCACGTTAAATTTCCCTTACAATTATAACTTTAAAAAATATAAAAAGCCTATCACTAGGCTATACGGGTGGGACTTGAACCCTATAAAAAACAATAAAAAAGGCTTAATACATTGTATCAAACCTAATTTACTATAATGGCCTTCCCGTCGGGACTCGAACCCAAATCGGTCGCTTAGGAGGCGACTGCGTTATCCCGTTACGCTACGGAAAGATTTTTACATTTTAAAAGTTATTTTATAATACAAAATATACCAATTTTATACCAAGTAATTGCAAAAACGTTCACTTTATTATTTGTAAAAACATAAAATGGTTAGTATAAACTCGCTCAAATATTTTACTACATTTTAATGTTTAAGTCAAATTTAGAGCAATTATTTTTGTAAATTATAAAAAGTTTTGTTCAAAAATAGCAAAATTAATTTGCAAAAACAAAAAAATGTGGTATAATGATTAGAGTAAATATGTTTAAATTGTTGTTTTTACACAACGGAGGTTATAATGAAAATTTATAAAGTAGTACCATACGCTGAATCGTTAGTAATATCAAGAAACGAAACTGCACAAAACGCTATCGTTAGATTTTTTGACGTTATAAAACAAGAATGTGTTGATGGCTGGGAATATCACTCTACTTCACCAGTAAAAATCACAAGAAAGTTAAGCAAGTTTAAAAGCCGTCAAGAAAGCTATAACGCATTCGTTTTTGTAAAAGAAGTTAAAGAACCTTCACTACCTACTGAATAATTTTTCAGTGCAATTTTTTAGCAATATTTTTTCATACTACAAGCATTAAAAAGTTAAAATTTTAATCAAATAAAGCATTCAAACGCGATAAAGCGCGCCACTTTTTGGCTACCCTTTATCGCGTTTTTTATATCATATCACAAAAGTAAATTTAAGCACAAAAAATCGGAAAAGAGCATTCTTTCCCGATTTTATTTTTATAAAGTTTAATATAAATTAGTCTTCAATTTTGTTAAGAAGCTTAAGGTCAATACCTCTATCGCCAATCTTAATGATTTCAACTTTAACTTTATCGCCAATTTTTAAAACTTCTTCAACAGTATCAATTCTCTTATTGCTCATCTTAGAAATGTGAATCATACCGTCTTTACCAGGGGCAAGTTCAACGAAAGCGCCTGTTTTTGGTAAAATTCTTGCAACGGTTGAAATGAACATATCTCCAACTTCAAGCTCGCGAGTAATAGCCATAATAATATCTTTTGCACGGTTAGCTTGAGCAGTATTTTCACCAAAAGTAGCGATATAAACCTTACCATCGTCATCAATATCAATCTTAACGCCAGTTTCAGCGATAATCTTGTTGATGGTTTTACCACCGCTACCGATAACGTCTTTAATCTTTTCAGGATCGATATTAAAGTTGATAATCTTTGGAGCGTACTTAGAAAGTTCTTTATTAGTTTCAGGAATACATTCAAGCATTTTGCCTAAAATGTGATGTCTGCCTTCGTTTGCTTGTTTAATAGCTTGACGTAAGATAGCTTCATCAATACCCTTAATCTTAATATCCATTTGGATAGCAGTAATACCGTTAACAGTACCTGCAACCTTAAAGTCCATATCCCCAAGGAAGTCTTCAAGACCTTGAATATCACTTAGAACTGAAACTTTACCGCTTTCGGCATCCTTAATAAGCCCCATTGCAATACCTGCAACTGGGCGCTTGATTGGAACACCGGCATCCATAAGAGCCATAGTTGAGCCACAAACTGAAGCTTGTGAAGTTGAACCGTTTGAGCTTAATACTTCAGAAACAAGTCTGATAGCGTATGGGAATTCTTCTTCAGAAGGAATAACTGGTTCAAGTGAACGTTCTGCTAACGCACCATGACCGATTTCACGTCTACCAGGACTCTTTAAACCTCTTGCTTCACCTGAAGCATAACCTGGCATGTTGTAATGGTGCATATATCTTTTTGCTGTTTCGTCGTCAAGCCCTTCAAGCTTTTGAATTTCGCTTAAAGTGCCAAGAGTACAAGTTGTCATAACTTGAGTTTGACCTCTTGTAAATACTGCTGAACCGTGAACTCTTGGTAATACGCCGTGTTCGCACCAAATTGGTCTAATTTCAGTAAGGCTTCTACCGTCTGGTCTAACGCCAGCGTTAGTAATTTTTGCTCTTACCTTTTCCTTAGTGATATAATAAAGGCTATCTTTAATTTCTCTTTCCATTCCTGGATAAATATCAGCAAAATGTTGTAAACAATCTGCATCAACAGCGTCTTGTCTTGCTGATCTTTCTTGACGATCAAAAGTATCTAAAGCATAATCTAATTTTTCACTTGCATATGCTCTAACTGCGTTGTCAAGGTCTTCAGGAATATGGTAAAGTTCCATTTCTCTCTTTGGCTTACCAACTTCAGCAACGATACCTTCAATGAAAGCACATTGTTTTTTAATTTCTTCGTGACCATATAAAATTGCGCCGATCATTTCTTCGTCATCAATTTCTTTAGCACCAGCTTCAACCATCATGATAGCATCCTTAGTACCAGAAAGGTTTAAGTGAAGTGTGCTGGCTTCTCTTTGTTCGTTATCAGGGTTAATAACGTACTTGCCGTCAACTAAACCAACCGTAACAGAACCAGTAGGACCTGCAAAAGGAATATCTGAAATGCTTAATGCAATTGATGAACCAAGCATTGCAAATGGTTCTGGTGCAATATTAGTGTCAACTGATAAAGCAGTTGCAATAACGGTAACGTCGTTAAATAATCCCTTAGGGAATAATGGTCTGATAGGTCTATCGATAAGTCTTGAAGTTAAAATAGCCTTATCGCTTGCTCTACCCTCTCTCTTCTTGAATCCGCCTGGTATTTTACCTACAGCATACATTTTTTCTTCGTAGTCAACGCTTAATGGGAAGAAATCCATACCATCACGAGGTTTTTCGCTCATAGCTGCGTTAACCATAACAACGGTATCGCCGCATCTTACGATACAAGAACCGTTTGCTTGTTGTGCGTACTTTCCAACTTCAACGATAACTTCTCTGCCACCGATTTCAGTTTTAAAAGTTCTAAAATTTTCTAACATGTCTTCTCCTTATACTCTATTCCGATTTACCCGGTAACGCCAACTGTTTAAAATTATTTTTGGTGTGCTGGCGATTATTACGAATTAATTTTAGGCAAAAGTGCCAATAACGAAGTTATATGGGCACTTAGAGTAATCCGTAAAAAAGGGGAGCAAGTTATAACGCTCCCCTTTTTTGTGCAAAATTACTTTCTTAAGCCAAGTCTGCTGATAAGGTCTCTGTACTTGTTGATATCTGAGTTTTTCAAATAGTCAAGTAAGCCTTTTCTACGACCAACCATCTTTAAAAGACCACGACGTGAGTGATTGTCGTTAGGGTTAACAGAAAGGTGTGCGTTTAAGTGGTTAATTCTTTCTGTTAAAAGTGCAACTTGCACTTCTACTGAACCTGTGTCGTTTTCGCTGGTTTTGAATTGATTGATAATTGATAACTTATCCATTTTACTCTTTTCTCCTATGAGTTATTTATTCGCTTGTACCAAAGCAAAACGGTGAGTAGTCGTTAAGCATTGATAAAGTACCTTGAATATATTACCACAAAACCTATGTAATGTAAAACGTTTTATTGCCATTTTTTCATTTTTTTAAAACTTTTTTATTTAAATAAAAGATTTTGTGAATAAATTTATTAGTTATTCTTCTAATTTGAACAATTCTTCTTTTTCTTTCATCAATTTTTCAAGCTTATTTATGTAAGTGGTAACGTCTTTAGGTGCAGCTAAACGCTCTATTCTATTTTCTCTTGGATAAATGCGTTTAGAAATTGCATTTGCACCACAAGCAATATTTTGAGCAATTTCTTCCATAACGTCGATATTATAAATGCACTCTTCGCCAGGCAAAGAATATCCTGTATTTTCAAGGTTTCCTGCCATATATTTTTGGCGGTATAAATAGTAAGGACGATAACCAGATTCTGCCATTCTTTTTGAAGAATAGTCAACCATTTTTGAAATTTCACCTTCTGGCAACCTTGAACAAAGTTCTTTAAGTTTTGAGCCTTTTTTCAAAGCCAAGGTATGCACGGTTAAGTTTTCAGGGCGAAGAGCCAGCGCTGTTTCAAAACTGTTAACAAACGTTTCAAAAGTTTCAAGAGGTAAGCCCGCTATCAAATCCATATTTATTTTAAACCCAAAACTTTTAGCTAAATGATATTTATCGATTGCTTCTTGTGCAGTATGATTTCTACCCATAAGCTTTAAAGTATCGTCGCAAAAGGTTTGTGGATTAACACATATTCGTTTAACACCGTAATCTTTCAAAAGCTGTAAAACTTCTGCGTTAATACAATCGGGGCGCCCTGCTTCAACTGTATATTCGCAGTTAACTTCACCAACCGCTTCTAAGATTTTCCTAATATTTTCAATACTTGGAGATATGGGTGTACCACCGCCTATATAAACGCTTCTAAGATTCTTTATTAGAGTTTTTGCATGGCGAATTTCGGTGCAAAGTGCCTCTATATATTCATTAACGCAGGTTAATTTACCAATTTCACAAGATATAAACGAGCAATATGAACACCTTGTTGGGCAAAAAGGAACACCTATATAAAGTGCTGTATTTTTCTCACTAATCTCGTAATATTTACTTTGAGCATCAGCTATATTTTTTAAAATATCATATTTTTTAGCTGATACATGCATAACGTTTTTTAAAAAACTTTCTCTATCCTCGCCTTGCTGATAATACAGTTTTGTTGGGCGAATACCGGTAAGTGCACCCCAAGGAAGCTGGGCGTTAAACTTTTTTGATAAATATTCGTAAAGTGAAAGCTTAGCGTATCTTTTTAAATAACGCTTTTTCTCAATATCATTAGCATAATGTATAGTATAACAATACACTTTTGCATCATCGCCACATTCAATTAAATATTCAAAACCTGTGCTTGACTCAGTAAACGTTAATTGAATTTCATAATCACAAGATGTAACAAACTCGTTATATACTTCGTTGAGTTCACCCTCTAAGCGTTCTACGTTAGTTTTTACCATAATTATATCTCTCAAAAATAGTTGTAAATTGCATTTGATTTTCTTTCTTCATCTAAGGTGGTAATCTCACCATGCCCAGAATAAATAACTAATTTTTCTTTTAGTGCAAAAAGTTTTTTAATGCTTATAATAAGTGCGTTTAAATCGCCACTAGGAAAATCGAAACGACCAAAGCTTTCTTTAAAAATAGTATCTCCACTAAATAAATTATTTTCTATTTTGTAACACACACTTCCTGCAGTATGACCTGGTGTTTCAATTACTTCAACTTTAAAGCCACAAATATCAAAAAATCCGCCTATAAGTTGATTATCAACTATAAACTTGGATAATTTCAATCCCATATACTTAGCCAGATTGCCATCACCTTCAAGCAAAGGAATATCATTTTTGTGCATATAAACCTTAAATCCAGCATTTATAAATTCACTAGTTGCCATAATGTGATCGAAATGCGCGTGTGTTAAAAGCACTGCCCCACCGCTTTTATTTAATGATTTAATTTTGCTATCAATCATAGAAAAATCCCCGCCTGGGTCAATAACGAGAACCTTTTTTAACTCGTCACTATAAACTATATGGCAATTAGCCTTTAGCGGACCTACGGGGATGGTGATTATTTTTATATTCATATTAAATAACCGTTCTAAACACGTCGATAACGTCGCGTTCATTTTTTAATCTAAGTAAAAGTTCGTCTAAGTCTTCTTTTTTATTAAGCTTTATAGTCATATCAACAACTGCAATTCTAGCCTTATTATCAATTCTACCGTTAATCGACATAACGAAAAGACCAAGTTGTTTACATACCGAAGAAACGATTGAAAGAAGTGGAGCTTCTTCCGTGGCGGTAATTTTAATACTAGTAGTATAACTACCTTCTTTACCCGACCATTTTGCTTCAAGCAATCTTTCAGGGTCTTCATTTTTCATATTAGGACAGTCTGCACGGTGAATACAAACGCCCCTACCTCTTGAAACGAAACCAACTATTTCATCGCCAGGAACGGGATTGCAACAACCTGCAAATCTAACGAGCAAGCCCTCCATCCCTTTTACGACAACTCCACCGCTAGATTGCTTGTGGGTATACATAACCTTGCTAGTTTCGTTAGGGTTAACGCCTTTAGGTGGTTCGGTTTTACATAAATCGATAAGTTTAAATATAATTTGATTTACCGAAACTGCACCACAACCAACCGCAGCGTACATTTCATCGGTAGTTGCAAAGGATAATTTAGCCGAAACTGTAGCAAAACTTACGGGGTTTAAAAGAGTTGCAAAAGAATATCCGCGATTTTTTGCCTCTTGCTCAAGCATACTTTTGCCAAGTTTAATCTTTTCATCAGCCATTTGGCGCCTAAAGAAAGCTTTAATCTTGGCTTTTGTACTTGATGATTTAACAATCTTAAGCCAGTCCCACGAAGGACCTTTAGAATTTTTGCTAGTCAATATTTCAACAACGTCACCCGTTTCAAGGCTACTGTTAAGCTGAACCATTTTGCCGTTAACCTTTGCCCCAACGCAACGGTTACCAACTTCGGTATGAATACGATAAGCAAAATCGATAGGAGTAGGCTCAGCCGGAAGGCTCACAACCTCACCATTTGGGGTAAATACCAAACATTCGCTTGAATAAATATCACCTTTAAGTGATTGTAAAAATTCAGTGCCGTCTTTTAAATCTCCCTGCCATTCCATAACCTCACGAATCCAGTCAAGGCGGTGGTCGAAATCAGTATTTTCGGCTTCAGTATTATTTTCTTTATATTTCCAATGCGCAGCGATACCAAATTCCGCGGTACGGTGCATTGCATAAGTTCTAATTTGAATTTCAAATATCTTACCAAAGCTCGTTACAACAGTCGTGTGCAAGCTTTGATACATATTTGGCTTTGGCATTGCTATATAATCTTTAATTCTACCTGGAATTGGTTTCCATCTCTTATGAATTTTCCCAAGTATTTCATAGCACTCATCAATACTTTCAACTATTACGCGAACGGCTGTAAGGTCATAAATTTGTTCGAGTTCCTTACCTTTTTTCATCTTTTTATATATAGAATAAAAATGTTTAGGACGCCCAAAAACTTCACCCTTAATTTTAGACTCTAACAAAATTTCGCGCAATTCTTTAACAACCGAGTTGACAAACACCTTTCTTTCTTCTAATTTTGCGTGAATGTTTTCAGTCAAAAACTCATACATTTCAGGGTCAATGTATTTTAAACATAAGTCTTCAAGTTCACACTTTATTTGTGAAATACCAAGTCGACCGGCAAGTGGAGCGTAAATTTCAAGAGTTTCACGTGCCATTCTTAGCTGACGTTCTTTTGATAAAAAGTTTAAAGACCGCATATTATGAAGTCTATCGGCAAGTTTAATAATAATTACTCTTATATCCTTCGCCATTGAAACGAAAATCTTTTTAAAATTTTCTGCCTGTTCTTCTTCGTGTGATTTAAATTCAATTTTATCAAGTTTGGTTACACCGTTAACAAGTGTTAAAATTTCTTCACCAAATTCACGGTTAATGTCCTCATCTGTTGCGGTAGTATCTTCAATTACGTCGTGCAAAAAGGAGGCTGCAACCGTAGTATAATCCATTCCAAGTGAAATTAAAATTTCGGCAACAGCATACGGGTGAGTAAAGTAATCCTCACCAGAAGCGCGCTTTTGTCCTTTATGCGCGTCACGCGCGAAATAGTATGCCTTAATTAAAACCTCGGCATCCTCTTTCTTATATATATTTGAAATTTTTTCAAGAATTTCTAACATATTTCACCTGTTTTAACGTTTAAAATAGTTGTTAATCGACTTATAGACTGGTTTAATCTTTTTTATTCAGGCGATGTCGCAACATTTGTATAGTAAATAAAAAGTATTTTATCAACCTTATTTTGTGACAGAGCCTTTATTTAAAACCGAATTATAAATAGCTGAAGAGGTTAAATCAGCTTTAACTTTACTGTCGTACTGCAAAGCACCTGAAACAAAAGCAAAAATTTTAAGTTCAATAAATACTTCTAAGCAAAAGATAATTTGTTCTTGCGAAATATTATCGTGATCGATTCCAAGTGCAACGTCAACGCTACTCTTTCCGTAAAAACGGTTAAAGCGTAACAGTTTAAATACTTCAGCAAAAATCTCTCTACTTGTTGAAAGTTTAACATCTGGAAAAGCAACGTTGTTTGCAAAGCAATACTTTGTGGCACTACCTATCTTTGCAAAGTTACCCAAAGGCTTATCAAGATAAATTACTCGCTGAACTGAAGAGCTATCACAATCAACTGGTGAAATTACAAGTTCTGCAGTTATATTTTTACCCTGTGGTTGATATAAACTACAATTAATTTTGCCAAATTGATATTTTCGTAAATTTTCAATATCACTAACGGCAAACACCGTTGACTTATCATTTTTATATTTCTCAATAAGTTTAGCTATAACTTCATTATCATAACTTTCACAACTTTCAATACTATTAAATACAGAAAGTAAACTTTGTTTAAAACAATCAAGCTTTAGCCTTTCGCTATTAATAACTTTATATTCAAAATTCTTAACGTAACCTTTTAGTGATTGCTTACCGTTAAAAACCGAAAGATTAGCTTCAAAAACGATTGATTTTTGTGCAGGAGAATTTAAAATATCAATATCTTTAATGCCATTAAAATAAAGAAGATCGATAAACTCCGTTCTAAAACCAATATGTGGAGAATCGGGTTTTAAAGGCGATGCGTTAATATTAGTAGCATCAATACTAAAGATAGGTCTTCTATTCCCCGTACCAAAAGGCTCCAGTAATTGCAATTCCTTTGCAAAATCAATAGAAAATCTCTCACTTATAATATCTTCTACTTCGATTCGCGGAATAAACACTTCATCATCGTAGTTATTCTCGATATAATTAGATAATTCGCGCGAAAAAGTATTAAGATTTTCGCCACTAATAGTAATACCTGCAGCCTGTGCGTGTCCGCCAAAATCTATAAGCAAATTTTTACAACTGTTAACCGCTTGAAAAATATTAATACTATCAATGCTTCTTGCCGAACCGTGATAATATTCGTCAGTTTTAGTAAACAGCACCACTGGTCGTCCATATTCCTCAACAAGTTTTGCCGCAACTATACCAACTAAGCCACCGTTCCAAGAATCATCGGCTAAAACTATAACTTTTTCGCCAAGTCCTTCACTTTCAATCTTTGCCTTTGCGCTTTTAAGCAATTTATCGCACTCGTTTTGTCTTTCTATATTATATTCGTTTAGTTTTAAACAGTACTCGCCAATTTTTAAATAGTCTTTTTCAAGCAATAATTCAAGTGCGCAATTTGCATTGCCCATACGCCCAGCTGCGTTAATACGTGGAGCAACCGTAAAAGCAAGCCCCATCGAAGTGATTTCACGCAAATTGCTTATTTCAATAAGCTTTTTAATTGCAGGATTAGTATTCTTTTTAATTAACTTTAACCCTTCAAACACTATGTCACGATTTTCACCGAGCAGAATCATACTGTCGGCAATAGTAGCAATCGTAACCAAATCTAAATATTTATCGGCCCTATCACCAATTAATGCACTCGCAAGCTTATAAGCAACCCCTGCACCGCAAAGACAATCGAATGGATAATCTTGATTCTTTATTTTACAGTTAATTACAGTACAATCAGGAAGTTCATCGGGTAATTCATGGTGATCGGTAACTATAACGTCAACCCCAACGTCTTCAATAAAGCAAACCTCGTCTTTACAGCTTATACCGCAGTCAACGGTAATAACTAAATCTGGCTGGCATCTTTCAAGCATTTGTTCAACCAAATTATGGGTTAAACCGTAGCCGTTAGCACGTTCGGGAACAACCGTATAAACTCTTTCAATACCAAAATCTTTAAGAGCGTTAGTAAGTAAGGCTGAAGCACAAATACCGTCGGCATCGTAATCGCCGAAAACAACAACAGTTTCGCCCATATCGCGCGCCAAAGTTATTCTATCAACAGCTTCGCGCATACCCGATAATAAAAATGGATTAATAAAATTTTGCTTACCGGGATTTAAAAATAGCGAAATCTTTTCAGTGCTGTCGATCCCGCGCCCATATAAGATTTTAAGCAAATTAACGGATAAATTAAACTTGTCTGCAAGCGAGGTTATAATATTAAGTTGTTCATTTGAATAATCGTTTTTACAAACAATCATATTATACCTCCTTACAAAGATTTATAATTTAAACGATAAAATACAATTAAATAAATTACACGCCTATTAGACCAAGTGCTGTTTATTGTAAAATTTAAAAAACTAAGCGGGTGGAAAAAGCAATCCCACCCGCCACTTTCTGTTTATTTATTATGCTTTTTTCTTTTTAATTTTTGCGCCAATCTTTCTATATGCAACCCATAAAGATGGAGTTAAGCAAAGAGCTGAGAATGTACCAGCAACTAAACCGAAGATGATTGGAATAATAAATTCTTGTATAGTAGAAACGCTATAAAGAACTAAAGCAACTACCATTATTAAAGTAGTAAGTGTAGAAAGTAAAATCTTTACAAGTGAATGCTTAACCGCATAGTTAGCAATTTCAGTATCACTTGCTTGAGCAAAAGCGGCAGATCTTAAACATTCTCTTACTTTGTCGAATATAACGATTGATGCATTGATTGAGTAACCAACGATAGTAATAAGTGCAGCAATAAAGGTCATATTAACAGGAATTTGGAACATTGCCGTTAAGCAAACCATTATTAAAACGTCGTGAATTAAACCACAAAAAGCTGCAATACCGCTTGATAAGGTAAATCTAATAATAATATAAACAAGAATAGCAACTAAAGCAAGAATGATAGCTAATATTGTTGAATTGATAAGTGATTTTGAAGAAGAAGCACCGATTACTGCAATTCTTACACAGCCTTCGTCAAATTCTTCAACTAATCCCTTAGTATCAAGGAAAGCTCTTACTTGTTCTTCTAATTCACCTTTAAAGCCTTTATCATCAGCATTTTTATCATCGCCGTTAAGTGATTGAATAAATTCTACTTGTGATTCTTCACTTGCACCCATGTTCTTACCGTTAAGTTCATAATTTAAACGGAATTCATAAGTGAAGCCTGTTCCACCTGAAAGTGGTGATTTTTGCATTTTATCAGAAACTGTATAACCTGCATTTTCAATTAAATCGGTCATTGTAGTTTCAAACTCTTTTTCGTGAACTTCAACGCTCTTAGTAAGTTCTATTTCAACTTTTGCACCACCTTCGTAGTCGATACCAAGGTTAAGACCGCCGAATGAAAACATTGTTAGAATACCTGCAAGAATAATCATTATGCTTATTAATACAAGACCACCAAAGTTTTCAACAATCTTAAAATCTTTTTTCATTAATTTAGACATTAGTCATTACCTCCTTCTCTTGAAAGGCTAAGGAATTTTTCTTCATTTTTAACTAAAGGTCTAAATAACTTTATTAACCATCTAGTAACTAATAGCGCGCTAAATAAAGATAATACTATACCGATAAGAAGTGTAATTGCAAAACCTTTGATAGTACCTGGACAAACGATCCAAAGGATAATTGCTGCAAAAATAGTAGTAACGTTTGAGTCAAGTACTGTAATAGTTGCGTTTTTAAAACCGTGTTTTACAGCAGCTTCAGCAGTTTTACCAAAGCCGTATTCTTCTCTAATTCTTTCAAATATAACGATGTTTGCGTCGATTGCCATACCAATTGCAAGCAAGATACCTGCGATACCTGGTAAAGTTAATTGAACGCTTGGGATGATTGCTAAGAAGACAACGTATAATAAAACGTAAACTATTAAAGCGATACAAGATGTTAAGCCTAAGCCTCTGTAACGGATAAGCATTAAAGCAAAGATAACTAGCATACCGATACCAGCCATTAACGCGCTTTGACCGATTGCACTTTCACCAAGCTTACTGCTTATGCTACGAGCTTCAGATACTGTGTAGTTGATAGGTAATTTACCGCTATCAATTACTGATGCAATACTTAAAGCGTCTTCATAAGTTTCGTAACCTTGAATTTGTGCGCTTGTGTTTGTAATTTGTTCGCTAACGGTTGGTGATGAAACAACTGTATCACCAAGATAAATATATAAGCGATTATCGTCCATACCGGCAACGGCTGCAGTAGCATCTGCAAACTTTTGAGCACCTCTTTGAGTAAAGTTAAGTGCAACTACGAAACCACCGTTTTGAGTGTCTTGCGCTACGTATGCGCTTTCGATATGGTCTTCACCGTTTAGCCAAATATAGCCAGTTGAATCTTGGAAAGTTAAATTACCAGTTTGACCGATAATTTCAAGAACCGTTCCATCATCTTCAACTTGTGGAACTTCAACGCGGATCTTATTACCGTCTTGAATAGAAATAACTGCTTCAGTATAGCCCTTATCGTCAAGACGCGATCTTAAAATATTCATTGCGTCTTCTAATAAATCTTCGCTGTCTGAACCAGCTGTTGATTCAGGTGTTAAAACTACGTAGTAACCGCCTGATAAATCAATGCCTTTGCCAACTTTGCTTAAAATTGAGTTATAGTCTTTAACAGTTCCGGGAATTTCAAAACTTGCAAAGCACATAACGCCAAGTAAAGCAATGATAACTGACAAAATGACAGTGATTACGATTGATTTTGTCTTGCTCATTCTTGCCTCCTGCTTCTATAAAGCATTCTTATAGTAACTTTTTTAAAAATGTAAGCCCAGTTGGGCATTACGCGCGCATTATATTATAGTCAAATAAATTATGCACTTTGATATTATATAATGATTGCGCTAATTAGTCAATAATTTTTTATGCGTTTTTTAAAAAAACCTGCCAAAAAAGTTGTTTTTAACGCCAAGGTTTTTATTTTTTAAAAAAATGAAGAGTAATTCAATCACTTTAAAATCTTAACCTCTACGTTTTTATATTAAATTAGCCTTGTTTTTCTTTTGATAAAATGTGCATAGCGCATTCAGTTCTTGCCTTTAACATTTCACAAGTTTGTTTATAAGGCTTGTTGATATCACCGTTAAAAGCATAGTTGTTTGCAGCACAACCACCGCTACAATGATATCTTGCAAAGCAGTCTTCACAGCCTTCGCGAGTAAATAGCGAACTGTTTTTAAATTTATTGCGTATTTCTTGGTTAATTTTACCCTCGAATACGTTACCCATATAAAATTCAGGCTTATCAGCAAACTGATGACAAGGATAAATATCACCCTTTGGGGTAATTGAAAAATACTCGTTACCAGCACCGCAGGCATTAACCCTTTTTGAAAGACAAGGGCCACCCTCTAAATCAATTGAGAAGTGGAAGAAATGAAATCCCTTTCCGTTTTTACGTCTTTCAATATATTCGCGAGCAAGCTTTGCATACTCTTCTTTAATTTGAGGCAACATATCGTCGCTAATAGCTAGTTTATGCCCACTTTCTAAAACTACGGGTTCAAGTGAAATTTCCTTAAAACCGCTATCTGCCATGAATAAAACGTCTTTTGCAAAATCTAAGTTTTTATTTGTAAAAGTTCCGCGAATGTAATAACTCTTATCCCCGCGGTTAGCAACGAAATCTTTAAAATTTTGAATAATTACGTCAAAACTACCCTTACCGTTTACCGTTTTACGAACGTCGTCGTGAATTTCTTTACGACCGTCAAGGCTAAGAACCACGTTTTCCATATTTTCGTTTAGCCATTTTGCCTTTTCTCCGTTTAATAGCACTCCGTTGGTAGTCATTGTAAATAAAAACTTCTTACCAAGCTTTTCAGCTTTTGCGTTAGCGTATTCAACAGTCTTTTTAACAACGTCAAAATTAAGCAAAGGTTCGCCACCAAAAAAGTCGGTTTCTAAAATCTTGCGGTTTCCCGAATTTTCAATTAGAAAATCAATAGCTTTTAAGGCAACTTCTTCGCTCATAAATTCACGGTGACCTTTATAATCGCCAGTTCCTGCAAAACAGTATTCACAGCGTAAATTACAGTCGTGACAAATATGTAAACAAAGTGCTTTTACGTGTTCGCTTTTAGCTGGGATTACGGGCTTATCTTCTTGAAGAAGCACCCCTTCTTCTTTTAAAAGAAGAATTTCGCTTTCAATTTCATCAATAACGCTTTGTTCAACCCCACCAAAATCGTAAGGTTTTCCTTGCATTTTATTAATTACTTGACAAGTAAGCGCGTCACATTGATGTAAGCTTCCGCTAGCAACGTCGTATAAATAATAGTCTTCGTCGAATGAAAAACAATGAACCATTTTACTCTCCAAAAAAAAAGGCTGAATAGTTATTCAGCCCGAATAAACGCTAAATTGCGTTATATTAGCAAATTTCTTTAATCTTTTTTTCTCTCGTTTGTTTTTCGCAAGATTGGTTACCAACTGTGCAACTTGTTTTACAAGCTGATTGACAAGTGCTTCTGCATTCGCCACAGCCTACTGTTGATTTCTTCTTTGCAACTGCGATAGTTTTAATTCTGCTCATAACGAACCTCCGAATGGTATTTATCTGCAAGTATTATATACTATTTTTAATAATTTTTCAACTATAATCACGCTTGTTTTTCAAATTTACGTAAATAATTCCAAAAATAATTCCAAAAATGACGCAAAATAAAGTATTTAAAGCAAAAGAAAGCAATTTAAATCTTGGCGCAAAGATTAAAAATAACAGTTGAACGAGTATTCCTGTTATAAGACCACTTAAAGCACCGTTTAAAATTCCCTTACTATTTTTAACGAATAAAAGTGCTGAAAGGGCTACTGCCAAAAGTCTTATTAGTATTCCACTAATATCCACAAATGCATTCGAGGCACCGAATAAACTTGCGAAAAAGGCTAATAGAAGCAAAAGTACTAATGCAAATAATGTAGCAACTAAACTTGAAAATAACAGCCTAATAACCGAATTTTTGCTTTTAAAAATGTTCATAACGTTTTTGTTCCTACTTATCTTTATTCAACTTTTTTCAAAAAGATACTTTTTGCTTAATTTTAACAAAAATATTTTGCAAAAAATCTAAGTTAACGCACTTATACGCCAACTTTTATTAAAAAACGCCTTCACGTTAGATGAAAGCGTTATAACTAATTATTCTTGTTTTTCTTCCGGTTGAGTTTCGCTATTTGCTTCACTCTTTTCTTCAAAAACATCTTCTGATTGAGTTTCATTTGAATCTTGAGAAGGTTCTTGAATAGGTTCGTTAACAACTTCGCTTAGTGGAGGGATAACTTGATAGATTGCCATCTTATCAACTTTAATATAGCTTGGGCAAGCATCAGTTCCAGTTTTAATAACGAAAGTTTCCATTTCGGTATCAATTTCAACTATTTCACCATACACAAGGCCGATAGTTTTAACTTGGTCACCAATTTTTATACTATTAAGTTTTGCATTTGCAGCTTCTTGTTGTTTTCTTCTTTGTCTTGAACTAACAATCATTAAAATTACTACTGCACCTATACAAATCAATAAAAATGGCCAGTTGAAAGGTGTTGGGCTTGGATCAGGTGAAGTATCAGCCGCTGCGTCTAATAAATTAAATAAAAATTTCATATTTTTCTCCTATAATTAGTTTTTACAAAATTTCAATACTGCAAGTATTATATATAGTGGTTATACTTTTTGCAACCTTTTTTACTATCTTTTTTAAATTTTACCATATTTTGCGTAAAATTCTTTAACAAAATCGTCAAGATATCCGCCGATAATTGCTTTTCTTAAATTTTTCGCTAAATTTAGTAAGAAGGTCGTATTGTGAATACTAAGTAGCATACCGCCAAGCATTTCACCCGTGTTGATAAGGTGGCGTAAATAAGCTTTGGTATAGTTTCTACAGCAGTAGCAATCACATTCAGGATCTAATGTAGTATAATCATCTTTATACATACCGTTTCTAACTACAACCTTACCGCGAGATGTCATCGCCGTGCCGTTTCTAGCAATTCTAGTTCCTAAAACGCAGTCGAACATATCAACACCGCGTAAAACCCCTTCAATAATGCAATCGGGACTACCAACCCCCATTAAATATCTTGGCATATCGGTTGGATATTTATCTTGCATAAAGGAAAGAATATCGTACATTACGTCCTTCGGTTCGCCAACAGACAAACCGCCGATTGCCAAACCGCATTTAGCATACGGAATAGTTTCGCGCAACGAAATTTCACGCAAATCCTTATACATATTACCTTGAACGATAGGAAATAACATTTGGTTTGGATTTTTATGCTCGTTATAGCAACGGTCTAGCCAACGCAAAGTCCTTTCCATAGCAAAACGCGATTGCTTATAATCCGTACCATACGCGCTACATTGATCAAACGCCATTATAATATCAGCGCCAAGATTATTTTCAATTTGTATTGCTTTTTCTGGCGTAATGAAATGCTTTGAACCGTCAACGCTTGAAGAGAATAAAACACCGTCTTCCTTAATATTATTTAGTTTAGCAAGAGAAAATACTTGGAATCCACCGCTATCGGTTAAAATAGGTCTATCCCAGTTCATAAACTTGTGAAGACCGCCGGCATTTTTCACTATTTCATCGCCAGGACGCATATATAGGTGGTAAGTGTTCGACAAAATAATTTGTGCGCCTGCTTCCTTTAAATCACGTGGAAGCATTCCTTTAACGGTAGCTTGCGTTCCAACCGGCATATAAATAGGTGTTTCAATATCGCCGTGCGGAGTATGTAAAATACCTGCCCTAGCACCATATTTTGGGTCTTGTTTTATTAGTTCGTAAGAAAATAATTGTGACATAATCTATAAAATAAGTAGGCCTATAACGCGATAAACGACCATTTTAATTATTTTTATCGCGATTTTAGTACAAAAACATAGCGTCGCCAAAACTAAAAAATCTATATTCTTCTTTAACGGCAAGCTCATAAAGTTCAAGCGTTTTTTCACGTGTTAAAAGCGAAGAAACTAACATTATCAAAGTACTTTCTGGTAAATGGAAATTTGTAATTAATGCGTCAACGCATTTAAATTTATACGGTGGATAAATAAATATATTCGTATTTCCACATTGAGCACGCACCATTCCATTTTGGTCGGCAACCGTTTCGAGCGTTCTAACACTAGTAGTTCCAACGGCAATCACCCTGCGCCCTTCAGCTTTAGCTTTATTTATAATTTCAGCATTTTTTTCGTCAATATTGTAATATTCAACGTGCATATCATGTTCTAATACATTTTCGCACTTAACAGGTCTAAAAGTTCCTAGCCCTACGTTGAGTTGTACCCTTGCAAATTCAACGCCTTTTTCTTGTAATTTTTGCATAAGCTCAAGAGTGAAGTGAAGCCCTGCAGTTGGAGCAGCTGACGAGCCCTCTTTATTACAATAAACAGTTTGATACCTATTTTGGTCTTTTAACTTTTCGCGAATGTAAGGTGGAAGTGGCATTTCACCCGCTCTTGCAAGTATGTCTTCAAAAACCCCGTCGAATTTAAAACGAATTATTCTTTCGCCCGACTCGGTTCTTTCAAGAACGGTAAGCGAAAGCTCTTCGTTAACGGTTAGTTCAACCCCTTCTCGTGCCTTTTTACCAGGCTTAACCAAAACCTCCCAATCGGTAAGGTTAATTCTTTTCAAAAGTAAAACTTCTACTTTTCCACCGTTTTTAGTGTAAGCAAAAATCCTAGCTGGATAAACTTTGGTATCGTTTATAACGAGCAAGTCACCCGGGTTTAACATATCGTAAATATCCCTAAAATGCTTATGCTTAACGCTATCGTTTAATTTATCATAACAAAGTAGCCTTGAACTGTCGCGCGGATTAGCAGGTGTTTGTGCTATTAAATTTTCAGGTAAATAATAATTAAAATCAGATGTTTTCAACATTTAGGTTGTGCCTTAAAAATTAAATTTATTTAAAATTTAATATCAATTTTATATTAGAAAGCGCGGTTAATCAACTTATTTAGCGACTTTTACTCATCACCTTCATCAAAAATTGAAAGTTGTTTTTTTTGTTTTGCGCTTATTTTGATACCAAGATGCTCGTATGCTTTTTTAGTACAAACTCTACCGCGTGGCGTTCTTGCAATAAAGCCAAGTTGTAAAAGATATGGCTCGTAAACGTCTTCAATCGTATTTTTATCTTCATTAATGGTAGCAGCCAAAGTTTCAAGCCCAACAGGTCCGCCAGAAAATTTGGTAATCATTGAATCTAACAATCTTATATCAATATTATCAAGCCCAAGTTTATCAATTTCCATTCTTTCAAGAGCCAAGTCAGCGTCACTTTCCGTTATGCATTCGTGCCCTAAAACAGCCGAATAGTCGCGCACTCTTTTCAAAAGTCTGTTTGCAATACGCGGTGTGCCACGACTTCTTGAAGCTAACTCAACTGCGCCCTCTTTTTCAATTTCAACACCCAAAACCCTTGCCGAGCGCGTAACAATTTCAGCAAGTTCGGGTACTGAGTACATTTCCAAGCGACATAAAACGCCAAATCTATCGCGTAATGGAGCAGATAGCATACCTGCCTTTGTGGTTGCGCCTATTAAAGTAAACTTTTTAAGCGGAATTTGCACCGTTCTTGCAGAAGGCCCTTTACCGATAATAATATCGAGTGAATAGTCTTCCATTGCGGGATATAAAATTTCCTCAACGGTATGATTTAAACGGTGAATTTCATCGATAAACAAAACGTCACCTTCATTCATATTTGTTAAAATTGCCGCTAGATCCCCTGCTTTTTCAATCGAAGGACCGCTGGTTACGCGAATAGATACGCCCATCTCGTTAGCAATAATATGCGCTAAAGTAGTTTTACCAAGACCAGGAGGACCGTATAATAAAACGTGATCAAGCGGTTCTCCTCTTAATTTTGTCGCTTGCATATAAACGGCCAAATTATTTTTAACCTTTTCTTGCCCAACGTAACCTTCCATTGATTTTGGACGTAAAATATTTTCAACCTCGTCAAACTCAGTTCTTGTTGAAAGAATAAGTCTATCGTCGTCGATTTCTTGTTCAAACATTTCTTCGTCTAACATAAATACCTCGTAAAATAATCATAAGTTAGGATATAAGTCGATTAACGGCTATAAAAAGCAATTAATCAAGCGAGCGAAGTGCAAACGCTATAATATCTTCAATAGTGCTTGCTCCTTGCATTAAAGCGTTGTTAACAGCCTGCAAAGCCACCGATTTTTGATATCCCAAACTAATAAGAGCAGTAATAGCATTGTCGGCATCTTGGCTAGAACTTGCACCAATTTGAAAGATTTCGCTTTTCTTAACGGTGCCTTTGCCAACGCTTTCGCGAAGCTCAACGATAATTCTTTCAGCCGTTTTCTTACCAAGACCTTTAATTGAAGAAAGCTTTTTAACGTCAGATGCTGCGATTGCTACGGCAAGGTCGTTTAAACTCATTCCGCCAAGTAAGGTTATACCCATTTTTGCACCTACGCCCGATACGGAAATAAGCTTTAAAAACATATTTTTTTCATCCATCGTAGCAAATCCATACAAAGCTAATCCGTCTTCCTTCACTTGAAGATAGGTATAAACCCCACCCTCGCGATTTTGCATAAGTTTTGAATATGCAGTAACCGAACAATTTATCTCGTAACCGATACCACCGCATTCAAGAATAACGGTATTTTCGCTACTATACATTACCTTTCCACTAACGTAACCAATCATATAACACCTTTATTTAATACCAAACGCACCCGAAATTCTATTAGTAAATACGTGGGTTAATGCAACTGCAACAGCGTCAGCCGCATCATCGGGACGCGGAATAGATTTTAATTTTAAAAGAGTTTTAACCATCTCTTGAATTTGCTTTTTTTCTGCCCGGCCATAACCGGTAATAGCTTGTTTAATTTGTAAGGGGGTATATTCGTAAAGCCTACCGCATTCTTTAACGCAGGTAAGTAGAATAACACCGCGCGCCTGCGCAACGTTTATCGCCGTTTTTTGGTTATTGTTAAAAAACAATTCCTCTAAAGCAACTTCATCCGGCTTATATTTATCAATAAGTTTTTTAAGTGATTGTTCAAGTATAGCAAGTCGCGTGGGTAATCTTTCTTCTTTAGGCGTTAAAATAACACCGTAGTCGAGAACCTTTACCCCACCACGAGAATCTTTATCTAAAACACCAAAACCCACGGTCGCCAAACCTGGGTCAATTCCCAAAATTACCATACTTCACCACTTAACAAGCATAATTGATAACAAGCGAAGATGTAAAGGGGCAAATGCGCCCATAAACACCCAGCATAAAATATATTATATTTTATCACAAACAAAGGTATTAGTCAAGCAAAAGCGTTTATTTACAAAAGTAAAAAAACAAACCTAATGAAAAAGGTTCGTTTTAATTACAAAAAAATATTTGATTTATGGTTATAGCGTGCAAAATTAACGAATTCCGTTAAGTTTGATTGAAACGTAAAACTTAATTGTTTTGCCATTTTCTTTATGTTCTTGAATTTGATCTGCTATTTGATTTACAAGCGGAAGATTAAAATCAAGTTCCCTTTTAGTCAAGGTTTTGTCATCAACAACAGCAAACTCACTATTTTTCATATCGATTGCAGTTCTATATTTTGCAAATAAGTTTAAGTTTTCAATCATTAGCTTTCTTTTGCGTTCATCGGTTTCACAATTAAAAAACAAATCGCATAAGATAGTAGTTGGATTTTTTAAACAGTCTATTTTTTGATTAAACTCATAGCAACTAAAGCTAAAATTAGCCGTTATAAAATCATTATTTTTAGCGCTATTTAAGGTTATCCCCCTAAGTTTTACACGTTCGCAAAGAAGTTTAAAATCGTTTGCCCCAAGAGCACAATAATATTCGCCTGCAACCCTCGCTATCGTTTTAAAACTTTCTAAAAGAATAATGGCATTATTAATATTTTTAATATCTGGCAAAGCCTTAGCAATAGATATTTCATCACAGCCATCGTTATGATATATATGATTTACTACCGAAAACAAAGCTTCGTTCATTCTATCACAAATATTGCTTAACTCTTGAGTTTTAAAAGTTCTAGTCACTTGTACGTTTAAACGCTTAAAATTAATAAACATTTCGCCCTTGTCAATAAGAATTATTTCATTATTAACTATTTTTACAATGCCGTAGCCTATAAGCTGATTAATAAAATCAAGTAATTGACCTGGCGTACAAGAGGTAGCCGAAGCTATGCTTTGGATACTAACTTTATCATCTTTTAAGTTTCTTAAAAATGCTAACGTAAGCTTTGATTTCATTTTTTTATCCTTCAAAAGTTGAAATATCTCCGGTATTGATTAAAACGTTAGTGAGATCGTAAACCTTAACCGAAAGTGTAAGCATATCGAGCGCGCAAATGCAGTTATGTTCTTTAGATTCATCGCTTCTATTCTTTTCAAATATCCAGCCGTTTGCAATATGGAATCTATTCCAACGCTCGTGCTCAATTGCAAGTAACTGGCATATAATATCGCTCGAAATACTATTTGCTTTATTCTTTTCTTTTGCCTCTTTTAAAATATTTTTTAAAGCCTTTTGATAGTATGTGCTAAAAATTTCAACTGCGTAATTTGATTGTTTTTTAAAGTCGTTTTTCTTTAACCAACTTAAACGCATATCGTAATAAACGCCCTTATTATCAAACTTTGAGTTTATCTTTTTAGAAAGATCAATTAAATCAGCCTTGCCACCCAATATAATGTTTTTACCGTCGTTTTCAATAACTGAATGGATATTATTATAGGCAAAATCAAACTTCATAGTGGTGCTATCGTCTATTATATTGTCATAGCTGAACAAGTCATTACTGTCGCCAAATATAACTACCTTATTGCCGGCTAATCTCTTTTCATCACTAGCCGTCCAATTAATGCGCATACGGTTTTTCGAATCACGAATATTAACGTAAATAGTTCTTGTAAATTTTGGAACTACGTATTCACCCTTTTCGTCGTGTTCGTGTTTTATATTACTTATAATAGAATTAGCAGTTAAAATATTCATTTCATCATTACCCAAAGCAATGATAAACGACTTATAGCCCCACTTTAAACCATTTTGGTTAGTACCCGACTTATCGTTGATAAAACTTAAAAACTTATGCTCAAAGGCCGAAACAGAGTGAAAACAAACAACTGGCAGAACGGTGGTTGGTTCAACCTCGCTAAAAGTTTTAGGTGCGTTTTTAAGATAGTTCTCAACAACGTTTTTATACTTTTCGTCATTCGCATAACGATCGTCGCCCTTTAGTTCTTTTTCAACTTGTTGATAATATTCGTTAACTACACCATCTGGATAAATATTTTTTATACCCTCGTTTTGTTTTTCCCATTCAAGTTTAGTTACGGGTTCAACGTTTGATCCCTTATCAACACATAAAAACATAGGATGATTAAAGCCGAATATCCCTGCAATATTCTTTGTTTGGTGATCGTAAACGTCGGCAACAAACCTACTTGGAAGGCCATTAGCGTCAACGTATGCAGTATTTTGATATAAAGATTTTAATGCCTGCTGGCCGTTTGAGCCAAAACCTAAAACCATAGTTCTGTAAACGTTATCTTCAGTAGGCAAACTGTCATTTAAAAATTCCTTTTCGGCGGAATCTTTATCCTCGCCTTCAATATTTTTAAATTCTTTCAAAAATACTGATTTTCTCTTTTTAGCTAGGTCGTTAGCAGTAATATACGCCTCGTTTATTAGGTGAAGTTGAAAATAAAATGACAAATATTTAGCGACTTTATTAATTTTAATTTTGCATTCGTCCACACAATCATCCGCTTTAATATCAGCAATTTCAGGGCGCTCAATAGTTAACTGAGAATACAATTTATCGCAGTCGTATTCGCCAAGAACGCCCATGATACGAGCAATAAGTTCACGTTTATAAAACTCATAATTTATATCGTTATCCGATAAAACGTAAAAATCAATAACGTTACCGCCAACGAAAGAGTAACTAAAATCTCCGTTTTTTAAGCGTTTTTGTTTAACGTATTTTTTAACGAGAGCCTCAATTTCAGCAAAAGCTTCGGCACTGTTTAGTGATTCACATCCCCTTAATTCGGCGTTTGTGGTAAGAGAAAAGAAATGTATTCTGCTTTCATTTTTAGCACTTTGTGGTTTTTGCACGAAAAAGTCGTTAATAAGCGGTATTCTAACGTGGTCAAATACGCTATCATAGCCGTTTTGATTTTGAGTATACGAATCATAATAGTATCCGTTTGCCATTATTTCGCGGTGTAATTCTTCTTTACCGTCGAAAGCAGGAAGATTAGCCCCAGCAAATATTATTATGCATTTTCTATCCCTATTTTTAGTTAAGTAATGTTCATTTACACTGTGAGCCAGTTCAACCGTTTCGGGATTAACGCTTGAGAAAATATAAAAATCGCTATCTCCTAATCTTGCTCTTCTACCCAAATTAAACATCATACGAATCCCGCTATAAATTTCGTAACTAACCTTAGAAGTGATAACGCTAAGAACCATTAAGCTTGCGTATAATGAAGAGCCCGTGTATAAACATTGTAAATAATTTTTTACAAGTTGGTTATCAAAATCACTTAAACCCTCAAAGGTAAGCCCGCCTATACTGCTATAAACGGCCTTATAAAAATTTGTAACCGTTTGCCAAAAATTACCGTTAGCAGGCTCGGTAACAAATATGATAACTACCTTAATGGCAAAACTAAAAAGAACGGCAAAAGATAAAACACCTATCTCAACGCCGTATTTTAAATTCGACTTACGTTGACGAAGTTTAAAATAAGCAAGCATTGACAAAAAGTATGCCGAAAGCATTACCACTATACCTAATATAATTCCAAGAGCAACCATAATTTACCCCTTATTGTTTAATGTCACCGGTATAAATACCGTCAATAATTCCGTATTCAAGAGCTTCACTTGCGCTCATCCAGTTATCTCTTTCACAATCTTGGTGGATTTTATCAAGCGACACGCCAATGTTTTCAGCCATAATTCTTTCAAGCTCGTTGCGTGACTTTAAAATACTCTCTGCCATCTTTTGCATATCGCTTTGAGTTCTAATTATTCCATTTTCGCTATTAATAAGTGGTTGATGTATTAAAATTCTACTATGTGGTAAAGCAAATCTTCTACCCTTAGCACCACACGATAACAAAAACGCGCCCATCGAAGCCGCCATTCCATAGCATACCGTTGATACCGGCGCTTTTATTAGTTTAATCGTATCGTAAATTGCAAGGCCGTGCAATATACTTCCACCAGGCGAATTTATATATAAGCTAATTTCTTGAGTATCGTCTTGTTTATCAAAATCAAGAAGCTTTAAAATTACTTGCATCGCAGACCCCTCGTCAACCTGCCCGTTAAGTAAAATAATTCTTGGTTCTTTCATAGTTCCCCCTTATAAAACCTCGTCAATAATACCGTAAGCCTTTGCTTCTTCTGCCGAAAAAGTTAAGCCGTTTTCACAATCGTTATGGATTTTTTCAATGGTATTACCAGTGCAAGCGCTTAATTCCTTTTCAAAAATTTGCCTTTTAAGCAATGCTTCGCGCGCTTCGATAGCAATTTCAGTTTGCTGATTTGAACCGGGCGCTAAAAAAGCGTAAGGTTGAGCAATTGAAATTTCCCCGTGTTTAAGGGCGTATCTTTTACCCTTAGAACATTTAGCTAAAAGTAAAGTAGCATAGCCGGAAACACACCCAACACATACGCCGACTATGGGATTTTTAATAGTAGCTAAAGTATCGTATATAGCCATAACGTCCAAATAACTACCACCGGTCGAGCTAAAATATAACTGAATTTCGCGGGTTTCGTCAAGAGTAGAAAAGGCAAGTAATTTAAAAATAATACGCGACGCATTATTTGAATTTATTTCGCCAACTATTGGGATAATGCCACTATCTTCAAGCCTTTGTTCAAAATCTTTTTTATTAAACGGCATAATACGCTCCTTAAAATCAAACTTTCGTAAAAATCGTGCTAAATCGCACTATTATAATAATAACATACTTATATAAGTAAAGTCAATTTTCTTAGCAACATTTGTTGACAAAAAAAAACAATTTGTGTATACTTTAGTGGTAAAATAACACTTATAAAAAATTTGTAGGTAATATATGGTTAACGTTTTAAAAAATTACGAAGCATTTTATACTATGCTTTCTGCAACCGTTATCATGTCGAATACCCCAAGCGGAACTTTTATTGCTGATTGCGATAAAATAATCGAACTTATCGGCGACGCTTACGGTCTTGACAACAAACTCATTTTCGATTGCAAACAATTAATTTACAAAAGCCTTGCGCCTATTAGCCTTTTAGCAGATAAAAATGCTATTTTTAGTGGTCGCAGATACGGAGACGAGCTAACTGATGAAGATGTGCTTTTTGATATTAAGTGCGACGTAATTTCAGGTTTTGAACGCATGGCAAAAGAAAAAGTACCCTGCATCAATCCCGACTGGTTTGATTATGGGCACTATTTTTCATATAATTCTTTCGTGCGTTTTAAAGAGCTTTTACAATCTGCCGCCGCAGGTAACGTTATTTTAAACCGCCAAGTAGCTATTTTGCTTGCTTTAGGTATCGGCTGTGAAATTAACCTTGAAGAAAGTTATAATCGTTTGCTTTGCGGTGCGCTTTGGGGAGATATTCCTTCAATAAAGCTACTTGCTCGCGTTGCTCATCTTAAAGGCGAAAGAAAAAAAGCTAAAATTTTTAAAGAAACGGCTGAACTTGCCGATAAATATCTTTTTGCAGGCCACACTTTAGTTCCTGAAAAAGATAAGGCAAATTATAGCGAAGAAGCTGTAACCTACTATATTTATATTTCTTCAATTTTGCAAGATATCGTTTACGCAAATAAAATTGAAGATATCGACTACTCTTTTATTGAAGCGTTAAGATGCGAAAATCTCGATTATTACAAAAGAATGTATTTTATCAATAACTACGAACGAAAAGAGTGGAAAGATATTACGAATTCAGCTGAAAATCCTTCTAAAAAAATAGGGTTTAGATAGGAGGGGCTTTTATGAATAAAATTAATTCAATAATAGAAAAAATACGCAATAATTACGTTGAAGAATATCTTGAAAGTTCAAAAAAAGTTGATTATTATAACTTGTCAGATAAATACGGCGTAGTTACCGTGCTATATAAAGATTTGCCTAATACCGAAATGGAAGGCTACCCTTTTGCTAGCGATTACGTTACAGACGAGGGTATGACCTACTCTGTTGAGCAATTTTTAGCACTTGACGAAAAAGAAAGAGCTAAATGCAATCTTCGTTACTATTACTTACCAAAATTTCACGAACTTTACGTAGGAACTACTGGTAGCGGTAAAACAACGGGTTGCGTTGAGCCACAGCTTCGCGCAATTTCTTCACAAAAAAATAAGCCTAATCTGTTTATAACCGACCCTAAAGGCGAACTTTTTGATAGAAACGCTAAACACCTTAAAGATAACGGATACGAGTTATTCATTATGAACTTTAAGGATTTAAGTCATTCAGATAGATGGAATCCACTTACCGAGTTATATGAAAAACAAATGCAACTCGTTACTATAGGTAAAGACGTAAAGTTCTGTCAAGGCAAGCCAAGTAAAAATTTAATTTGCGTTTCTCCCCTAAGTGAATATAACGATGGTTACGCTTCTTACGACGGAAAGGCATTCCCAAACGGTGATAGTTTAGATACCTATATTGCTTCTCAAAAAGACTTTTTATCTGCCGAAGTTTCAAGCCGAGTAAACGAACTTGCAAATATGTTTATCGTAGTTCAAAACTCTAAAGACGCTTCGTGGGAATATGGTGCACAAAGTTTACTAAAGGGCGTAATTTATTGTATGCTTGAAGATGCAATCAATCCAAAATCGGGCTTTACCAAGGATATGATGACAATCAAAACCATTCAAGATTATTACCTTTCACTTAGAAATTACGTTCTTTCAAACGGCAATTCTCTTTATGACCATCCTATTTTAAAAAATAAAACCCGCGCTACCATTTCAATGATGGCTACTGCGCTTGATAACGCGCCAAACACTATGCGAAGTTATTGCGGTGTTTTTGACGGGGCTTTTAAAGATTGGGTACAAGCGCACATTATAGCGCTTACAACGGGCAACACTATAGATATTGAATCGATTGGCGATAAGAACTTTGCAATCTTCGTTGTAACGCGTGACTATGAAAAGAGCGATTTCCAAGTTGCAGGTTTATTTATCGACTGGTTATACAGAAAGGCACTTGAAAAAGCTGAAGAAACTAAAAATCCAAAACCATTACATTTTTTACTTGATGAATTTGGTAATATTCCTCAAATTAAAGATTTTGAAAATAAAATTTCAACTGCTCGTTCAAGAAATATTTGGTTTCACTTAGTTGTTCAATCATACAAGCAAATCGATTTAGTATATAATCCCGAACGCTCGGTTATTATACGCGATAACTGCAACGCACAAATATTCCTTGGTGCTCAAAACAGAAAAACCAAAGAAATTTTTGCAGAAGAATGTGGCAAACACTTTATACCTACCCTTGAATCAAGATTAAAAGAAGAAAACAATACCATTTGCGAAGTTCCGCTTATTCCCGTAAGCGCGCTTGATTTAATTAACCCAGGTCACATGTTCGTAAAGCGTTTATATATGCCAGTAATAACCTCACAATTTGTAAGAAGCTATATTGCGGCGCAAAACGGTGATTTTAAACACTTTAACGAAAGCAACGGTTTAAAAACTTGCACTAAAATTTATTTCGATTCGTTTAGTAGTGATAAATATACCTACACAAAGTTATTCAACCTTGACGAATAATTTAATTAAAAATTAACCACCGATTATGATATGCACCCCAAAAGTTTTGTCTAACTTTTGGGGTGCATATCAAAATTTCGGTGGTTTTTTGATATTAAAAATGCCTCTATAAGTTCGTTAACGCGGTTTTTTATTAAAATATTTGTTTTTTGTAGCAACTCCGCCACGTATGTGCTTTTCGCTAAAATTTTTATTTAAAACTTGCTTTACTTGGTTATAAAGTTCAGGATTTATAATCTTTAATTTTTCGCTTACGTCTTTATGTATGCAAGATTTGCTAAGCCCAAAATGCTCGGCCGTTTTACGCACCGTTGCGTTATTTTTACAAATATAAATAGCCTCTTCAATTATTCTTTCGCAAAAAAAATATGGCATAATTTGACCTTCCTTTAGTCATTTTATGCCATTTTTTATAATTTAATGAACAATTTAGTAGTTTTTTACATTTTCAACAGCTTTTCATCTGCATTAGTAAAGGTTATTTTGTAGAATAAAAATGCAAGGCCTGAAATCAACGCAAAATTTATTACAAAACCTAAATAAGGACTTATAAAACTTGCTAAAATTTGTATTATAATTAATGGTATTATCGCTAAAATACCAACAACCGCCATAATGTTAACGCTAGTTCCCCTTTTTACAACTTCAGCCGTTGTTTCCCAGTCAAAATTATGATAGTGTACGTTTAGGGTAAGACCTAATATACTATCAAAAATAGCGTAGGCTAAAGTAAATATAATAGCAATTATAATATCATACCAAACAGCGTTTGAAGTTATACCCAATGCGAGCACGCAAGCAATAGCAGATGGTAGGTTTATTATAAGGTGGGTTAAAAGTTTTGTATTAAAATAGCTTTTCCCTTTTATAGGGAGGGATTTTACCATCCACATGTTTTTTCCTTCGATTGAAATGCAACAAGCTGAATAAAAACAAGTTCCCATAAAGAAAACTGGGATATAAGGTAAAAGATTTTTAATTATATATGAAAGTATTCTTTCAAGTTCGGCTATGTCAATCTCTTCGCCCTCTATTTCAAGCCCTGAAGCAAGCCCGTTTACACCACCTTTAAATATAACCGCAACCGCTAAAAGCAATGAAAAAATAGGGCCTATAAGGTTATTTATAATTATAGTGGTATCTGAAAAGAAAAGTTTAAACTCGCGCTTTAAAAGAGCGCCCGTAACCGAAGTCGATTTGTTTTTATCTTGTTCAAACTTAAAGTTTGCGCTCGATCTCTTACTAAATATAAGATTATTAATTTGCTTATAATATTTACTTAAAAGCAAAAAGTATAATCCTGCAAAAACCAAACCAAAACCGATAAAGCTAAACAAATACAAATAGTTACCCGTTATCCCCTTAGAATAAGCAAAAAATACTTTAAAAACACCTTGAATGCTTAAAAGAGCGGTCGCCATTTGCTCATCCGTATCAGCATCTTGATAGTTAGTTGAAAATATAAAGTAAAAATAAACGCCTAAAAACAATACCGCAAGTATTGTTGTTATTAAGGTTTTATTTTTTACTTTTGAAATAATAACGTTAATAAGAGTGCCTATCATCAAGCCTAAAACAAGCGGAAAAAGTGGTACGAAAGGAAGAGCAATAAATGCGTTTAATAGCGTTATAGCCCCACTTTGCGCTACAATCATATAGGTTATAACAGAAGGAACTAAACAAATAAACGCACCCGCCAAATTAATTAAATAAACGTAAAAAAGTTTTGATAAAATTATTTCAATGGGCTTTATCGGTAAGGAAGTTAATAAATCGTAATCCTTAGCACCGAACAAAATTTTCGAGTTGCCTACCGTTGTAAAAAGAACGAAAATAGTATAAACACCTAAAATTAAAGCCAAAGCAACGTGCTTACTATCTTTTGGTAAAATCAATCCAAAAATAGAGGTATAACTAATGGAAATAAACAATATACATATAGCTAAAATAACGTATGCTATTAAAACACCAATTTTACCATCTTTTTTAGGAGTAAACAACTTTTTTAAATCGCATTTTAAAAGCAATAAAAAGTTATTCATCATCGCCACCCTCTATCGCGTTAATTTTATAATCGGCACTATCCATAAACACGTGTTCAAGCGATTTATCCTTAACAATTTCTTCGGTGTTACCGCTCACTACAAGTTTACCATCCTTAATGATTGCAACTTTATTACAAAGTTTTTCAGCAACTTCCAAAACGTGAGTTGAGAAAAATATTGCCATACCCTGCTTACACATTTCGGCCATCATATTCTTTAAAATAAACGAAGCCTTTGGATCAAGCCCAACGAAAGGTTCATCCATAATCATAAGCTTAGGCTTGTGAAGAAGTGCAGCAATAATTACAATTTTTTGTTTCATACCGTGCGAATACGAACCTATTAAATCGCCAAGATTTTGCTTAATTTCAAAATCGGTAGCGTATTTATCAATAAGCGATAATCGTTCGTTTTTATCAACCTTAAAAACGTCGGCAATAAAATTAAGGTATGCTATCCCCGTCATGTATTCGTAAATATCAGGGTTATCTGGAATATAAGCAATAACGCTTTTACAATAAATAGGGTCTTTTAAAATAGAAACCCCGTCTATTAAAACGTCGCCGTTAGAAAAATCCAAGAGCCCAACGCAAGATTTTATTGTAGTAGACTTACCTGCACCGTTATGCCCTATAAATGCAAAGATATCACCCTTTTCAACCTTTAGCGAAAGATTATCAACTGCAACCTTTTCTCCCTTATAAACTTTTGTTAAATTTTTAATTTCTAACATAATTTCACCTATATATAATATTACGTTTTTATACTCTTTAATAGAATTACAAAAATTATAGCAAAAAAAATGGAGAAAGTCAACTAGTGACTCTCTCCTATTGGTTGAATTATAGTACTTCTTTAACTTTTGCAGCCTTACCAGTACGTCCTCTTAAGTAGTAAAGTTTAGCTCTTCTTACTTTACCCTTTCTTACAACGTCAACCTTAGTAATCTTTGGTGAGTGAAGTGGGAAAGTTCTTTCAACGCCGATACCGAAAGAAAGTCTTCTTACAGTAAAGGTTTCACTAATACCACCGTGTCTCTTAGCGATTACAACGCCTTCGAAAATCTGAATTCTTTCTCTTGTACCTTCGATAACTTTGAATGAAACTTTAACAGTATCACCAACGTTGAAGACAGGAGTTTCGGCTTTAAGATTTTCTTGATTGATTTGTTCAATGATTGATGCCATACGACTTATACCTCCTATATTACTAGGTGTTCATTGACCTTACGCAAGAGGACCACCCGAAGTCACTGGTATATTTTAGCATAATAAACAACTTATTGCAAGCAATTTACTGCCAAAATATAAATTTTTTTACATAAACTTAACTTTTATCTTTCGTTTTCTAAGCAAAGTAAATAGTCAACCGATTTTCCAAAATATTTTGCAAGTTTAATAAGCGCGGTTGAGCAAGGATCGGCCTTACCAAGTTCCCACTTAGCAATAGCAGATTGACTAAGCCCCGTAGCCTTGGCTAGTTCCATTTGACTTAACTTTTTATCTTTTCTAAGCATTTGAAGTCTTTCACAAAATTCCATAACTACTTTACCACCCCGTTTAATATTAACCAAGTAATAATTTATCTCCGCCAAGAACTTCACCAACGGTTTTTTCAAACTTTTCCATAAGGAATGGAATGGTTAAACCAACCTTTTCTTCTCCCTCGCAAGAGAATGCAATTTTGCCTTCGTTCATCATTATAAGTTTGTTACCGTATTTTATAGCGTCGCTCATATTATGAGTAATCATAAGTACGGTTAAATTATTATCTTTTGCTATTTTTTCAGTTAATGACAACACTTTTTTAGCCGTTTTAGGGTCTAAAGCGGCAGTATGCTCGTCTAAAAGTAATAGTTTTGGCGATGCAAGCGAAGCCATAAGCAATGTGATTGCCTGCCTTTGACCGCCCGATAAAGTGCCAACCTTTTGCATCATTCTATCTTCAAGACCAAGATCAAATTCAGCAAGTAAATCTTTAAAAACTGCCCTTTCTTCGTTGTTAGTGTACCACTTTAAGGTTCTTCTTTTACCTCTGCGGGCGGCAAGTGCAAGGTTTTCTTCAATGCTCATATTACCTGCAGTACCGATAAGTGGATCTTGGAAAACACGGCTTACGTATTTTGCGCGCTTATAATCTGGCATTTTAGTTAGTTCAACGCCGTCTAACACAATCGAACCATTTTCAACTGGGAACGTACCTGCAATCGAGTTTAAAAGAGTCGATTTACCTGCACCGTTACCACCTATAACGGTTACAAAATCGCCCTCTTCAAGCTTTAAATCAACGCCCCTAAGCGCATGCTTTTCATTAACCGTACCTTTATTAAATATAACCTGTAAATTACTAATTTCAAGCATTATTCTTTTCGCCTCCTACCTTATTATTTGAGAAAAACTTTTGTTTAATAGTAGGAATACATAAAGCTATTATTATAATTACTGATGAAATAAGTTTTAAGTTATCAGGATCTAAGCCAATTTGAACGGCTAAAGCAAAGATAAGTCGATAAATCAAACTACCTATTACAACGCCAACTAACCTTACCCAGAACGAACCTTTTTCACCAACTACAAGTTGACCTATAACAACCGAAGCAAGACCGATTACTATCGTACCGCTCGCCATATTAACGTCGCCCGAGAATTGATATTGTGAAATTACAGCGCCAGAAAGTGCAGCAAGCCCGTTTGAGATGGCAAGAGCAATGATTTTTGCTCTATCAGTATTAATACCCTGTGCAGTAGCCATGGTTTGGTTATTACCCGTTGCCCTTATTGAACTACCCCATTCAGTACCAAAAAACCAGTATAAAAAAGCGATTATACAAGCTATCAAAATAACGCACAAACCGATAGTTAGTATGTTTCTATCAAGTCCGCTAGAACTCATACCAAAAAGATTTGCAAGTCTTCCGATTACGGTTAATTTGGGACTAGCAGAAACGTTAGCTCTTTTACCCAAAATGATTTTATTTATTGAAAATAATGCCGACATCGTTAAAATACCCGAAAGTATTGCGGGAATTTTAAGTTTAGTATTTAATATAGCAGTAATAATTCCAGCAAGCGCGCCAGCTAAAACGGCAACTAATATTGCTAAAATAGGATGGACTTTTGCAGCCGTTAAAACTATTGCAACACAACCGCCGGTTGCTAAAGAACCGTCAACCGTAAGGTCGGCAAAGTCTAAAATCTTATAAGTTACGTAAACGCCTAACGCTAAAATCGCCCACATTAAACCTTGAGAAATTCCACCCGGAAGCGCGTTTATTAGCCCTTGAAACATATTTTCACCTTTCGTAATTGTATTTTAGCGCCTTTAAGTAGCGCAAACTATTAAATATTAAGCAGCGTGAGCGCTCTTTAAAGAATTAATAAGTGATTGAGAAAGACCTGCGGTTAAAGCGTTTGTTTCATTAATAAAGAATGATAGTTCTTTATTGAAAAACTCAAAACCTAAACCAGAAATATTAACTTCGCCATTTAAAACCTTAATTGCCATTTGTGCAGTTTGAACGCCTAATTCATAGTAATCAATACCTAAAGTAACTACTGCTTCGCCATCATCACACATACCGCTTTCACCTGCAATAACAGGAATATTTTTTTCATGTAAAATAGAACAAATTAAAGTAATATTTTCCGCCATTAGGTTATCTGTAGGCACGTAAACAGCGTCAACGTTTGATATTGAATCTACAACTGTTGCAATATCATTTGATTGCGTTGCTGTAAAAGGAATTAAATTAATACCTAACTCTCTACATTTATCTTGTGCTAATTGAAATTGAGTAACCGAGTTGTTTTCACTTGAATTATATAAGAAACCCATAGTGTCTGCATTTGGGTTAATTTCACGAATTAAAGCGATTTGTTCTGCAACTAAGTCCGGTTTCATATCTGAAGTACCAGCGCTGTTTTCACGAACTAAGTTTTCGCTTGCAGGGTCTGTTACTGCTGTAAAGAATACTGGAGTAGAAGTTGAAGCAGCATTAACTAAAGCTCTTGCAGAAGACGTAGCAATACCTAATACTAAATCAGGATTAGTTGAGAAAATAGAATCTGCTAAAGTAAGTTCGTTTTGGCTATCACCGTTTGCGTTTTGACGATTAAATTCAACTTTTTTACCATTTGCTGTCGCCCAAGCAGTTAAGGTATCTTCAAAGCCTTTGCGAGCATTATCTAACGCATCGTGTGTTGCAACTTGTAAAACGCCAACGTAAATGGTATTTTCGTCTTTAGTATTACAACCAACTGTAAATAAAAGAGAGCATGCCATAATAGCCGTTAACATAAAAGATAGTAGTTTTTTCATAAGTTTTTCTCCTTATATAGATAAAAAATAAAATCAATTAAAAAACAAAAAAAGCACTTCTCAGCGGTATTGGCTGACAAGTGCTTACTTTTTTACACAGAAAAAGTTGACGCTGTTACCTTTACCGCATCATTAAGTCACCGATATAGTAATAATAATAGTAAGTGTAAGTAAACATAACTTTACCTCAAACTTTTTATACTTTGATTTTAACACAACAAAATTTGTTTGTCAACCAAAAAAAACACACTTTTCTATCGATAAAACTTAACACAATGATAAATTTTGCTTATAGCTAGGGTTTTTATTCCCTATTTTTTTCTTCGCGACATTATATATATAAACGCGAAACAAAAAACGAATTTTTTACAACACAAAAAACAGGAAAGAGGGTTACTCTTTCCTATTTAAAAATTAATGATTTTTTCTTTTACAGTCACCCTTTTTGTGATCTTCGCCATGGTCGTGACCGCAACAGCACTTACCGTCTTCATGGTGATGGTGTCCTTCGCCGTGGTGGCACTCACCCTTTTCATCATGATTTTTGCCACCGCAACAACACTTACCGTCTTCGTGGTGGTGATGCCCTTCGCTGTGATCGTGCCCACAACAGCATCCACCTTCTAATTCTTCAGCCTCTAAAGCATCAGCTTCTTCTTCCATTTCTTTGCAGAATTTTTCATAAACAGCTTCTAAAACACCGCTAGTCTCATCAACTGGTAATAAAATTTCAGCGCCGTTTTCTTCAGCAACTTCATAAATTACAACTTCATCTTCTGCAAGACCTTCGATTTCTTCAGCAGGCATAAAAAATGCATACCATTTTGACATATATTCAGTTGAGCCAACGTGGAAAAACTTTAAGTGTCTACCTTCTTGGTCAACTAATTCAATAAAATCTTCATCTTCTTCTACTGGAATAAGGTTTTCTTTTTCGTCAATCATTTTTTTTAGCTCCTTAATAATTTATTAAAATAACTCAAAAAACTAAAGCGTAACGCTATTTATTTTCAAGCTCAATTTTTTTCATATAATCTTCTAAAATAAACGTTGCAGCAATGGCATCAACAAACTTTTTACGCTTTTGTCTGCTCATATCTTCACTTATAAGCACCCTATGAGCCTCCATCGTTGAAAAACGCTCGTCATGAAACTCAATAGGAAGTTTCGTGCGTTTTTTTAGTTCTTCAACGAAAGCTAACGTCTTTTCTGTTTGAATGGAGGGAGAGCCGTCAACGTTTAGCGGAAGTCCGCACACTATACCGTCAACGCTTCTACCTTCGGCAGAATAAACCAAATAATCTAAATCTTTGTCAAAATTCCTTCTATGATAGGTTTCAACGGGAAGAGCCATATTTCCAAAAGGATCGGTTACCGCAATACCTATTCTTTTATCGCCGATATCAAACGCAATAAATCTTTTAGTTTTACCGTTCATAACTATACCACATTATACCACGCTTTACTGTTTTTGTCAAAACAAAAAGGGTTATTCATCGTCACATCTTTCAATTGATAGAATAAAATCATTTTCAGCAATAATAGCGTTTAACTTCGATGATGAGTATTCAACGCTCGTATTTAAAGTTGCACTATAAATAACTTTATCATCAACGCGTCTAATAACCAAGTGATTATATCTATCGGTTTTAAATAAACGCTTTATAATCATGTTTTCATCTTTAGTTTGAACGAACTCAATTTTCACCGAATAATAATGGGTTGAATGAAAAAGTTTTAAAGGTAAATGGAATAAACATTGTGCGGCAATTATTATAACGGTTGCTCCCACCGCTACTATGTATAATCTTGCGCCACAGGCCATACCAATACCAGCAGTAGCCCAAACGCCGGCTGCAGTAGTAAGCCCACGCACCTCGTTTCTCCTATAAACTATCATACCTGCACCCAAGAAACCTATTCCAGTTACTATTTGTGCTGCTATTCTTCCAGGATCACCGTCGGCAAAAGCGTGCATTGAAATAAGCGTCATAAGTGCCGAACCAACGCTAACTATGGTATGTGTTCTTATACCAGCCTCTTTAAAGCGAAGTTTTCTTTCGTAACCAATACAAAAACCAAGCAAAACCGCAAGTGTTAAATCAACAAGAAGTGGCAATTGATTTAATAACATAGTCTTTGTAAAAAAATCTTCCATAATTCCTCCCTTTGGCGCGATAATCAACTTATAGCGCCATTTTACCACAAATGGCTAAAAAATAATTATAATAAATCCTTAACACTTTCAAACAAATAAGTAGGTTTTTCTACCCCCGTAGCTTTTTCAACTTCTTCAAGAGTAACCTCGCCTGAAAGCACGCAAATGGTATCAACGCCTGCATTATTTCCAGAAGCAATATCCGTATAGAGCCTATCGCCAATAACAACGGTTTGCTCTTTTAAATAGCCAAATTTTTCCATAACGGCATTTATCATAGTAGGCTTTGGCTTACCAATAAATTCAGGTTTTTTACCAGTTGCTCGTTCAATACTTTGACACATTGAACCGCAATCAGGAATATAGCCAAATTCAACAGGGCAAACCCAATCGGGATTAGTAGCGTAATAACAAACGTTAAGTTTGGTAAGCATTTTACAAGTAGTATAAATCTTTTCGCCCGTAAATTCAGGGTCAAAACCAACCAATACGACTTTTGCGTTTTCATCGTATTCGGTAGTAACTTTAAGCCCCGTTTTTTTATACTCTTCAATAAACGATTTAGTGCCTTGTAAATAAATCAAATCGTTTGCGTGCAATTTCTTCATCAGTTCAATTGATGCTTGAACCGAAGTAAAAAAGTTGCTTTCATCAACCTTAGTTAAACCCAATCTGTGAAGCTTAGCAACGTAATCAACAACAGATTTTGATGCGTTATTAGTAATAAAAACGTACTTACCGCCACTTAAAGTGATTTTCTCAAGAAGTTCAGGAACGCCCTCAAATAAATCGTTATCCAAATAAATAGTTCCATCCATATCAAAAAGATACAACTTTTTTTTATTTAAACTAGTGGCATCTTTACCAAAATAATCCAACATATTAATCGCGATCGTCAGTAGCAACAAGGCTTGCTCCGCAACCGATATCCTCAACTAAAACGTCGCCAATTCTTACTGGAACAGTAGCAACGACCTTGTTAATTTTTTGCATAATTTCAAAAACTTTACTCTTATCTACGGGGGCTGTAGTTTTAACCGGAACTACGTCGCCGTTTGTAAGACGCACGGTAGTAGTTATAACGCGTTTCGGGCAAACGACTTCGTTTTCCGCGTAAAGTTTACCCCTCACACAATTATTTCCACTAACTTCTGTAGCTACACCGTCAACTACGCGAACGGTTATTGAGCACCCCATAGGGCATTCAATACAGGTCAAACCTTTAATATTTTCGCTCATACACCCTCCTTAAGTTCAACGGTAATATCTCCGTTTATCGAAGCAATTTTATCTTGAGTTAAAATAAACGTTTCCATTTCACCAGGTACTGCAATATTACGCTTTTTGCTAGCAATTATCTCTCCGTTGCATAAAAGGTTAATAACGCAGTTTTTAAAGGTGTTTGTTACTCTAAAGAATAGTTTAACGTGCCCTTTTTGATTTTTATCAATACGGTGGGGTAAAACGTAGCCGATATTTTTTCCGTTAACGGTTGAAATACTATCTTTTTCTTTCGCTCCCTCTAAAATATAAGTGGCTGCAGCTTTACCTGCAATTTCAGATTCTTCAGAAACGAAGTCAACCAAATCGTGAACTTGAATGGTGTTACCGCAAGCAAAAATACCCTCAACTAAGGTTTCGCGGTTTTGGTAAACCACAGCACCCCGAGTTCTTGGAGAAAGTGGAATATTCGCGCTCTTAGTAATTTCGTTTTCTGGAATTAAACCAACCGAAAATAAAACTGTATCACAGTCGAAATGTTTTTCAGTACCCTTGATAGGCTTTTTATTTTCATCAACCTGCGAAATAGTAACCCCGGTTACGCGCTTATCGCCCCTAATTTCTGTAATTGTATGATTTAAATATAACGGAATATCAAAGTCGTTCAAGCATTGAACAATATTTCTTTTTAAACCGCTAGAATAAGGCATAATTTCGCTAACGGCAAGAACTTTTGCCCCCTCTAAAGTCATACGGCGAGCCATTATAAGCCCAATATCGCCCGAGCCTAATATAACTACCCTTTTACCTGGCAAATAACCGTTTAAGTTAATGTATTTTTGAGCCGTACCTGCAGAATAAATACCAGCTGGTCTGCTACCTGGGATATTCAATGCACCACGACTTCTTTCTCTACAACCCATAGCAAGTATTACTGCTTTAGCAACAATAGTAAAAGCGCCTTGCTTATTAATAACTTGAATTTTTTTATCTTGAGTAAGAGAAAGAACGGTAGTTTCAAGAGCTACGTCAATCTCTCTCTTTTTAAGTTCTTCTATAAAGCGTGCTGAATATTCAGGGCCTGAAAGAGATTGCTTGAAACGAGTAAGTCCAAAACCGTTATGAATACATTGACGTAGTATTCCGCCTAATCTTTTTTCTCTTTCGATAATTAAAATATCCTTTGCACCATTATCGTATGCAGAAATCGCAGCGGCAAGACCTGCTGGGCCACCGCCAATTACAACTAAATCGTAATTTACTTTCATTTCGTTTTCCCCCATACAAGCTCAGAACCCTCGCCCGATTTTGTTACTTCGGTCATATCAACGCCCAATTCTCTTGCAAGAATTTCAACGATACGCGGTTGACAAAAACCACCCTGACATCTACCCATACTTGCGCGAGTTCTTCTCTTTACACCATCAAGGTCGCGAGCAGGCGGATTTTGGTGAATTGCACGAACAATTTCACCTTCGGTAATTTCTTCACATCTACAAACGATTTTTCCGTATAAAGGATTTTTTGAAATTATTTGAGTTTTTTCTTCAGCCGATAAATTCTTAAAAAAGTATTCAGGCTCTCTTTCAGCCTTAAAGGTTTGCTTGCGTTCAAGCGGTAAAAGTGAGCCGATAAGTTCGTTAACCACATATTCTGCTATTGCGGGAGCTGAAGTAAGACCTGGAGACTCTATACCTGCAACGTTAATAAAATTTTCACATACACTACTTTTTTCAATTATAAAATCGTGGCGGTCGCAATATGCTCTTACACCGGCAAAAGAAGTTATAGTGTTAAATAATGGTGGATTTTTAACCATTTGTTTAACCTTTTGAATAATAAAGGCAAGACCGCTTTCGCTGGTAACGGTTGAACCGTCGGCTTGTTCTGTTGAAGTAGGCCCAAGTAAAATATTGTTATCAACCGTTGGAGTAACCAATATTCCCTTACCTGCCTTAGTAGGCGTAAAAAATAAAGTGTGGTTTACAAAGTTTGAATTTTCTTTATCTAAAAGAATATATTCGCCCTTTCGTGCACCCATTTTAAAAGAATAATCGCCAACCATATTAGCAATTTTATCGCAAGACAAACCGCTTGCGTTGATTATTACTTTACAATCAAGAGCTTGTCCCTTTTCGCTAATAAGGGTAAATCCATCTTGCTTTTTAATAATTTCGTTAACCTTGAAATTAGTGTAAAGTTTAGCACCGTTATCCATTGCGTTGCCGATCGCAGCAATGGTTAGATCGTAAGGACAAACTATACCACCAGTTGGTGCATATAAAGCACCAAGCGCATTATCGCAAATATTAGGCTCTTTTTGCTTTAATTCTTCTTGCGTTAAAATGGTTAACCCCTCTACGCCGTTACTTTCACCACGGGCCTTTAAAGTGTTAAGGGTAACTAAATCTTCTTCGCTAAAAGCAACTACCAACGAGCCGTTATTACGGTATTTTACGCCCAATTCTTTAGTGAGAGCTGGCATCATTTTATTTCCAAGAACGTTAAATTTTGCCTTTAAACTACCATCTTTAGCATCATGCCCTGCATGAACGATACCGCTGTTTGCTCTACTTTGCCCAACGGCAACGTCGTTTTGCGCTTCTACCAAAGCACAATCTAAATTATATTTTGAAAGCTCGCGTAAAGTTAATCCCCCTATTACGCCACCACCGATAACTATAACTTCAAACATATTGTGTGTCCTTTATTGTAATGCGTTGCAAATAAAATACGTAACGCATTTTTTAATTATCCCCTATCATTCAGTTAATCTTTAATATTATAAGTACGAGAGTAAAATTATAAATATTTTTTCAAATCTTCAACCTTGTTTAATTGTTCCCAAGGAAATTCACTTCTACCAAAGTGACCGTATGCTGCGGTATTACGATAAATAGGTCTTCTTAAATCAAGGGTTTCAATTATTGAATATGGTCTTAAATCAAACTCTTTGTTGATGATTTCAACAATCTTATCATCAGATAAAACGCCCGTGCCCTTAGTATCAACGAATAGTGAAACTGGACGAGCAACGCCGATAGCGTAAGCAACTTCGATATGGCATTCTTTTGCAAGACCTGCCGCTACAATATTTTTTGCAATATATCTAAGCATATAAGATGCACTGCGATCAACCTTCGTTGGGTCTTTACCACTAAACGCACCACCACCGTGCGCGCAACTTCCACCGTAAGTATCAACAATAATTTTTCTACCCGTTAAACCACTATCACCGTGAGGACCGCCTATTTCAAAACGACCGGTTGGATTTATAAAATATTTGGTGTTTTCATCAACTAAGTCAGCAGGAATAGTGCTATCAATAACTAACTTTTTAACGTCTTCACGAAGTTTTTCGGTTGTAACCGATTCAGAATGCTGTGTTGAAATAACAACGGCGTCAATTCTAATAGGTTTGTTATTTTCATATTCAACGGTTACTTGAGACTTTCCGTCTGGGCGAAGATAGTCAACTAAGCCTTGCTTTCTAACTTCAGTCAACCTTCTTGCTAATTTATGCGCTAAAGTGATAGGTAATGGCATATATTCTTCAGTTTCGTCGGTAGCATAACCAAACATTAAACCTTGATCACCTGCTCCTATCATATCTGCGATTTCACCGCTTTCACGGTGTTCAACAGAATTATCAACACCTAAAGCAATATCACGGCTTTGCTCTTTAATTGCAGTTAAAACAGAGCAAGTATCACAGTCAAAACCATATTTTGCACGGTCGTAACCAATTTCACGAATAGTTTCTCTTGCAATGCTTGCAATATCAACGTAACAATCGGTAGTGATTTCGCCAGTAACTAAAACCAAACCTGTAGTTGCAATACATTCACAAGCAACCCTAGCATTTTTATCCTTTGCAATTATAGCGTCCAAAACGGCGTCTGAAATTTGGTCGCAAATTTTATCGGGATGCCCTTCTGTTACGCTTTCGCTAGTAAAAAACTTTTTCATAATATATCTCCAATTATTTTTATCCTATTTGATTAATTCATTATATACCATTTAAAAACAATTGTCAAATATAAATAAAAGTGTTAATATATATTATATATATTATTTTTGGGAATTTTTAGGTTTATGACGAATATTTGTGAGTTATGCCCGAACTCGTGCAAAGTAAATAGAGAACTACTAAACGGAAGATGCGGTGAAAAGAACACTATGCGCATTGCTAAATATTACCTTCATCCATTTGAAGAACCATTTATTAGTGGAACTAATGGTAGCGGAACGATATTTTTCTCTGGTTGCGCGCTAAAATGCGTTTTTTGCCAAAACTACGAACTTTCACGTTCTTTACGTGGCAAGCAAATTACGCCAGAAGAACTTGCAAATATTTTTAAAGAACTTGAAAGTAATGGTGCTCATAATATAAATTTAGTCAATCCAACCCATTTTTTGAACCAAATTTCAAAAGCGTTTGAAATTTACAAACCAAAGATACCGGTCGTTTATAACACGCACGGATATGAACGCATTGAATCTCTTGAAAAAGCAAACTCATTCGTTGATATATATCTACCCGACTTAAAATTTTATTCTTCACTTCTTTCTAAACGATACACGAAAATTGAAAATTATTTTTCAGTAGCTGAAAAAGCAATAAAGTTTATGATGCAAAGCAAGCCGACCGTTATTGAAAACGGACTTATGAAAAGCGGAGTTTGCGTGCGCCATCTAATTTTACCACTTGGTACGAAAGACAGCGTTGAAATAGTAAAATGGTTTTCAAAAAATGCTAAAAACGGCGCGTATTTATCACTTATGTCACAATATACCCCTTTTGGCGAAATCGATAATTACCCCGAACTAAAACGCCCTATTACCAAAGGTGAATACGATAGAGTTGTTTCAACTTTATTTGAAGAAAAAATTGAAAATTGCCTAATACAAGAGCGTGAGTCAGCAACTACGAAATTTATTCCAAAATGGGATTTTTAAGTAGTTTTTTTGCAAACTTTTTACATAATTTTTTACAATTTTTTGGCGAAGAAAAACTTAATATTTCAAAATAGTTAAACTTATAATCCATAAAATTTATTTTAACTTTTTGCTATTATTTTATACAAAAAAAAGGAACGATAAAGTATGATTAATATAGGAAATGATTGGGATCAGGTTTTAAAACCATTATGTGAAAGTCCACTTTACGCATCTATACGCGGGTTTTTGATTAAAGAATACTCCACACAAACCATTTATCCAAATATGTTCGATATATTCAACGCCTTTAAATATACACCATATTCTCAAGTTAAAATCGTTATACTAGGGCAAGACCCTTATCATGGTGAAAACCAAGCGCACGGGCTTTGTTTTTCAGTAAACGAAGGCGTACAAATTCCGCCCTCACTTGTAAATATTTATAAAGAAATTAAAAACGATTTAAATATTATTCAACCGAATAGCGGATGCTTAACAAAATGGGCAAGGCAGGGAGTTCTTCTACTTAATACTACCCTAACCGTACGTAGCGGACAGGCAAATTCACATTCAAAGTGTGGATGGCAAGAATGGACCGACGAAGTAATAAAAATACTCAATAAACGCGAAGATCCAATGGTGTTTTTATTATGGGGAGCAAACGCTCGCTCAAAGAAAAAATTTATTAATACCAATAAACATCTAGTTTTAGAATGTGCTCATCCTAGTCCACTCTCAGCATATAACGGTTTTTTTGGCTGTAAACATTTTTCTAAAGCTAACGACTTTTTAAAACAGAATGGTTTCACCCCAATTAATTGGGATTTAAACGAATAAAATATAACACACCATGTTATCTGTATTAAGCGAATAATTATGGTGTGTTTTTATTATAAAAACTTTTATTTTTTATCAATCAGTTGCTCACAATAATCGTATAAATCGCCCGCTCCGATAATCGCAACTAAGGGATATTTTTTACAAACCGATGGTAATAAATTTTTAGCATTTTCAGCTGAACCGCAATAAACCGAACCTTTTATTAACTCGCTTAGTCTTTTACCACTACCTAAGTAATCAAAGTTTTCACGCGCACCGTATGTATCGAATATGAATAAATTTTGCGTTAGCGAAAGTTCTCGAACAAAATCTTTTATTAAGGTTTTTGTTCGAGAAAAAGTATGCGACTGAAAAAATAGAGCGTATTTTTGCCCATTTTTATTTAATCGTTCAATAGTGTTTTTTATCTGTTCAGGATGATGCGCATAATCAGCAAAAATTGTTGAATCACCAATTTTTCCTAAATTTTCACTTCTTCTTGCAACGCCTTTAAAAGAAAGTAGTCCTTTTTTAATAACATCTTCTTTTATACCTAGTTCACGTGCAACAGCAACACTTGCAAGTGAATTTTTAATATCATGTGGATAAACACTATTAATTTTTACCTTAAAAAAACCGCCTATAGGTTGATTAACGGCATATTCAATAAAACTGTCGCCAAAAACAATATCACTTGCATAATAATTTGCATTAATATTTTTAGCACTAAAAGTAATAACGTTTAAGGGAGAAATATCAATGCAATCGTAATCAACAATCGCCTTTTTAGATCGAACCAAGTAGTTAAAAAATTCTTCTTTAAGTTTACTAAAAGAGCCGTAACTTTCAACGTGGTCGTTTGAACAGTTTAAAAGCAAAGCTATTTCACTATCAAACAAAGAAATATTTTTTTTATACTCGCACACCTCGCTTAAAAAAACATCTTCACCCTTAATGATAATATTACCAAACTCATTATCTAATCCGCCAATATGTGCGCAAAAGCTTAAATTTGCACAGTTTAATATATGAGCAAGCATTGCTGTTGTAGTTGTTTTTCCGTGTGTCCCTGCAACTCCTATTCTAAAATTAAAGCTATCAGAAATTTGCTTAAGCAACTGCGATCGAGTAATAATTTTTTTGTTTTTTTGTAGGCATTTTTCAAGTATAAGGTCAGTTTTTGCAATAGCAGAAGATACTACTACCACGTCGCAATCGTTAATTGAACTTTCATCATTAATTTTAATTCCTTTGTTCTTAAGAGTATTGGTCAATTTACTTTCGCACCTATCAAAACCGCTAATTATATTACCTTTATGCTTTAAAAAAAGGGCTAAAGCAGACATACTAATACCGCCAATCCCCAAAAAACAATAATTCAATTTTTCTTTTTTAGAACAATTTTCCTTTTCCATATTTCATTATATGAAAAAAATATAATAAATTTACTAATTTTTATTAATTTTTTAATAAATTTTTAATTTTGTTATACAAAATCCTTGAAATTGCATAAAAAATATTGTATTATAGTAATAGATGTAAAAACATTATCATTACACTTTTGTTGTTAGGGAGAAAACTATGAATATTACAGACGTAAGAGTAAGACTCATTCAAAAAGAGGACAGTAAGCTTAAAGCAGTAGCTTCTATAACGATCGATAACGCATTAGCCGTTCACGATATTAAGATTGTTGAAGGTGCTGAAGGTTGTTTCGTTGCAATGCCATCAAGAAAAGTTGGCGAAAACGAACATAAGGATATTGCTCATCCAATCACATCAGAAGCAAGAGCAGAACTTGTTGCCGTTCTTTTAAACGCCTATGAAAAGGCTCTTAATGAAAACGCATAACAAAACTAAGGCATTAGTGCGTCAGTAATAATCGTTATTACCGACGCACTATTTTTATTTACCTAACGCCAAGCTATAATAAAAGTATAAAAAATCGCCCTATCTTTACGATAAGGCGATTTATTATTTTTAATTATTATTCTTCTGTAGTTTCTTCAACTGGAGCTTCTTCTTGAGGAGCAACTTCTTCAACTGGAGCTTCTTCTTGAGGAGCAACTTCTTCAGCTGGAGTTTCTTCTTGAGGAGCAACTTCTTCAGCTGGAGCTTCTTCCTTTTTACCCTTTAATAAACGGCTGAAGAAAGATTTCTTTTCAACAGGAGCGTATGGGTCGATACCTTGAGCTTGAAGATTAGCAATTCTTTCATTTTCCTTTTCTGGAACGTAAGCCTTAGTACCTTCGCCATCAAGAATAGTAAGTTCAGTTTCTTTATCGAATAAGTGAGTATGCATAACGTCAACTGCTAAAGAAATTCTTTGACCTCTTTCAGTAGTAGTTCTTGAATCAACTCTTGCGATCATTTGTTTTTCGCTATCAACAAGTGATTTAACGTTATCGTCAACTTCTACACCGTTATCAAATACACAGTATAATTGAGTTTCAGCACCAAGTTTTTCAACAACGTCAACAACAACTTTAACTGTAGCTTCAGGGTTTTTAGCAATTGCATCAGCATCGTCGTGTAAATCTTCAGGACGAACACCGAAAGTAACTTGCTTACCAGTATTTAAGTATTCCTCTAAATTTTGAATTTTAGCAGCTTTTTCAGCAGGAAGAACGATACTGTTACCATCAAATTCAACGCAAACTCTATCACGAGTACCAGTTAAAACAGCATCGAAGAAGTTCATTTGAGGTGTTCCAATGAAGCCTGCAACGAATTTGTTAGCTGGGAAATCATATAACATTTGAGGAGCATCAACTTGTTGAATGAAACCATCTTTCATAACAACGATTCTAGTACCCATTGTCATAGCTTCAACTTGGTCGTGGGTAACGTAAATGAAAGTTGTTGCTAAACGGTGGTGAAGCTTAGTAATTTCAGTTCTCATTTGAGCACGAAGTTTAGCGTCTAGGTTAGAAAGTGGTTCGTCAAGTAAGAATACTTTTGGTTCACGAACGATTGCTCTACCTAA
>JAZNFS010000004.1:0-34749 GCA_045589175.1 Christensenellaceae bacterium
GCACCGTAGGGGCAAACCTTTTCACAGGTGGAGCATCCGTTACACATCATTTCATCGGAAATAGCAACGCACGGGTTACCTGTGAGCTTATCTTTTGCGAGCAGGCCAATTACCTTGGAAGCGGCAGCGCCTGCCTGAGAAACTGTTTCGGGGATATCCTTAGGTCCCTGGCAAGCACCGGAGAGGAATACACCTGCTGTCGGGCTTTCAACGGGACGGAGCTTCGGGTGAGCTTCTGTGAAGAAGTCGTTTGTATCCATGGAAGCTGTAAGCATTGTTGCTAAAGGACGGGCGGACTTATCAGGTTCGATAGCGGCAGCGAGAACGACGAGGTCAGCTTCGATATGGAGCTGCTTATTGTCGATGAGGTCGGATGCCTGAACCATAAGCTTCTTGCCTTCGGGAGCAACCTTGCCTACCATACCCTTGATATAGTGTACTCCGTATTCTTCAACAGCACGGCGATAGAACTCGTCAAAGTTCTTACCGGGAGTACGAACGTCAATATAGAATACGTAAACGTCGGTATCGGGATATTTGTCACGAGTGAGCATTGCGTGTTTTGCAGTATACATACAGCAAATCTTACTGCAATATGGCTTACCACAACCAGAAACGTCTCTTGAACCTACGCATTGAATAAAGGTTATAACGTGAGGATGCTCGCCATCACTTGGGCGAACCAAAGTACCCTTTGATGGACCTGCCGCGTTCATAAGTCTTTCAAGTTCTAAAGAAGTGATTACGTCTTTATTATCAGCGTATCCGTATTCGTTAAAGTTTTCAAGGCTAATAGGTTTAAATCCCGTTGCAACCACGATTGCTCCGTATTCTCTTTCAACAAAACTATCTTGTTGTTTATAATCAATAGCGTTAACGCCACACTTCATTGAACATAAACCGCATTTACCGCTCTTTAGTTTTATACATTGCTCTGGATCAATTACCGCTACGTTAGGAATTGCTTGAGCAAAAGGTATGTAAATAGCAGGTCTTGTATTTAAGTCCATATTAAAGGCGTTTAATCCCTTCTTTGAAGGACAGTTAGCCATACATACGCCACAACCGGTACACTTAGTTTCGTCAACGTATCTTGCTTTCTTTTTAATAGTAACCTTAAAATTACCAACGAAACCTTTAACCTTATCAACTTCACTATACGAATAAATGTTAATTTTTTCGTGTTGAGCGCAGTCAACCATCTTAGGGGTTAAAATACAAGCCGAACAGTCAAGCGTTGGGAAAGTTTTATCAAGCTGAGCCATTCTTCCGCCAATAGTTGGATTTTTCTCAACTATATCAACTTCGTAGCCTGCATCTGCTATATCTAAAGCAGCTTGAATACCCGCAATACCGCCACCAATAACTAAAGCGCGCTTAGTAACGCCGGTTTCACCTGCAACGAGTGGTTTATTTAAGGTTAATTTTGCAACCGCGGTTCTTGCAAGAACGATTGCCTTTTCGGTTGCTTCTTCAATGTCTTTATGAATCCAGCTACATTGTTCTCTTATGTTTGCAATTTCAACCATATATGGGTTAAGACCTGCAACTTCCGCAGTTTTACGGAAGGTTGCTTCGTGCATTCTTGGAGAACAAGAACAAACAACGATACCGCTTAGGTTGTGTTCTTTAATTGCATTTTTAATTAATTGTTGTCCGTTTTCCGAACACATATATTGATAGTTTACCGAATGCACTACGCCTGGTTCGTGCGCAAGCGCGTTAGAAACTCTTTCAACGTCAACCGTAGCTGCAATATTCGAGCCACAGTGACATACAAATACACCAATTCTATGCATAATAATTCTTCCTTTGACTATATTCTATTACTTTTTGTATTTTCTAAAAGCAGACACCAATAATTGTTGAGGTATCATTTCGTTTACTTCCGCAGGAATTTCTTCAGCGGTTATACCGTCGCCCCCTTGCATTCTTGCCACAGTTGTTCTAACCGCCTCGATAACGTTCGCAGGAGCAACGCCACGCGGGCATCTTTCAACACAAGCAAGGCAAGATAAACAATTCCAAATAGCTTTGCTTGCAAGAAGCTTTTCAACCTTACCCTGCCCAAGCATAGTTACGAATTGATGAGGCTTGATATCCATTTCCTTAAAGGCTGGGCATCTTCCCGAACATTTACCGCACTTCATACACTTTCTAACGTCGGTTGCAGACATTTCAATTAGGCTTTTTAATTGCATATCCTTATTCATTATCGTCCACCCCCAAAGCTTTTGCTAAAAGTTCGGTAAAGTATGTAACCGGCAAGTCTTCACCACTACGCTTTAAGTTATAATAACAAAGCGGACAAGCGGTTATAACCATTTCGGCCCCGTGACCTTTTGCGCTTGATAAAACCGCGCTACTCTTTTTATCAGCAAGCGGTTTATTTTTTAAACTTGCGTAAGCTCCGCAACATTCGTTTCTAAAAGGATAAACGACTGGAGTTCCGCCGATAGCCTTTATAAAATCTTCAATGATGGTAGGATTTTCGGGACTATCGAACGCCATAACGCCGTTTGGGCGTAAAAGTAAGCATCCGTAATATGCTCCTATCTTTTTATTTATAGGATTTTTAACCGCCTTTTTAACGTTATCAAAACCAACTTCGTCGCGTAACATTTCTAAATAATGAATAACCTGCGTTTCGCCGTTATATCTTTCTTCAAGTTGCATAAAGTTGTTTGCGCGTAAATTTATATCGGCGTTATTTTTCATATCGTCGTTCACGCGTTTAATAACGTTGTGGCAAGCCGAACAAATAGTTACTAACTTACCCCCGTTTTCTTTAGCTTTTGCAAGTATTCTTACAGAAGAAAGTCTTGGAGCAATATCGTCGGGCGAGGAAGTATATACCCCACCGCAACATTGCCATTCGTCTATTTCTTTTATTTCAATTCCCAATGCTTGCGCGCTTTTTTTTGCGTATAGGTCTAAATCTTTCGCTTGATTTTTAAGCGTGCAACCGGGATAATAACTGAATACCATAGGATACTCCCAATTTTTATTATTTTTGATTAATCATTTCTTCTGGGTGGAAAACTTCATCAAACTTTTCAGCAGTTAAAAAGCCTAATTCCACACAAGCTTCCTTTAAAGAAATGTTTTCTTTATATGCCTTCTTTGCAGTTTTTGCAGCGTTTTCATAACCGATATATGGGTTAAGAGCCGTTACTAACATTAAAGAATTGTATAAATTGTGGTGCATTTTTTCTTTGTTTGCCTTAATACCCGTTACACAGTTCTTTTCAAACGAAATGATCCCGTCGGCAAGAAGACGAACAGATTGTAAGAAATTGTAAATAATTACCGGCATAAATACGTTAAGTTCAAAGTTACCTTGTGATGCGCCAACGCTTACGGCAACGTCGTTTGCCATAACTTGAACGGCAACCATAGTTAAACTTTCGCATTGAGTTGGGTTAACCTTACCCGGCATAATTGAACTACCTGGCTCGTTTTCAGGAATAAAGATTTCACCAATACCGCAACGAGGACCAGAAGCAAGCCATCTTACGTCGTTTGCAATCTTCATAAGGTTGCAAGCAAGCGCCTTTAGCGCGCCGTGAGCAAATACTAATTCATCCTTTGCCGTAAGAGCGTGGAATTTGTTTTCAGCAGTTACAAAATTCTTGCCGGTAATTAAGCTTACTTGTTTTGCAACTTCTTCGGCAAAACCGATAGGAGCGTTAAGACCTGTACCTACTGCAGTACCGCCTAAAGCAAGTTCTTTTAAACCGCCCAAAGAAAGTTCAAGTTGAGCCTTAGTTTTTTCAAGCATATTGCGCCAACCGCTAATTTCTTGTGAAAAACCAACTGGAACCGCATCTTGAAGGTGCGTTCTACCACTCTTTACTATACCTTCGTTTTCTGCTTCTAAGCGTTTAAAGGTTTCAATCAACTTATCAATAGCAGGGAAAAGTTTATCTTCAACCGATAAAACTGCAGCGATATGCATTGCCGTTGGGAAAGTATCGTTACTCGATTGACTCTTATTAATATCATCGTTAGGGTGAAGTAGCTTTTGACCTGCAAGTTCGTTACCGCGGTTTGCAATAACTTCGTTTGCGTTCATATTTGATTGAGTACCACTACCCGTTTGCCAAACTACTAATGGAAAGTGTTCGTAAAGCTTACCGTCGATAACCTCGTCGCAAACGGTTGCAATTAGTTTCGCTTTTTCTTCAGAAATTTTACCGAGTTTGCAGTTTGCTAAAGCAGCCGCCTTTTTTAAAATACCAAAAGCGTAAGTAATTTCGCGTGGCATAATTTCGCCACCGATTTGGAAATTTAAACGGCTTCTTTCAGTTTGAGCCGCCCAATATTTATCTGCAGGCACTTTCATTTCGCCCATCGTGTCTTTTTCAATACGGTATTCCATAATTTCACCTCTTAGAAAGTAATGCTATCGATAACCGCTCTTAATGCAGCAGCTGAATTTCTCATTTTTTCAACTTCTTCGTCGGTAAGTTTTTCAACTAAAACAGACTTAACGCCTTCAGCCCCAACTAAAGTTAAAGCAGATAAACAAACGTCGTGTAAGCCGTATTCGCCATCCATTAAAGTAGAAACGGTTAAAACTGTTTCAGCATTACCCCTAAACGCCTTAATGATGTGAGCAACAGAAGTAGCAACGCCGTAAACGGTACAACCCTTACGAGAAATAATTTTACCGCCAGACTTGCGAACGTATTGTTCAACTTCTTCGTGAGTATATTCGTTAACTAGGCTATAAGGTGTTGCAATACAAGAGTTGTATTCATCAAGGTGAATACCTGCAATATTAGCAACCGACCATGGAACGAATGAAGAATCGCCGTGTTCACCTAAAACGTTAGCGTGAACTTGTTGTTGGCTTACGTTATAAATTTCAGCAAGACGAGTTCTTAATCTAATAGTATCTAAAACAGTACCCGAACCGATAACTCTGTGTTTTGGTAAGCCAGTGTATTTTAAGAAAGCGTAAGTTAAAACGTCAACTGGGTTTGCAACCAAAATAAATAAAGCATTAGGAGCGTAGTGCATAATTTGTGGAGCAATCGTCTTAATGATATTTACGTTTGTTTGTGCAAGCTCAAGTCTTGTTTGACCAGGCTTTCTGCCTAAACCCGAAGTGATTACAACAACGTCAGAATCAACAGCGTCTCTGTAATCGCCAGCGTAAACGTTACAGTTAGAAACTACAGGTGTTGCTTGCTTAATATCAAGCGCTTCACCTAAAGCCTTTTGTGTGTTAACGTCGATTAAAACGATTTCAGATGCTAAGCCACTCATTAAAATTGAGTATGCTGTGGTTGAACCAACTGCGCCTGCGCCGATAATTGTTACTTTTGTTTTCATAAGAACTCCTTTTTATGTGTTACTGTTATTTTCTTCTTTATAGCACCCTTTCGCAGGGTTGTTAACGCCAATTAAAGGCGTTTTTTCGCGCCCCTTGCGCGTTTTGTATTATTATTTTATCATATAATAGCGAAAATTGAAAGAATTTCAAAAAAAGTTTTTTGTATTTAAGTCATACTATTTTTTGATATCGATATATCGTTATCGATATGTGTTTTATCGATTGAAAGAAATTTTTGCAGTTTTTAAATAAATTTGTATATTTTAAGCTTATTATATCAATTAAAAGTGTAAAATTAGATAGTTGAACGCTATTTTAGGTGTTTTCTTCTTGAATCACAAAGTTCGGTAATAAAATTTTTATCAAGCTCGCTAAGTTTGTAATCTTTTTTATAAACCAAAAAGTCTTTGTAAATTTCCTTTTGTCCTTCAATATCAACTTGAATTAAATTATAACGCTTTAGCATTCTTTGAGTAATGGGTGAACAACGCGCAAAAGTTTGATAGTTTTCAGAAAGCAAATCAAACATTGAAGCCCTGCCTGTAAGATAAATAATTCGCTTACTTTCACCCATACGGTTAACCTCGCGCGCCTCTTCTTCGGTAAGCGAAGGAATAAACTGATCGCCGTAAGAACACTCGATAAACTGCGAAAGATTTTCTAGGTTTATTTTTTCAAGCTTTGCAAGTTCGCTGTTAGCGCTAAACACCAACTTCATTCCAAACCGTGCAATCATTTCGCCCTTTAACCCCTTTTCTTCAAGCAGTTCTTTAAAGTATTCTTCGTCGCGCTCGTTGTAGCGAACTATAGCAAGCTTGTAATCTTCGTAAACCAAATTGTTTATAGCCTTTAAAGGATTGCTTTCGCAGTAAAAAATTTCGGTAAGCTTTTCTTGGTTTAAGTTTTTAGAAAATTCGGTAAAGGCGTTTGAAATATAACTCGCTCTTGGAACGGTGATAGAAAAAACCGATAGCCCGCGCCTTTTGTTAAATAGGTTTTGCACTTCTTCAATTTGGCTTACTATTTTTTGAGCGTGCTGTAAAAACTTTTTGCCATCCGCCGTTGGAATAACACCTTTCGTTGTTCTTTCAAAAATAGTTATCCCGATAGAGTTTTCAAGTTCTTTAATAGCCCTGCTTAAGTTCGGTTGCGCCATATAAAGATTTTCAGCCGCATTTTTTATAGAACCGGTTTTTGCTATTTCTAAAGCGTATCTTAAATGGTAAACGTTCAATTTAGTTCTCCTACGTTTTTTTATGTTTTGTAAACAACGTTATAAACAATTATTGATTTTATAGCTAATTGTTGTAACCGCGCTTTTTATTATTATAATAATAAAACGCCCTTCACCACAAATTATATCAAATGAAAATAAATCACGCAACATATTTTTAAGCTTTATCGCAAATTTTTTATATAAAATTTAAATTTCTTTTTGCTTTTTTCGTTGCGTTATAAAATTCAAATAAAGCTTTAAATTCAAAAATAATTAAACATCCTTTTAAAAAACGTTTTAGCCGATTAATAAAAGATGCTCAACCTAAAAACTTGTTAGCTGTATTTTTTAAATTTTTTAGCGGTTTTTGCCGTACAATACAACGATTTCAGTAAAAACCCTGCCTATAAGTCGATTATCGGCACTTTTTCTTTTGAAAATTATTGACAAACTAAAGGTTTATTTTTGTTCATATTTAGCGCCCACCGTCACTAAAGTTTTTTTTAAAGTATTTTAAGTGTGACAAAATATCATCCTAAGTGAAGCGTTAGCGTAATTGAAGGATCTCTTGCCACAAATTAATTAGTACACCATAAAGTATTGACAATTTTCTAATAAGATAGTATGATTGTATCGTGGCTGATAGATTTGCTTTTTTTATTTACCACAACTTAAGAGATAGCCAAAGCACCTCATACTTGTCATGTGCACGCGTTACCATGTCATGCCCACGCAAGGTCGAAACATCTCTAAAATGTCATGTTGAGCTTGTCGAAACATCTCACGTTTCTCATATACGTGCGCATTAAAAAGCCGTATTGTTGAAAAAATAAAAAACCGCGCTATAGCGCGATTAACTACACAAAAAGGAAGTTATGAAAAAACTATTAATAACAGGATTTATGCCATTTAACGGCGAGAAAATCAACCCATCGTGGCAAGCAGTTTTAATGCTTGATAACCAAATAGGCGATTACGAACTAACAAAAATGCTTGTACCCGTAGTGTTTGAAAAGGGCGCGAAAGCGGTAATAGAAAAGGCTACTAATCTTTACCCCGATGCAATTTTATGTATAGGGCAAGCCGGTGGCAGAAACGCCATAACACCCGAACTTATAGCAATAAACTTACGTTACGCTAAAATTCCCGATAACGATGGAAACCAACCGCAGGATGAGCCAATTATAAAAGGCGGTGAAAACGCATATTTTACCACCCTTCCTGCTCGCAAAATAGTAGGCGCTATTAATAACTTAGGCATTGCTTCCAACCTTTCATATTCGGCTGGGGCATACGTTTGCAACGATTTACTTTACAATTTATTAGCATATTACAAAAACACGAATATAAAAGTAGGCTTTATACACGTACCCTACTGCACCGAACAAAATAAAGAACCGTGTATGGAACTTTCAATAATAGTGCAAGCACTAAAAACGGCAATTAAAAACATATAATTGGGGGCGATGTCACAATTTTGCCACCTTGAGCCCAGTCGAAAGGTCTCGCTATCGCAATGAAATTTGAACTGTCATGCCCACGCATAGTCGAAACATCTCACTATCGCAATAAAAAACCTTCTCCAGTGGGAGAAGGTGGCGCGCCCTACGGCGCGACGGATGAGGTGTTAATAGATCCATCGACGTTGTTCAGGATGACAAGAATAGTTGCTCAGGATGACAAGAATAGTTGCTCTGGCTGACAGTTATTACTCAAAAAACCCCTGTATAGCGCGACAAACGCCTACTTGAGCACTAATGCTACGAAAAAATAAACCCTTAATATGCGTAAAACCCCACTTCACTTTTTTTTAAAAGTTTAGTGGGCTTTTTTTATAAACTCTTTACCTATTTTTTTATAAACTTGTTTCTACAATACTTTTCAATAGCATAAAATATTTAAAATACTGCCTTTTATTTGCACCTTTTTAATATTCTTGTAACCCCAAAAAATAATCTGCCGATACGTTAAAAGCAATAACCATACTTTTAAGCGAATCGTAGCCGGGTTTCGCCTTACCCTTTAACCATTCGCTCACCTGGCTTTGCTTTACCCCTATTATTTTTGCAAAGGCAACCTGTGTTAAGTTCTTTTCGCTTAAAAAATCTTTTAGTATACTGCTGAAACTGTTTTCCATGTTGAGTTTATCCATACTAAGATTATATAGAATCTTCTATATAATTGCTTGACATATAGAATATTCTATAGTATAATTATGCTACCATACTTTCACAATTATGCAAATTGTAATAAATAAAGTAAAAGGAGATTACTATGAGAAAGAACAAGTTTATGTGCTATTTATTAGCACTAATTGTTTGTTTTACAGCATCATTTACCTTTACTCCTACCGCTTTTGCGCAAGGAACAGGTGAAGAAGGAGCAGAACAAACTACCTACGTTGCAACAGTTGGCAGCACTTCTTATGAAACTATTGATGAAGCGATTGCTAATTGGACCAACGGCACAACCCTAACCTTGCTTGCCGACGTTACTTTATCTGACGTTATTTCGCTTAGCTCTACCGAACATCATATTTTAGACCTTTCTACTTATACAATGACCGCAGCTAGCAAAAAGGACGCTATTCAAATAGTTAACAATGGTAGATCTAGCGCAAGTTACGCTTTAGATATTAAGGCAGACGCTACAAACCCAGGCGGAATTACCGCTACAGGCAAAGCAATTGTAAGAACAACTGGTAAGTCTGGCGTGAAAGACAGACCTATTATTCGTTTTTATAACGGTGTGTTTAATGCAAGTTACATTGTATATCACAGCGGTAGTAACGGAACAAACTGCCCACAATTCCAATTCCACGGTGGCGAATATTACGGAACCATTTATAGTAATCGCACTTTAAATCAGTTCTATGGCGGTACTTTTAACGGTTCGCTTATGCTCTCAGTAGATTCATCTGCTTACACTTTAATAGCTGGTGGTAGATTTAAAGATTTGAGCAATTTGTATATGTCTGCTCTAAATAGCGACAAATTCACTATCGGTTCAGCAAAAGGCGTTTACGACCGTGATATTTACGTTGACGATGAAGGATATTATAACGTTGTTGAAGCAACTGACCAAACAATCGAGGCGTTCGTTCTAAAAGGCTATGGCACAAATGATTACTTTGCTTATAGTAAAGCAGGAACTGAAGGTGGTATGTCTTATACCGACTTAAATATGGCTATTAGCAAAAACAGCACAGCAACTATTAAGTTCCTTACAACAAGCAAAGACCCAATTAACGTTGCTTCTGGAACTTTAACTGTTGACCTTACTAACGGCAGTTTATTACCTTCAAATACAGTTTATTTAACAAAAGCAGATTCACATTTCACACTAGTTTTTAATAAAGATGAAACTACTACTGAAGAGGTGTCAAACTCAGAATCAAAATTAATCTTTAATTCGGTATCAACTCTTAATGAAGATGAAGAACCTACTACTTTATCAGTAATTTCTCAACTTGATGATTACGACGTTACTTATAGCGATACTACAAACGAAGATGGCACTACTACTCGTACATATTCGTTAGCAGAGAAACCAACCGTTGCTAATATTGGAACAAAAGGCTACACTTCTTTACAGGCTGCATACAATGCTGCTACTAACGGAGCAACTATTACTTTAACTAATGACATTGAAGAAGCTGGTTTAGTTATAGAAAAAGACGTTACTATTGACCTTGCTGGCAAAACTTACACAATTAATAATGATAACGAACTTGCAAGATCTGAAAGCGCTGGTTTAACAATTGCAGAAGGCTACACCGTAACTATTAAAAACGGAACTATTACCGGCGCTACTTTAGGCGCATTGGTTAACAACTACTCTAACCTTACTATTGAAAACCTTACTATCGACGGAACAAACGCTGATTGCGCTCTTTCAAACAAAGCAGGCGCAAGCACTATAAAAGATTCAACAATTATTGCTTCAGAAAACGGCGTTGCTTTTGATGTTTGTGAAGACGATAATTATCAAGGCGCAAGCGTTACGGTTGATAACAGCACTATTAACGGTTTAATTAAACTAACCGATAATAACGGCGGTGAATTTGCCGGCTCTTTAATTGAAACCGGCCATGCTCATACTTCAACCGGTAATTATATTCAAACAACTAACGATATTCAAGTTTTAGATGAATACGCATTTACTATCACCTTAGATAGCACTAACGTAAAAGCAAACGAAAGCGTTGTTGCAACCATATCTTTAAATAAAGATTTTTATTCTGCAGATTGGGCGTTCACTTACAACAGTGCTTTATTTGCTTGTGATGCCGATACTGATAACGACGGCGTAATCGACGGCGAAATTGAAGGTATTGCTTTTGAAGGAAGTGCAAACCAAGCTTTAGTTAGCTATACTTTAGTTGCAAAGAACGATATTAGCGGTTTAACTTCAACTTCTTTTGCGGTTAGCGGTCACGTTGTTCAATACTATGAACAATCTTTAAATTCAATAGTTAACGCAGTTACTGGCGACACTAAAGAAGTTAGCATTTCACTTGATTGCACCGTAGAAGTTAAAGCCGACTACGTTCAAGGTTATTCATTAATAGTTGTTAAAGGTAGCGATGAAGGTTACGCTTATAACGGCGAAAAAATGTATTACGTTGAAGCTTACGAAGGATTTGCAATTTTAGTTGAAGGCGCAGTTAGCGCAGAAGAAGTTGCGTTAGTTCTTTCTAAAGCAAGCGATTGCGTTGAAATCGTTAAAACTTACGACGTTAACGCTTCTTACGTTGCCGACGGAAAGATTGACTTAAAGGACGCAACTGCAGTATACGCTTGTTCAGCCCTTGATTTTGACGTTGCTAGCTATATGGAATTATTCTTACGTGCCGACGTTAATAACGATTATAAGGTAAACATGTTCGACATTAACCTTATAACTGCTAACTACACTGAATAAAATACCTGTTTTAGCCCCTTGCTTTTTATTAGCAAGGGGACTAATTAATAAAAAGAGTTAAATAAAATTTTAACAATTTTACCTAACTTATTTATTATAATAGGTTATAAGCAATCGAATTGAGTTTAATTTAAAGGCGATGTCACAACAATTGGTTGAATTTTTAATAAAATAAATATACTTAAACTAATGCCTAAAATACGCTTTTGCGTAGTAGATAAAGTGTATTTTATCAACCCTATTTTTTGAAAGAGCCACTTAAAAACGGCGATTGCTATTTTGGAGAATTTATAAAATGAAAAAACTGTTAATTTTTATTTTAAACGTGCTTCTCTTCTGTTCGTTTTTAACGCCGGCTACCGCGGTAGTTGGTGCGGAAGAATCTCAAAGTTCACCAACTTTAGAGTTTGTTTTAACCTCAAACGAAAAATCAGCACTTACGGTAGAAAATAACGACGTTATTACCATATCTTTTGTAATTTTACGCACCGATTCTAACGAAGATTATGCGATAAACGCTTTTCAAAACTACCTTCATTACGATCTTTCGTTTTTCGAGTTTGTTGAGGGAAGTATAGTTTGTAACGACACGGGCTCGGCTGTTGCACAGCGCTTAAACAGTATAACTTACGGCGAAATTATTCAATGCCAAAACATGGCTACCACCTATAATTCAAGTTTTGTTTTTTGTACTTTTCAATTAAGGGTAATAGCCACTTCGGGTAGCGGAACGGTTTATAACGACGAGTTTTTTGCCTTTGATTCAAACTTTCAACAAATAGCCGTTACAAGAAAAAATTTCACCGCAACTATTTGCTTGCACGAAAATCTTACTAAAGTTACTGAGCAAGCCCCTACTTGTACCGAAAACGGTTGGGAAACTTATTACCACTGCGCTGATTGCGGACTTTTGTTTGATGCAAACAACGAATACGTTATTGATGAAATCCCTTATATCCTAGGTGGGCACAAAACTACAGATGAGTTTGTAACAGATAACGACGGGCATTGGTACGCTTGTGAAAATTGTAACGAAAAGGTTGATTATGCCAGCCATACTTTAAAACAAGCTACTTGCGTTTCTAAATCGGGGTGCGAGGTTTGTGGCTTAAACGTTGGCGAAATAGATCCTAATAACCACGTAAACACTAAGCTAATTAATTACGTTCCTTCTTGGTTCTTTGGCGACGGTTATTCTGGCGACGTTCATTGCTTAGACTGCGACCAAATTGTTAAAACAGGAGAAACCGTTTCTAAGTTTAAAATTCTTTCTTGGCCTTGGTGGGTTTTATTAATAAGCCTTCCTATTTTTCCAGTAATAATTCTCGTTTGGATTATATTCTATTAAACCCTTTTATTAACAAATACGTTTAATAAAAAGTTTATGTTAAACAATTAAATTAAAATATCAAATTATAAAAAAATGAGTTCGGTAAAATTATCGAACTCATTTTTGGTTTAATATTCTTTTTTTTAATTCTTTAATATTGTTTTAGCACTTATTAAACTTTTTAATTTTTATTTATGCCCTTTAATGACTGTTTGAAAAATACGTTTATTTTTGGGTTAAACCGTTTGAGTATTGACTATTATAAATTTTGCTGTATAAACCACCGCGGGCAAGTAGTTCGGCGTGAGTGCCCTTTTCAACTATATCGCCGTGGTCAACAACTAAAATAACGTTTGCGTTAACAATGGTTGAAAGCCTGTGCGCAATAACAAAGCTCGTGCGGTTTTTCATAAGCTCGTCCATCGAGCGTTGAATTAGCGACTCGGTTCGAGTATCAACCGACGAAGTCGCTTCATCTAAAATAAGTATGCGCCTATCGGCAAGGTATGCCCTTGCAATGGTTAAAAGTTGTTTTTGCCCACCCGATATATTAGTAGTTTCTTCGTTGATAACGGTGTTATAGCCATCTTTTTGGCTAATTATAAAGTCGTGAACGTGCGCCCTTTTACAAGCATCTTCAACTTCTTCTAAGGTAGCGCCCTCTTTACCGAGCGCAACGTTTTCAAAAATAGTACCCGAAAAAAGCCAAGTATCTTGAAGCACCATCGAAAACGCCTGCCTTAACGCTTCACGCCTAATATTAGCCGAATTAAGCCCACCAACGGTAATGCTACCGCCTTGTATTTCGTAAAAGCGCATGAGCAGGTTAACTATAGTGGTTTTGCCTGCGCCAGTTGCGCCAACAATAGCCACCTTTTGCCCTTCTTCTGCCTTAAACGACAAATTAGTAATAAGCGGTTTATCTGGCGTGTAAGAAAACTTAACGCTATCGAAAACAACTTCGCCCGAAAGCGGAACTTTATTTTCTTGGTTTTTATCGCTCATTTCTTCGCCATCTAAAATCTCGTAAACCCTACGAGCGGAAGCAACGGTGTTTTGAATTTGTGAAAAACCAAACGAAATCGACTCAAGCGGACCTGCAAACATTTGCGCGTAAAGCACCAACGATACCACCGCGCCAACGCTTAAAGTGCCGTTAATCGCCATATAGCCACCTATTACGCAAATTAAAAGGTAGGCTATTGCGTTTGTAAAGGTAATAAGTGGGTTTACCGTGCCCGATAAAACTTCCGCCTTACTCGTTTGAGTTTTATACTTTTCGCTAAGCTCGGTATAACGCTGTAATCTATCTTCTTCAAGTGAAAAAGCCTTAACGGTATCAAACCCGGTAAAATCTTCTTCAGTAAGAGCGTAAGTTTCGCCGTTGGTTTCACGAGCTTGATTATAAAGTTTTTCGCTTCTGGTTGAAAGTAATGCCGAAAGAAGTACCGAAAAAGGAACTACCGCAACTATAAACCAAGCGAGCTGTGGGCTCATTATAAAAATAATAACCGTTATTCCAACGAGTTTTATAACGCCGTCGATTAAAGTATAAATAATATCGTATATTGGAGCAGACATATTTGAAACGTCGCCCATCATTCGAGATAAAATTTCACCCGTTGGTGTTTTATCGGCAAATTTTACGGGAAGGCGTAATATTTTTGCACTTATTTTAACCCTTAAACCGTAAGTAAAATATTTTGATGTTGCCGTTGTTGAAAGTAGCATGGAAATTATTCCTAAAACGCAAGCAAGAACGTAAACACCTGCTAAAATATATCCGTTTAATGAAAACTCACCTTCGTTTATAGCTTTTCCCTCTGCCCAAAGTGCGTAAAGTGCGTCGGTTAATTTACCAAGCAAAGCTGGCGTGGCTAGCGATATTGCAACCCCTGTAATCGATATTAATACTATGGCTATTAAAATTACTCTAACTTGTTTTAATTCGCCAAAAATTCTTTTAAAAACTTGAAAAAAGTTTAAACCTTTATTTTTCTTTTTTTGTTTATTCTTCATAACCCACCTCCCATTTGCGAACGGTAAAGTTGATTATAAATTTCGCAAGATTTTAAAAGCTTACTATGATTTCCAACCGCTACGATTTCGCCCTTATCCATAACGTACACCTTATCACAATGCATTGCAGTTGATATACGCTGTGTTATAATAAGCTGGCTTTTACCCTTTAAATAGTCGTTTAATCGACTTCTAAGCAGACTTTCGGTTAAAAAGTCGAGTGCTGAAAAACTGTCGTCAAAAATATATAGCGAGCTGGGTTTAATTATCGTACGCGCTATGTTTATACGCTGTTTTTGCCCACCGGAAACGTTTGAGCCTAATTGTTTAAGCTGATAATTTAGCCCGCCCTTTTCACTTAAAAAGTCGTCGAGTTGTGAAACCGAAGCAACTTCTTTTATTTGCTCGTCTGTATAATCTTTAGAAAAGCAGGCTATATTTTGCCCCACCGTGCCTTGAAAAATCATTGCTTTTTGAAGAGCCACCGATACGCTTTTTCTAACGCTTTTTGTGTTACTTTCGCTATATTCGGTATCGCCAAAAGTTATTTTACCTTCTTGCGCGTTATAAAAACCAAGTAAAAGTTTAACGAGCGTTGACTTTCCACTACCCGTTCCGCCTATTAGTGCCACCTTTTCGCCCTTGTTTATACTAAAATCAATATTTTTAAGTACTGGCTGTCCGCCACCGGGGTAAGTAAAGGTTAAATTTTTAACCACTAAATCGCCCGATAAAAAGCTTTCTATTTGCTCACTTTCGCTATTTTCAAATGCAAAAATCTCGCCTATACGACGTAAGCACACCCCAACGTGCGGTAGCCACGAAAACGACCAACTTAGCATTATTAACCCTGAAGAAATTAGGGCTATGTATTGAATAGAAGAAATTATATCCCCTGCGTTTAGCGCGCTTTGATAACTTATTCTGTTTGCGCTTACCATAACGATTATCACGCTTGCCAAATTAAAAATTACCGTTATAATGGGGTTGATAAGTCCGCTTAAGCGGTTTGCAGTTATAAACGAAAGCACCATTTCTTTAGTGGCTTTGGCGGTTTTTTCGTGTTTTTCTTGTTCTTTATCAAATGCCCTAAGCACCCTTATGCCCGACATTCTTTCGCGCACGTGCCTGTTTTGCTCGTCTGTTTTTTTATCGCCGTATTCCCAAAGTTTATCAAGCTTTCTTGCAAGCAAATAGCCCACAAGTAAAACTATTGGCGAAACGCAAAGCATAATTATTCCTATTAGTTTATCCTTAGCCATAACCAAAACAACACCGCCTACGTAATAAACGAGTAGATTGATTATTAGTGATATTGAGTTTGAAACAGTTTCGCGCACGGTTGAAATATCGTCGTTTGCGCGCGTTAAAAGCCCCGAAGTGCCTATTGATGAAAACTGTTCAAAAGTTAAGCTGTTAATTTTTTTAAATACTTTTATTTTTAACTCTTTTTCAAAAGTGTTTGCTATCCTTGTATTTAACCTTACCGTAATCACCGATATTACCAAGGTTGTTACAGCAAGTATTCCCATAATTATACCGCATTCTTTAAGCACCGTGGCGTTTTGCATTTTTATGCCGTCGGTTACCATTATACCCATTTCGTAGGGCATAAAAAGCGCGCAGAGAGCGGATAATGCGTGTAGTAAGGTAGTTAAAAGGATTAGCGGTAACTGTTTTTTAAATAATGATAATATCTTCATACCTCTCCTTTTTAATACTGTTAGTGTTAACTAAAAAAACGCGCGCTACTACTTGTTATTACATTCTTCCCGAATAATTTTTTTCAACCTTACACACCACGTTTAAATTACCGTCGTGTGCTTTAACGCCTTCGTTTACCATAGTTTTTATTTCGCTTTCGGCAAGCGTGCAAGCGTGTGGAATAGTTAAATCAAAAATCAAGTTTATGTGCGTTGTTCCTATAGTCATTCTAAAATCGTGTAAGCTAAAATCAGGGTTAATCGCTTTAATTACTCCGTTGCAAATGCCTTTGTATCTATTAACTCTTTCATCGTTTTGCACGATAGGGTCCATATGAATAACCGCTATGCAGTTAAACTCTTGTTCTAAAATAATTTCAGCATTATCAATTTTATCGTGTGCTTCGTTAACGTTTTCATCTGCGTCAACTTCGGCGTGCATTGAAATAATTTGTCTGCCAGGGCCGTAATTGTGCACGATTAAATCGTGAATACCTATAATCCCCTCAATCGAAAGTACCCTTTCGGCTATTTTTTGAACGTATTCAGGGTCTGGCGCTGTGCCGATTAAAAGGTCGATAGTTTCTTTTGCAATGGTAAAACCTGCATAAAAAATTAAAATAGATACTAAAAGCCCGGCGATTGCGTCGATGTTAAAACCTGTAAATTTATATATAACTAAAGTCGCAAGTATAACCGAGGTTGAAATGCAATCGGTTAAACAGTCGGTAGCCGTTGCCTTCATAGCCGAAGACTTTATTTTTTTTGCAGTTGAGTAATTATACACGAACATATAAAGTTTAACGAGTATTGAAAGCGCTAAAATTACAATTGCTAAAATAGAAAATTCAAGCCCAGATGGATTGATAAGTTTAGTTATTGATTCTTTTGCAAGCTCGAACGCAACCAAAAATATTAGCATAGAAACAACAAAACCTGCAACGTATTCCATTCTTCCGTGCCCAAATGGATGTTCTTTATCGGTTGGCTTTGAAGATAGTTTAAACCCGATAAAGGTAATAAGTGATGAGCCTGCGTCGGTTAAGTTGTTAAGCGCGTCGGCAATAACCGATATTGCGCCCGTTACGATACCCGCAATAAGCTTTGCTAAAAACAAAAGGGCATTCAGTACAATACCCAGAATACCCGAAAGTTTGCCATAACCTTCCCTTACCCTATTGTTTTCGTAGTTTTTATTATCTTTTATAAACAATTTACAAAGTAAAGTGAACATTTTTTATCCTTTAAAGCTATGTTATGCTTTTTTGTAAGTTTTTGCAAGACCTGCTTTTGAAGTTTCGCGGTAAGAACAATGCATATCTTTACCCGTTTCGTACATAGTATGCACGATCACGTCAAAAGAAATCTTTCTTGTTTGTGTTAAAAATTTTGCTAAGCTTAGCGCGTTTATGGCACGCATTGCAGCAACCGCATTACGCTCGATACAAGGAATTTGAACAAGCCCGTTAATAGGGTCGCAAGTAAGCCCTAAATAGTGCTCCATAGCCACCTCTGCCGCGTATTCAATTTGTTCAATATCCATATTATGAAGAGCAGCAAGAGCCGCGCTCGCCATTGAACAAGCGCTACCTATTTCGGCTTGACAACCGCACTCTGCGCCCGAAATCGATGCGTTTTGCTTTATTACGTTACCAACGATACCTGCAGTTGCAAGCGCGTCGATTATCTTTTCATCAGAAAACTTTTTCTTATTTTGCATATATTCAAGACAAGCAGGTAAAACACCGCTAGCACCACAAGTTGGAGCTGTTACGATTATACCGCCACCAGCATTTTGTTCAGCAACAGCAAAAGCGTAAGAACAAACCAACATATTTTCAATAGCTTCAGCTGGATGAAAAATACTTATTTGAGAGTGTAAATATCCTGCTTTACGCTCAATTTCAAGCCCACCTGGCAAAATACCTTGAGCTTCTAACCCATCTTTTACGCTTGCTTTCATTTGCTTCCAAACAAGGCGCAAATAATCTTTAATATCGGGCTCGTGTTCGTAAGCGTAATCGCAAATTTTTATACCTTTTTTTATGCAATATTCTTTTATTTCGCTAAAATTCTTTTCGTGATATATCTCTTCGCCAATAGGCGCGTTGCCGTCAAGAGAATAAGCTCCTCCACCAAGACTTATGATTTCGTGTGTAAATTCTCCGCTATTGGTTTTTACAACCACTTGCATATAGTTCGGGTGAGGAAGTTCGGTGCGAGTTTTATTAAATATAACCTCGGTATTTTCACCAAGAGCGCGCTTTATAACCTCGTCAGTTCCGTGCCCCTTACCAGTATCGCTAAGCGAGCCGAATAGGGTTACTGTATACTTACAATCCTCACCATATCTCTTTTTAATCTCTTGACAGCCAGCATAAGGTGCCATAGTGTGAGATGAAGAAGGACCTACGCCTATACGGTATAACTCTTTAAGTGATTTCATAATTTCTCTCCCGTTATTTTTGTTTAAGGTTTAAATAAGCCTTTTGCTTTATAAAAATAAATTTAGTTAAGTTTTAAATCGCCCTCTTTAATAATTTGCTTTTTGCGCATAAACTCGCTTACTAAAAAACTAATTATCGCAGGTAAAACAAACATTAAAAGTAAAATTCCAAGCCACATAACCCAAGGCGTTTGCATAGATGCGGTTTCGGGTGCAATTACTCCGAAAACTCCAACTAAACCGCTAGTACCCATACCTCCGCCCGAAGCGTTACAAAGCAACTTAAACACGCAAGTTGATAAGGGGCCGGTTATTGCGCTCGCTATAACTACCGGTAAAAACAATATAGGCTTTTTCATTACGTTAGGTATTTGTAACATACTTGTTCCAAGACCTTGCGAAATAAGACCGCCCCAACCGTTTTCGCGATAACTCATAACGGCAAACCCAACCATATGACTTGCACAACCTACAACAGCAGCCCCACCTGCTAAATAAATATTGTATATCTCGCTTGAGGTAGAACTTTCACCCGTTATAATAGGCGTTGCTATAGCTACCCAAATGGCGGCAGACGAAGTTGGTAAGGTTAAAAGCATACCCATAACTACGGCAATCACTACGCCCATAACAAATGGTAACGCACCGGTTGCAACTGCTATACCCTTACTTAGTAAGCTTATTATCCAAATAAACGGTATTGAAACAAAGCAACCTACGAAAGAACAAATTAAACAAGTAAGTGGAACTAATAATATGTCGAGTTTTGTTTTGCCTTCAATTAAACTACCTATTTCAACAGCCATTAGCGCGCAAACGTATGCACTTATAGGATTTCCGGGTAAACCTTTTGAAAGAGTAGCCGTTACGTTTGAAAGAGTTGAATTAAGGGACAAAGTTATACTGTTAAAAACTATTTTTGCTCCTAAAAATTGCTCGGCGTAAGCACCGATAAACCCTGCAACTATTGCAGAAAATAAAACGAGTTTGGGCGCTTTTAAATAGTTCGCTATACCAACACCTATACCTGCACCCATCATAATGGAAGCAAGTTGACCTATTAAAATAAATATTTGACCTACCGCGGTTTTTTCACCGATAAGAGTGCCGATAGTTTTAACTATCGTTCCCGCAATCAAGGTAACGAATAAACCTTGAGCCATACCCGAAAAGGCTTGTATAAACCAACGATTACATAAATTTTTAAAAGTAAATTTTTCTTCCATTTTTTTATACTCCAAGCGTTTGTTTGTAAATTTTAAAGCCCTATTTTACGGTTTTAATTAAAACGAGTTTATTGTCAACGATATCGCACGAAGTAAGATAGTACGGTATTTGATTTTTAATTAAAAGCTTGTCTGTTCTAGAATCTTTGCCGTGCAAATGCCCGTATATAACAGCGTTAACGCCATTTTCAGTCATCAGCGCAGTTACTTCGTTATCCTCACGATGAACGTTAAATGGTGGAAAGTGTAATATGCAAATAAGCTCGTCCTGCTCAGATCTTAACTGGTTAGCTCTAAAAAAGGCTATTTTTAGCCTTTCAAGCTCACGCAAGTATATTTTTTGATCGGCTTGTTTAAAGTCTGGCGAACCAGGAGTAATCCAGCATCGAGATCCACAAAAAACCTTATTTTCTATTTTTATTGCATCGTTTTGCAACAAATAACAATTTTCAGGCATTTGTTCACGAAGTCTTGTGATGCTTTTCCACCAATAATCGTGATTACCGCGTATAAATATTTTTTTACCTTTTAAATTTTTAAAAAACTCAAAATCTTTAAGCGCATCTTCAGTGCTCATTGCCCAACTAATATCGCCAGCTATTATAACCACGTCGTCGTCGGTCACTCTCTCTTGCCAGTCGCTTGCTATTTTTTCAAGATAGTTATTCCATTTCGCACCAAATATATCCATTGGCTTAGGGTTTGCAATAGACATATGTAAATCACTAATAGCAAAAATATTCATAGCAAACTCCTTTTGAAAAATTTTTAGTGTTTTTTAATTAAAGTTATTGAAGATAGAGTGCGCTGAATAAATTTTAAACGCCCGGTATCCCATTATAAATTAGATTAATTGTTTTAATCTATCTTTTTGTGAAACGTCGCTTAAACGCGCTTCTTTAACTTCTTCTTTTTTAAGCGAGAAGGTCGCAGGTTCGGTAAATTTCTTTAAACTAAATAAAATTTTATAATGTTTAACTCCAGCCGAAAGCATTGCGGTAAGTGCGCCTATACAATCGTCAACGGTGTTATAAACTACTTCTTCGCTACGCTTTAAATGTAAAGATTTTTTATAGTAAACGTCAACAGTTCCTAAAAAAGGCTCTTCGGGATAGGTTTGCGCAACTTGCTTTAAAAACTCTTTATTTTCGCTTGCAAGTTTGCTAACAGGCGAAAGAGTGATGGTAACTATTACTTTTTCGATATCCTTCCCTGCGCGAGTTTTGCCCTGAACGGTTACTTCTTTACCTTTTACCACTATTTGTGGAACGTTAGGCTTTATAGGGTTGTTTTTTAATGCAGAAGGGATAAGAGCAAACACCATAATTATTAGCATACCAAACATTAATGCAAACACCATTTGTTCAATAGCAACCATAAGCCCTACTACTAATCCCATACAAACTACTAACATCATCGTTAGTGTAAAAAATTTAGTTCTTTGTGCTTTATTATAAGCGATATTGGGGTAAAATTTCTTTTCTTGCATATTACTATCCTCGTTTAACCATTACTATCTTGTTTGTTTTCTTCAGTAGTGTTTTCACACTCTTCTTTTTGATCACTATTTAAAACCTTATCAGCAAATTCTTGTAACATTTGATCAATTTGCTTTGTAAGATTTTCACTACCGTCGTTTGGCTTAGTGCTTTGTTCAACCTTTTCCGATTGATTTTGCAAAATGGTTTGAGCTTCATCTTCTATATCTTTTACAGGTGTAATTTCTGTTTGAAGATTCGCATTATATTCTTCGCCCGTTAAAAGGTTTTCTAACGTTGAGCTAAAAGAAGAATAAGGTTCAAGGCCGTCAATAACTATTTTTTCTTCGCCAACGGTTAAATAAACTGCCGACTTAGCTATCTTCATTGCCGTTATTTGATTAAAAAATACCGATACGACGCTCAATGTTTTTGTAAAGCTAACTATACAAACGCGCTTATTCGTTAAAAGATACCATTTGCCTTCGTTTTTAGCTTTGTTTTGTAATGTGAAAACGAACCAAAAAATAAAAGGAACTACGTGTAATACGGTTAAAATAATTGCCAAAGGCAACAAAATGTTGTTAACCGCTTGTTCTTTCATAATTTCTTTCATAGGAATCAACGCGCCTATAAAAAAGCAATCGCCTGTTAAACATAACAAGAAAAATAAATAGCAAATTGCCGTTGGTAAAAAGCCCATTTTTGAAGTTTTTCTTTGAACCTTCAACTCAACTTTTTCCTCTGAAAGCAAAATTTGGCTTACGTCTAATCTTCTAATTTCCATAATAAACCTCGAATAAAATGTATTTTATTAAGCCCTGCGTTTTTTCTTTTGGGCTTTTCGCATTAAGCGATTATATCCTTTATAACTTCGCCTGCTATCGTTAACCCAGCAATTGCTGGAACGTAAGATATACTTGCCGGCGTTCTTTTGCTTTCGCCATTTTCTGCACTTTTAACTAGTGGAATTTCAAGCGAATAAACGCATTTAAGCGAACTAATATTTCTCTTTTTAAGTTCGTGTCGCATAACTTTTGCAAGTGGGCAGTTAGTTGTTTTAAAAATATCCCCTACCAAAAACTGTGAATTTAACTTATTTCCAGTACCCATACAGCTTATAATTTTAACCTTTGCGTTTTTTGCACATTCAATAAGTTTTAGTTTTGAAGTTACGGTATCAATACAGTCAACTACGTAATCATAGGAGCAAAAATCAAAACTTTCAGCACTTTCTGCACTAAAAAAGCAATCGTGAGTAATCACCTTAATATTCTCGTTAATATCATTAATTCTTTGTGTTGCAACGTCAACTTTTTTTAATCCTATAGTTGAGCGCAAAGCATATAACTGACGGTTGATATTGTGCTCACAAACAACGTCGTTGTCACAAAGAACAAGTTTGCCAACGCCTGCACGCGCAAGTGCCTCAACGGTATACGATCCAACACCGCCAAGCCCGAATACCGCCACCGTAGCGTTTTTTAACTTCTCGCAGTTTTGCTCGCCTATAAGACTTTTTTGTCTTTCTAAAATATCCATCATTCGCCCCTCACTATCGCACCGCCTAATATATGAAAGTGTGATGCGTTTTCGCACGTTAATATATCTGCATCGGTACAAGTGATTATAGTTTGCACTCCTTGCAACATAGAAAGCAAATTGCTTCTGCGCAAGCCGTCGAGTTCGCTCATAGCGTCGTCTAAAATAAATACGGGGTATTCGCCAAAGTGCATATTAAAAATTTCAAGTTCGCCAATCTTTAACGAAAGAGCCGCCGTGCGCTGTTGCCCTTGCGAGCCGTAAATGCGTGCATCAGTTCCGTTAATTTTAATTTTAATATCGTCACGGTGTGGCCCAACCGAAGTATAGCCAAGCTCGATATCCTTTTCCATTCTTTCAAATAAACTTTCTTTTAAAGCCTGCTTTATTTGGCTTTCGCTACCTAAAAACTTATAATCATAAGAAATTTCAAGATCTTCTACTCCGTTTGTAATAATAGAATGCGCTCTTTTGCAAAGTGGCTTTAGTTTGTCTATAAAATCGTTTCTTGCACTAATAATGGTAAGTGCGATTTGAGCAAGTTGTTCATCCCAAACGGGTAAGGTTTCAAATATTAACTCGCGATCTGGATTTTTTAAAAGATTGTTTCTTTGTGTTAATATTTTTTTATAAGTTTGTAACGCGTAAAAATATTTACGATTCATTTGCGAAAGTGCAATATCTAAAAACCTACGCCTATCCTCTGGGCTTTCTTGAACCAACTTTAATTGCTTTGGGTCGAACATAACTGCGTTAATATTACCTATAAGCTCACCAGTTTTTTGAGCAGGCATACCGTTTACCGTAATTTTTTTACCCGATTGTAAAAATTCTATCGAGGTTGATAGATTTCCCATAACCTTACTTTGCGCAGTAGCAGTAATAACCGCACTTTGAGCGTTATGGTTAATAACCTGTTTTTCACGAGTAACGCGAGGAGAATATCCGGTACACAAATAAAAGATTGCTTCGGCTACGTTTGTTTTACCTTGCGCGTTTGCACCGTAAACTATATTAATACCGGGCGAAAACTCAAAATTTTCTACCAAATAATTTCGGTAATTTTGTAAAGTAAGCTTAGATATATACATCTATCACACCCAAAAACTAATTTTAAAAAAATCATCCAAAATCTAATAAAACAAAAATTTAAAAAAGATTGTCACAATCTTCTTGCTTTTTGCAAAAAAATTTTATATAATATAAAAAACGTACTTTCGCCCTGCCATCTCGTAGGGGGGCGTTTTATTTACCCCTTAAAAATTGTGGATAACTTTTTAAAAGGGGGAATAATTAATAACTACTAAATTCTATTATATAATTTTATAGCAAATAAGTCAAACTTTAAATTGGACTTTTTGCGTTTGCAAAGGAGTAAAGAATGGAAAATTACCAATTATTGTGGAATAACGCCCTTGAAGTGTTGCGTACGACCACCAGTTCAATCGCTTACACCACTTATATCGTAAAAATTACACCCGTTGATTTAGAAGGAAGAAAACTAGTTTTAAACGTACCTTCCGAACTTTTCGCAAAAGAAATCTCAACAAGGCTACTCGATAAAATTTTGCAAGCGCTTAAAACTGCCGAAACGGGGGTTACTTCGGTTAAAATCACAGTTGGTACTTCTACCGCTGACTATTTACATAAAGACGACGAAAACGAACCTTTACTTGAAAGCTCAATGGAAATCAATCCAAAATACACCTTTGATTCTTTCGTAGTAGGCGCTTCTAACAAGTTTTTATACTCTGCAGCAAAAGCAGTAGCTGAAGATCCAGGCAATAATTATAACCCACTTTTCATTTATGGTGGAACTGGGCTTGGCAAAACGCACATTATGCACGCTATTGCAAATCATATTAAAAGTATCAATAAAAGTGCAAACGTTCTATATGCTACTTGCGAAAAGTTTACAAACGATCTTATAACTATAATTCGTCAAGGTAAAGGCTCGGCTTCTGGAACTCAAGAATTCCGCAATCGCTACAGAAACGTTGACGTTTTAATTATTGACGACGTTCAGTTTTTAGCAAATAAAGAAGCCACCCAAGAAGAATTTTTCCATACCTTTAACGAACTTTACGGTCAAGATAAACAAATCATTTTATCAGCCGACTGTCATCCGCGTGAAATCGCCACCCTTTCAGAAAGATTAAAAACCCGTTTTGAAGGTGGTTTAATGGCACAAGTTGTTTCACCCGATATTGAAACTAAAATTGCTATTATTCAACGCAAAGCCGAAGAACGCAAATACATAATTAATACCGAAGTTGCAACCTATCTTGCCGAAAACGGCTCAAACGATATCCGTTCTCTTGAAGGTTTATTAAATAAAGTTATTTTTGCATCACTTTTACACGAAGCACCAATAACTATCGGGCTTGCAATGGAAGCTCTTAAGCAATCGGTTTCTAACGAAAATAAAGAGGTTATGACAACTACTAATATCATTAATACCGTTTGCTCCTTCTATAACCTTTCTAAAAACGATTTATTAGGCAAGAAAAAGAATAAAGAACTGGTTGAGCCACGCCAAATTTGCACCTATCTTATAACCGAACTTATGTCAATTCCTCTAATTACTATCGGGCAGGCAATGGGTGGCAGAGATCATACTACCGTAATTCACGCTCGTAACAAAATTGCCGAGCTTATTAAGGTTAATCCAAGAATAGCAACCGAAGTAAACGATTTAAAAAATTTAATTTTGAAAAAATAATTTTAGCGCAAGGGGCGCAAATAATTTATGACTACATCTTTTATTAAGGGCGAATACGACGCAGTCGTTGTAGGTGCAGGTCACGCAGGGTGCGAGGCAGGTTTAGCACTTGCACGAATGGGCTTTAAAACCGCCCTTTTAACTTTAAATTTAGATAGTATTGCTTTTATGGCGTGCAATCCATCTATCGGTGGTACAGCAAAGGGGCATTTAGTTCGCGAAATCGACGCGTTAGGCGGTGAAATGGGCAAGGTGGCGGATAAAACCATGCTTCAAATTCGTATGCTTAACCGCGGTAAGGGCGCAGCCGTTCATTCATTGCGCTCGCAAACGGATAAAAATTACTATCACCGCGAAATGAAAAGGGTGCTTGAAAACACCGATAATTTAAAGATTTTACAATGTGAAGTAAGCGAAGTTTTAACCGAAAACAATCAAGTTATAGGTGTAAAAACCACTTACGGTAGCGTAATTTATGCAAAAAGTGTAATTTTATGTACAGGCGTTTATCTTAACAGCTTAGTGCTAGCCGGCGAATGGGCACAAAACGCAGGGCCAAACGGATTTGCTCCAGCAAACGCATTAACTAAAAACCTTATCGACCTTGGCTTTACCATTCGCAGATTTAAAACGGGTACTCCTGCAAGAATTGACGGTAGAACGATCGACTATTCTCGCTGTGAAATTCAAGAAGGCGAGCAAAACGTTTATCCGTTCTCATTTTTAACCGACCGTGTTCCAGAAAAACAAGTTCCTTGTTATTTAACTTATACAAATACTAAAACACACGATATAATTCGTGAAAATATGCATCGTTCACCACTTTACAACGGCGTAATCGTTGGTACTGGACCAAGATACTGCCCTTCAATCGAAACGAAGGTTGAACGCTTTGCTGATAAAGAACGTCATCAAATATTTTTAGAGCCAGAAGGTGGAGATACTAACGAAGTTTACGTTCAAGGTATGTCTTCATCTTTACCACAAGACGTTCAAGAACAAATGTATCACACCATACCAGGGCTTGAAAATTGCGAAATCGTGCGCTATGCCTACGCTATTGAATACGATTGTATTAACGGGCTAGACCTTCTTCCTACTTTAGAATATAAAAAGATTAGTGGCCTTTACTGTGCAGGCCAATTAAACGGAACGAGTGGCTATGAAGAAGCAGGCGCTCAAGGTCTTATCGCGGGTATAAACGCGGCGCTAAAAATGAGTGGAAAAGATCCTCTTATTCTTCGTCGCGACCAAGCGTATATAGGCGTCTTAATTGACGATTTAGTTACCAAGGGAACGGACGAGCCATATAGAATTATGACTTCACGCGCCGAACACCGCATCTTTTTACGCCAAGACAACGCCGACTTTAGACTAACCGAAATAGGTAGAGAAGTTGGGCTTGTTGATGATCAACGTTATGCGGTATTTATAGCCAAAAAGCAAGAAAAAGAAAAGCTTTTTGAAGAGCTTTCTATTTCGCACCCAGCAAAAGAAGTTGCTCAAATTGTTTTAGACCACGGTGGAAATTATCCACAAAATGGGCTTTCTTATAGGGATTTAATTACAAGAAATATTCCTATACGCACCATTCGCGAGCATTTTAACGCCTTTAACGGTATTAGTGAAGATTTACTTGATTGTGCTGAAACCGAAATTAGATATAGCGGATATTTGGAAAAAGCAAATCGCGAAATTGAAAAGACCAAAAAACTTGAAGAAAAACGCTTACCTAAAGATATCAACTATTTCAAAATAGAAGGTTTACGCCTTGAAGCAAGGCAAAAATTAGATGAAGTTCGCCCATTAAACCTTGGCCAAGCAGGCAGAATTTACGGTGTTAATCCTGCCGACATCGCCGTTTTAATGGTATATTTGAAAAAATAAATTTTCATCTCTAAAATTTAGTATTTTTAAAATATTATAAAAAATTAAGTTATTAAAAGTGTACGAAGATAGTTCGTGCACTTTTTTTATGCCCTAATGTATGCCTTTAATCGTAATACTTTATGTTAGTTATGGTAGGTAAAAAAGATAGCTTTAAATTCTTTTCTTGGCAAGATGATGAATTTATAGAAGACTTGAATTGGATTATTAATAATTTAGAAAATTATAAATAATAACAAATAACTTTCACAAAAAATTAGGCGAGGGGCACTTCAAATTGCCACCTCGCCGTTTTTTATTATTTTGTTAATCTTTAGGAATATAAGTATTTAATATTTTACACTTATACCCTGCGTTATAAAATTTTTCTTGCGCCCAAAGTAAAAGCTCTTTACTATCAAACATAACTATTACGGTTGAACCGCTACCCGTCATAAAGCAGGCGTTTGGCGAAAGACTTTTTGCAAAATCTATACATTCTTTAAGCTCGCCATTTATTGCGCAAGCGCTATCGGTAAGCGCGTTTTTACACTCGCTATACAGTATATTTTCGCCATTAAAACTATTAATAAGTGCCTGTATATCGCTGTTAAACGCATTTTTAGGCATTTTATCAAACTGATTAAAACATTCGGCGGTATCAACCCCACTTGAAGGGAAAACTGCAAGCATTTGTAAGTTAGTTTTAATATCTAACGGAATAACCTGCTCGCCCCTACTCTTAAGTCTTGCATACCCACCTTTAAGTAAATATGCCGTATCGCTACCAAGTGTATTGGCAACCTTTTCAAGGTTTAAGCCACAACCGTACAACTCTTCCATGGCGAGTAGTGTTGCTGACGCGCAAGCCGATGAACCACCCATACCTGAAGATAACGGAATTTTCTTTTTAAGCATTATATCAACGCCGTTACAACCGCTCTCTTTCATATATGCAACAACTGCTTTATAGGCGTTGTCTTTTTCTTTTACAAAGGTATTTGCATACTCGCCAAAACCCAAAACTTTTAAATTTACCTTTTTATCCTTTCGGGTAATTAAAGTAACCGTATCAAAAAGGTCAACGGTAACAACAAGGCTATCAAGCTCGTGATATCCGCTATCATTTTTATTAAATACGTTAAGCGCAAGATTTACCTTTGCGTATGCTCTTTTTGTAACTTTCATAATTCTCTCTTTAGTTAAGGAATTTATTCCTAATCGTTTAAACTTTTATAAACAACTATTGCTTTATCGCTCGTTGCAGGAAAGGTAATATCCGGATTATCAGCGAGAATGTTTTGCTCGGTTGCCAGTGCCTTTTTGCAAACAGACCACAAATCGTCGCCCTTTGAAACAAATAAAACCGAAATGGCGCTTTGAGTGGTTGCGCGCTCCTCACCCTCTTCAGCAAGGCAAACGCATTTGCAATTTTCACATTTTTTTGAAAGCACGCCAAATATGATTTCGCAATCGATAATACATTTTTGTTCCAAACTGCGAACGATAACGTTACAAGCCGTAGCGTTCAAATCAAGCAATTCAAGTTCGCTATCGATATTAAAATCAAAGGCTATTTTTGCTTGCTTTATTTTATGCTTAGAATTGTTTACCGATAATAAATTACAATAAACGATACCTTCTACCTTATAAACGCCATCGTTTTGAGTAGTGTTAAACTGTAAAATTTCAACGCGCGAGTTAAGGGCGCAATTAACCCTTTCGCCTTCTTCAAGCTCGCAAATACCCTCGCCAAAACATTTATGCTTATAGCTATTAAAGCTAAAACCGCTATCAAAAGTTAAGTTTTCGCTAGAAACGGTCATCTCGTGTGTGGTTGAAAAAGCATCTATAACGCAATTAACGGCACATTCCTCTAAAACTACCGCACCAAAAGTTAAGGTATATTCGGCATCTATTTTACTACTATTTTCTTCGCCTAAAAAGCTAATTTTAAAGCTGGCGTTTTGTATACGTGCCGAAGCAAAAGAAAGTGAATCAACGCTTACACCCTCGCATTCGATTTCATATCGAAAAGCAGTTGTAATTGAAGTATTTACTATTTCTCCGCTTGCCGTTAGCAAACAAAATTCGCTTAAAATTTCGCCGTCGACTATTACCTCACCTATACCACTTTCGGTTTGCAAAACGCGTGTTGTATCGTTATGGCAAAGCACACGCTCTATTTCAAAATTAAGCTGTTTTTCACTCTCAAACGTTACACTTGAAGCTTGTAAACATCTGCGCGCGTTATAAACCTTTCTTTGCTCGGTTTTAACAACTGCCCCCTCGATATCTTGCAAAAACGAAAACTCGTTTGAAACGCAATAGGTTGCTTGAACCTCAACTACTGCGCTAACCGTAATACTGCCGTCTTCTTTAACGTTAATTTTAACGTCATCACACTCACAGTTTAGCTTATAAAGTGAATTTTGCTCGATTTTATCGTCACGCTGTTCAAAAGCAAGGTCTGCACCACTTTCGTAAACCGAAAGTTTATCGCTACCGTGTAAAACGTTGAAAACTACTCTTAACGAGCCTTTTGTTACGCCTTGCAAGCATTCTGCATTTTGGTTTAAAACCGTGGCGGTAACGCCTACTATATCCGCCTCGTCACAATCGAGTGATATATCGGACTGTATTGGATATGAATTATTAACTGTGAAGAAAACGGGATTTGAAATTGTTTTTATAATACTTTCCACCTTTGAACCTCCTACCTTGCTAAAATATATTCAAAGGCGAAAAAAAATATGCACATAGCAAAAAAACCGCATTCGTTTGCGGTTTTTTGCACACTTTTAAAGTGGATAATTTTTAATTATTCTTCGATAGCGCCAACAGGACAAGCAGCTGCGCAAGCACCGCAATCGATGCAAACGTCTGCATCTATTTCGTAGTGTTCAGCACCTTCGCTAATAGCACTAACTGGACATTCTGCAGCACAAGTACCACAAGAGATACAAGAATCAGTAATTTTGTGAGCCATGATTACTACCTCCATATAAGTTTCTTTTATTATTATATCACACTTTTTTTAATTTGTATATAGTTTTTTGACTTTTTCTTGCAATTTTTTAAATTATATTTTGCATTAATTGAGTTTTTTTGTTGTTTTTAACAAATTATTTGTTTAATAAATTACTAATTGTAACTCACTAATCAAAAAACACTATCATAATAGCATCATCGGTTGGGCTTAAGCTTAAAGGATTTACTGGCGAGGAAACTACGCCTATATAGTTGATTTTTGCACTTTCAAAATCAAAATTAAATATACAATATATTTTATTGCCATGTTTGTCAAAATAATAACAACTAAAATAAAGTTTCGAGTTGTTTTCAAAAGCTCTAATATCAAAGATACCCTCGCCATAAACCCCTTCGTTAGCAACCGCTATTTTTTTAAGAGCGGTAGGAACAACACCTTCTGGCGAATTGTATATATCTATGGTAACACTTTTTTCACTCTTTAATTCCTTAAAGGTAAGCGTTTGATTATACTCGTCGTAATCAATTAAAAACAGTTCACTTTTATTCTTTTTTGTAGCTTTTTGCTTAACTAAATTAGATTCTTCTTGGTTTAAATAATCCCCTAAGGCAAGTGAATATACGGTTGAATTGCTATCGCTCGGATAACCAATAATTAAATAATCTTCCAATAAAGTTAAATTTTCAGCAGAAATAACCGCTTGTTTAAACTCGCCTTGTTCTTCGTTAAACGAATAACTTTCGCCATTACGTTTTAGCATTATCAAGCTTTCATTATTATAAAAAATTGCTTGTAAATTACTTCCAACCGAAAATTTTACTTTATAGTCGCCATTTTCAAATGATGCTACTATACCGCTATTTAGGTTAAAAACGTGATGCTTTTTAATAACGTTTTCTTCGTTTGTTTGCTCGGTGCTAATTAAATAATACTCCCCTTTCATTGCAAGAAAGCTAATAGATGAAAACTCTTCCAAAATTTGAACTTTTTTAGTTGAATAATCAGTACGAGAAATAAAAGTTAACTCGATTCCCGTTTTTAAATTATCCTTAATAATAAAATGCGTGCTTGAAACTTCTAAAACGGTTGGGCATTCGCCTGCTCTTTCAAAAAGCGTTTGAATACTACCGTCGCGATATGCAATTTTTGCCAAAACGAAACGCTTTGATTGCGATAAATAAAATAGCGCGTAAGCTCCGTCTGCTTGATAGCTAAGCTTTAATGCTACAATCTCCTCGTTCATTTCCTCTTTCAAAAGGGATAAAACATCAGTAACCCCTTTTTGAGTAATAAAGGTGCTTTTCATTCCCATAGGTACTACGGCAATATTTTCTTCTACCGTAGGTAAACAGTCGGCAACTAACGAAGGGTCGGGAAGTACGGTTTGTAGATTATTCGTTATAACTTCGCCTAATCCACACGCCGAATTTGCCAAAAGCCCAAAAGCTAAGCCAAGAATTAAGAGTAATTTTTTTGCTTTCATTTTTGCCTCCTTAATATTTTTTGTATTTGTTTTTCTATTAATGCAGGATTAATACCATCCTTTACCCAAAGGGTTAAAATAGGTAGCCCTGCGCTTTCACATATTTCATTTACCTTTTTGTCGCGCTCGCGCCTATCCTTTCTAAAATGCGTATTATCGTTTATTTCAACCAAAAATATAGGTTTAAAATTGTAATCAAATACGCCAAAATCGGCATTTCTAAAAAGTTCGTTTCTAAAGTTGCTTCCACCCTTTTTATCTATTACCGAAGCAAGGTTGATTTGTGGCAAAACTAAAAATTTATTGCCTAAAATTGTGCATAAAAGATTATAATACTTTATTTCGGTTTTGGTTAAAAGGCTATCTTTAACAAAATAGCGAGCTCTTTTTTTCTTGCCGTAAACCGCCTTTATAATTAGAAATATTATAGCGGTTATTAAAACGAATACCAAAACCTTAAATATATCGCTTTCAAAAAAACTTTGCGCTAATAAATTACAAAACATTAATACCCCTACCATCTTTATCTAATCGTATTATAACATAAAACCGTAAGTTTGTAAATATTAGTTTTTAAAATTTATAAAAGAACGCCTTGTGGGCGTTCTTAAAATTTTTGATTATAATTTATACCACCAACGGTTAGGATAAACCGAAGTAAAATAAGAAGCTGTGGTAAACTTTTCCGTTACGTCCTTTTTTGAGCCCCCTTTTTTGAGATCATAAGCCATTTCGCTTGAAGTATGATACCAAGTAGTTGTATCTTCAAAATCAATATTTTCAAGTGAGGTACACCCTTCGAACGCATACCACTCAATCGCATCAACCTTTGCAGGGATAGTAACGTTTTCAAGTGAAGTACAACCACGGAACGCGCCACATAAAATTATAGTTGCGTTTTCAGATAACGTCACCGTTTTTAAGGACGTGCAGTAGCCAAATAAATAACGACCTACGTCGGTAACACCATTTGGAATAACAACGTGATCAAGCGATGAACAATAGATAAAAGCTTCTTGCTCAATAGCTGTAACACTATCTGGTATAGTTATATATTTAAGAGCTTTACAATTTCTAAAAGCAGATCTTTTAATAGTTGTTACACTATCAGGGATGTTTATATTCTCAAGCGTAGTGCATTCAGCAAAAGCACTATCTCCAATAACAAGAATATTTCCCTTTATCACTACAGACTTAAGAGCGCTACAATTGTAAAAGGCGTAATTGCCAATTGAAGTTACACTACTTGGTATTTCCACACTTTCAAGAGCCGTGCAATCTTCAAACGCTCTATTTGAAATAGTAGTTACACCTTCTGGTATTACGATGCTTTTTAAATTTTTGCAATTTCTAAATGCCTTTTCCTTTATTTCAACTGTTCCTTCTGGAATAGAATATTCGGTTAGTCCTTTATATTTAACGTAATTACCAAAGCTGGCGTTTGCAATAAAAATTTGAGGTAAAAAAATTGTAAAAAATAAAGTTAAAATAATAGCAACGGTAGCGCACAAGCTACTTATTGTTATAATTTTTGTTTTGCGTTTTCTTTTTGCTTGTTTTTCAGCTTCTTCACGTATTCGCTTTTCTTCGGCTACTCTTTTTTTCTCGCGTTCCCACGCTTCCTTTTTTGCACGATTTTCAGCTTCTATTCTTGCCTTTTCTTTTGCTTCTGCATTTACCCTTTCAATCTCTTGTCTGCGCTTTTTTTCAAGCTCTTGGGTTTGTCTTTTAACAATGTCTAAGCATTTTTTTCTATCAGCTTCGCCGGCTAAAAGTAAATACTTTTGAAATTCTGGCAGGCTGTTTAACGCAATATCTGAATTTACTATATCTTCGGCACTAGTCGATTTTGTTTTTATTAAACAAATATTCCAAAAAACTTCGGGGTCTTGCTCGTTTTCGTTAACGATTATTGAAAGTAACTGCTCTATAAGGTCAAAGCTTTCTCCCTTAGCAATTGCCTTTTTTACGCATTTTAAAACTAAATTTTTATAAGTTTTAATATCGGCGTTTGAATAGCTAAGTACGTTTTTAATAAGAGAACAAAAACCTAAAGCATAATAAGTGTGTAACATTTCAAGAATTTCTTTTATCTTTTGCTCAGGGTCTTTGCTATATCTTAAAAGCTGTTTAAACACTTCAAGTGCTTTTTCTTGGTTTTTTTGATAATGAAGAGTAAAATTAAATAAAAATTGTAACGCTTCAACATTACCTTCGTCAACCGATATTACGTTATTTAAACAATCAATAATGTTATCTTCGTGATTACAAGCATGAATATAGCGCATATTATAATCGATATATCTATCAACTTCGCTTGAGTTTAATGTTTTTAAAAGCACACAAAAGGCTTTGTAATTGTGCTTTTTAATTGCCTTCTCAAAAGCAAGATTTATTTGTGCTGTTCTACCTTCATACTCAAAAGGTAAAATGGTTTTTAGCAAAGCTTCGGCTATATTATC
>JAZNFS010000005.1:0-25784 GCA_045589175.1 Christensenellaceae bacterium
ATGCAAGACTTACAACTTTGCCGTGTGTGTCAACCTTTAGGCAATAAAAAAATCATCTGCGCTGTGTGTTTAAAGCAGATGATATTACTACCCACGGGTCGGTTAGTCGCAGGGATTATACCCCCACAATTGTCAATGAAAATTATCTTCCTAAGTTAATTTGCAAGGTTCCGGAGCTCGCAAATTATACGGATTAAGTAACTTTTCATCTCAACCCAAATTACACAGCCTACATAGGATACCACATTCTAAAAATATAGTCAACTGTTTAACGGCAATTTATAAATTTTTTTTAAATTTTTTTAAATTTTTTATTTTAGCCCTTTCGCGCGCGACATTATTTATATATTATATATACAATCGTTCCGTTTTTGCCCTACTTTTACTTATTTTACGCCCCAACAAGGCTTGCAAGCGCCCATTTTAACCACTTTGCCGGGTGTGTCATTTTTTTATTGGATAAATATTTTTAGCTTATATTGTGCCATAATCTATTAAAAACACAATTTGTTGTGGTTTTTTAAGTTTTGCAAATTTGATTTAATATAAATACACTACTTTAATAATTTAAATCATCTAACCTACTGTATTTTAATTAAAATCAAAAATTTCCTTGACAATTTAAATTTAATGTGTTAAAATAACATACGATATATAACAAGTGTTATATGAATGGAGTATATTATGCCACCAAAAGTAAAAATCAGTAAAGAACAAATAATTGAAACCGCATTTGAACTTGTTAGAGTTAATGGTGAACACGCTTTAAACGCAAGAGCGATAGCTTGCGCGCTTAACTGCTCAACACAACCCGTATTTTCAAACTTTGAAAGCATGAACGATTTACACCAGGACGTAATAGAAAAGGCTTACCAAATTTACCTAAGCTTTTTACAAAAAGAAGCCGAAAGTGGAAAATATCCAAAATATAAAGCCTTTGGTATGGCTTATATTCGTTTTGCTAGCGAAGAAAAAGAATTATTTAAACTGTTATTTATGCGCGACAGAAGGGGGGAAGGATTTACACCAACGCCAGACTTCACCGCTTCAGTACAACTAATTATGCAAAACAATAACGTGACTAAAGAAGTTGCAGAGCTTATACATCTTGAAATGTGGACTTGCGTTCACGGTATAGCAACCATGCTCGCCACCTCTTTTTTAACACTAAATTGGGAACTTATAAGCAATATTTTAAGCGACGTATATGGCGGAATAAGAGAAAAACATCTTAACGGAGCAAACACAAAATGATTGCTATTAAAATAGAAAATTTAACGAAGCACTATCGCGACGTAATTGCGGTAGATAATTTATCGCTCGATATAGAAGCGGGGAAATTAGTTGCCTTACTTGGAATAAACGGCGCGGGTAAAACCACAACTATTAAAATGCTATCTTGCCTTGCAAAACCAACGAGCGGAAACGCCTATTTGTTTAAAAAAAGCATTTGTAATGAAAGTTTAGCGGTAAAATCACTAATTGCTATATCGCCACAAGAAAGCGCGGTTGCACCTAACCTTACCGCGCGTGAAAATTTAAAGCTTATTTGCGGTATTCACAACTTTAGCAAACAAAAAACCGAACAAAAAATAAACGAGCTTGTAGCTCTTTTAAAAATTGATAGCATAATCGATAGAAAGGCGGGAAAGCTTTCAGGCGGTTGGCAACGCAGATTAAGCATTGCTATGGCTCTTATTAGCGAGCCTAAAATACTATTTTTAGACGAGCCAACCCTTGGCCTTGACGTTATTGCGCGTAGCGACCTTTGGAATATTATTCGCTCCTTAAAAAATAAGGTTACTATTATTTTAACAACACACTATATGGAAGAAGCCGAAAGTTTGGCAGATAAAATTGCCATTATGGCAAACGGAAGGCTATTACTTTACGACACAGCGGAAAATATAAAGAACATAGCAAAAGCCGAAAATTTTGAACAAGCCTTTATAACGGTAGTTAAGGGGGTGCAAAAATGAGAATGTTAACCTTTGCAAACCGCAACGCAAAAGAAATTATACGCGACCCACTAAACTTATTTTTTGGCTTAGGATTTCCACTCGTTTTAATTTTACTACTAAGCGCAATTCAAGCCAATATACCCGTTGAATTGTTTAAAATAGAAAGTTTAACTCCTGGTATCACGGTTTTTGGGCTTTCTTTTATGACCTTATTTTCGGCAACAATCATAGCAAAAGATAGGGGTAGCTCCCTACTTCAAAGATTATACACCTCTTCCCTAACCGCACTTGATTTTATACTCGGTTATACTTTACCAATCATTCCAATAGCCGTAATGCAAAGCGTTATATGCTACGCAGTTGCATTTATTCTTGGACTTACTATAACCCTAAACGTTTTATGGGCAATTTTACTTATAATCCCTGTTTCATTACTATTTATCTCTTTAGGGTTACTTTTTGGCAGTTTTTTAAACGATAAGCAAGTAGGTGGTGTATGCGGAGCTCTTCTTACCAACCTTTCCGCTTGGCTTTCTGGGATTTGGTTTGATTTAAACTTAGTTGGCGGTGCTTTTAAAAAGATTGCTTACCTTTTGCCCTTCGTTCACGCAGTAGAAATGGAACGCGCCGTTTTAATGGGAAATTTTTCAAACGTTTTACCACACCTTTTATGGGTATTAGGATATTCTATAGTTTCTTTAGTACTAGCCGTACTACTTTTCTTGCGCCAAATGAAAAAGCAGTAAAGAGACTAAAAAATATATAAAAACCGCGCTATAGCGCGATTAACGCGCATAAAACACAAAAAGCACGAAGCTTATAAAAAGCCTCGTGCTTTACTATTTTTGTTAATTTTTAAAAACTTTTTTGAGTGTTTTCAAAAAATTTTTTCTTAGTGCGATAAAGTATTACGAACGCAATAATATCGGCAATTAAGGTTGCAACCCAACTTGCTGGGAAAGAAAAAATAACGTTTGCGTAAACTGGCTTTAGCGGGAAAATGGTATATATCCAAGCTATTCTAAATAAACAAGCACCTATAAGCGTTATAATCATAGGGGTTACCGACGAACCCATTCCGCGCATCGAGTTGCTTAATAGATCCATTATACCCAAAATAAAGTATGTTGGCAAAATTATACTTATTCTTACACTCGCCCACTCGATTGCTTCACTTGTTGACAAATAAAGCGAGAGCAATGGATTTTGTAAAAGCATAATAACTAAACTTATAATTAAACTTAAAGTAATGCTGTAAATAGCGCAAGTTTTAACCGCCTTTTTAATCCTATCAAAATCCCCAGCCCCGTAGTTTTGACCTACTACGGTTGACGAAGTATTACTAATAGCATTCATTGAAATATATACAAAACCTTCTAAGCTTACCGCCGCCGTATTTGCAGCCACCACAACTTCACCAAAACCATTGATCGTTGACTGTATTAAAAGGTTTGATATTGAAAATAGAGTTCCTTGAAGCCCAGAAGGAACGCCTAATCCAACAATTTCAAGTAAGGTACGCTTAGTAATCTTAGATTTTTTAATCTCATACTTTGCTATCCCTTTTTCTTTAATTAAAGTTATAACTACTAAAATTGCAGAAACAGCTTGCGAGGTAATCGTTGCATAAGCAACCCCAGCAACCCCCAAATTAAAACCTACTACCGATATAACGTTAACTATAACGTTCATTATACCTGCAATAGTTAAAAATATTAGCGGTCTAACGGTATCGCCTATAGCACGCAAAATTGCTGAGCCAAAGTTATAAATCATTAAAAATGGCGAACCTATAAAATATATTGATAAATAAAGAGTTGATTGATCTATACACTCTTCAGGAGTGTTAATAAGTTTTAATAAATGTGGTGACACAAAATAGCCAACAACTGCAATAGTTAGCCCCAAAATTAAGCTTAACGGCATTGCGGTATGAACTAATTCAAAACACCTATCGTTGTTTTTTGAACCGTAATAGCGCGACATTAATATTCCTGCCCCCATCGCAAGCCCCATAAACAAATTTACCATAAGGTTTACGGTGGTAGAGGTTGCACCAATAGCAGCAACAGCCCCATCGTTTACAAATTGCCCTACTACTATAATATCTGCAGCATTAAATAGAAGTTGAAGTACACCCGTTAATATAAGTGGCAACGAGAAAGCAACGATTTTAGGAAAGAGCCTACCACTCGTCATATCTATTTCGCGAGAAGATCTTCTTTTCTTTTCGCTAATTATTTCTTCCATATTTTCTTCCTTATATTTGTAAAACACACTTTAAATATATTGTAAATATGCGTTAATCGCGTTATAGCCACACTTTTTATTTTATACGTTAAATTTAAATAAAACAACGTCGCCGTCTTTCATAACGTATTCCTTACCCTCAGAGCGAACCTTACCAAGTTCCTTTGCCTTAGTGTAATTACCACATTCAAGCAAGGTTTCGTATTCAACTATATCTGCTTTAATAAAACCGCGTTCAAAATCAGAGTGAATTTTTCCCGCTGCTTGAGGTGCTTTAGTTCCAACAGTAATTGTCCATGCCCTAGTTTCAGTTTCGCCTGCAGTTAAATAACTTATAAGCCCCAAAAGAGAGTAAGAAGCTTTAACCAATCTATTAAGGCCACTTTCGCTAAGCCCTAAATCTTCTAAAAACATTTGAGCGTCTTCTGGTGAAAGTTGAGAAATTTCTTCTTCTACCTTAGCACATATAACTAAAACTTGGTTACCCTCAGCCCTAGCGTATTCTTTAACTTTACCAACGAGAACCAACTCGTTTTCGTCCTTACCAATATCGTTTTCACCAATATTAGCAGCGTATAGAACAGGCTTAGTCGTTAAAAGGAATAAACCGTTAACGTACTTTTGTTCTTCGTCGTTAAATTCAAGAGAGCGAACTGGTTTTTCGTTTTCTAAGCAATCATAAATACGTTGTAATAAGTCGGCCTCAATCTTATATTTTTTATCGCCCGTTTTGATATAACTTTTAGCCTTATCAAGCTTTTTAGCAACACTTTCAAGGTCGGCCAAAATAAGTTCTAAGTTAATAATTTCAATATCGCGAACGGGATCAACACCACTTTCAACGTGGGTTACGTTATCGTCTGCAAAGCAACGAACCACGTGAACTATTGCATCAACTTCACGAATATGAGAAAGGAATTTATTACCTAAACCCTCCCCACGAGAAGCGCCCTTAACAAGCCCTGCAATATCAACGAACTCAATAGTTGCAGGCGTAATTTTTTTACTAGCGTATAAAGATGCTAATTTATCAAGTCTTTCATCAGGAACGGCAACTATACCAACGTTTGGTTCTATAGTACAAAAAGGAAAGTTTGCCGCCTGCGCGCCAGCGTGAGTTATAGCATTAAATAAAGTTGATTTTCCTACGTTAGGAAGTCCAACAACGCCAAGTTTCATAATATACCTCCGAAAATGGTTTTTAGCCCTAATTCTTACAAAAAATGCACGAAAAACCACATTATGCAATTTAACTATTCTATTATATAATAAAACGAAAAATATTTCAATAAATTGTTTGCCAAATTGCTTATTTTATGATAAAATAATTGCGAAAATACAATCGGCAATACTTAACGGAGATAATTATGGATTACAAAAAATATATCGCTGAAAAATTAAACATTGAGGGCATTTCAAGTGAAGAAATAGCCTCATTTATAACGGCTACTCCATCACAAGATATGGGTGACTACGCTCTTCCCTGTTTTCGCTTTGCAAAGGCACTTAGAAAGTCACCGGTTGTAATTGCAGAAGATTTAAAATCAAGCTTTGCTTTAGACGATACTATTACCGAAGTTAAAGCAGTTAACGGCTATCTTAACTTTACCGTTAACCGCGCCGGATTTTCTTTAAAAACCATACAAACTATTTTAGAAGAGGGCGAAACTTATGGAGCGTGCAATATCGGCAACGGAAAAACCGTTTGTATCGACTATTCGTCAATAAATATTGCAAAACCATTTCATATTGGGCACTTAAGCACAACTGTTTTAGGCAGCTCTCTTTATAAAATTTTTAATTTTTTAGGCTATAATGCAGTTGGTATTAACCATTTAGGCGATTACGGAACACAGTTTGGCAAGCTTATTTATGCTTACAAGGCTTGGGGCGATAAAGAAACTGTACAAAAAGATGGCTTAAAAGAATTAACTCGTCTTTACGTTAAATTTCACGAAGAAGCAGAAAGCCACCCCGAAATGGAAGATGAAGCACGTGCTTACTTTAAAAAAATTGAAGAAAACGACCTAGAGGCACTTGAATTATTTAATTGGTTTAAAAATTTAACCTTTGCCGAAACCGAAAAAATTTACGACCTTTTACAAGTTAAATTTGATTCGTACGCTGGCGAAAGTTTTTTTAAGGATAAAACTCAATCGGTTATCGACGAACTTAAGCAAAAGAACTTGCTTACAGAAAGTGACGGGGCTATGGTAGTTGACCTTTCAGCTTACGATATGCCACCTTGCATAATTTTACGTTCGGACGGCGCATCTTTATATGCAACGCGTGACTTGGCTGCGGCATACTATCGTAAAAACACCTACGATTTTGATAAATGCTTATACGTAGTTGCTTACCAACAAAACCTACACTTTAAACAAATATTTAAAGTTTTAGAACTTTTAGGCAAGCCTTGGCACGAAGATATGGTACACGTTGCTTACGGCATGGTTTCTCTTGAAGAAGGCTCTATGAGTACTCGCCGAGGCAAAGTGGTTTGGCTTGAAGACGTTATTTCTAAATGTATTGAAAAGTGTAGTGCTGTTATTAACGAAAAAAACCCTAACCTCGAAAATAAAGAAGAAACAGCAAAGGCTGTTGGTGTTGGGGCGGTAATTTTCGGTGCACTTTCAAACAATAAAATTAAGGATATTGTTTTCTCTTACGATAGAGTTCTTAATTTTGATGGGGAAACTGGCCCTTACGTTCAATACACAGGCGCTCGTTGTTACGGCGTTCTTGCAAAGACTAATATTGATTATACTAATTTTACTTTACCCTATAAGTTGGAAAGCTGTGAATACGATTTAATTGCTCATTTAGCAAACTTCCCACAAACGGTAAAAGCTGCGGCTGAAAAATTAGAACCTTGTTTTATCACGCGATATGCAATCGATCTTGCTAAACTTTACAACAAGTTCTATTTTGAATGTAAAATTTTAACTGCAGAAAACGAAGAAGTAATTAAGTTCCGTTTAGCATTAACCAAAGCAGTTCGTACAACTATTGAAAACGCACTTTCACTTTTAGGTATCGATGCTCCAACTCGTATGTAATTAATAAAAATGCCGCTATAGCTTTATTATCGGCATTTTTTTCGATAGATAATTTTTAATCACAACCATTTTAAAGGACAAAATATGAACATAGCAGTAATCAGTGGTAGCGAAAAAAGCGGAAAAAGTTTTATTGCAACTAACCTTGCAAGCGTTAGTAATTACGCTTATTTCGATTGCGATTTTGTAAACCCAAAAGCAAATTTTTATTTTGAAGAAAACAACGTTGAAACAACCGAATATTACGAAGACGTTTATAATTTAACAACCTTTAACCACTCAAGCTGTTTTGAAGACTCCATCAAAAGCAAAAACGTTCACGTTGGCAATGAATTTCACTATTCTAACGAAAAAGTTAAGGTTTCTTACGGAAAGGTTTCACAAAGCGCTTTTAAAAAAGAGCTTTTTGATAAAATACTAAGCCAACACCAACTCTCAAACGTATATCTTGATTTACCAAGCAAAATTAGTGATTTTACTTTACACGCAATAAAAAAGGCTGACTATTGCTTAATAGTTGCCGAACCAACAACCTTAACTTTTGATGAATTTAAAGGTTGCGTGCGTGCGGTAAAACTTCTATCTAAACCCTACGGTATAGTCTTTAATAAAACAACTTTATTACCCCAACAATTTGAAGATTATTGCTACCAAGTTAACGCAAACGTTTTAGCTTCTTTTCCAACCTATTTAAAAGAAGAAAAACTAATTAGCAATTGCGAACTTTTAAGCAAGTTAAAATTAACGTATAAACAGGCGTTCTTAGCGCTTCACCAACAACTAAAGAAAAAGTAAACAAAAAGCACTACGCAGGCTATTAAATTTGCTTGCGTAGTATTTTTTTTACCTTTTAACCACAAAAACTAACCTGTTAACTAAAAAGTATTTACATTTCTTATATAATTTGCTATACTTAAAGCACAAAAAAACAAAGGAACAAAATATGAAGCTTAAGGTTGAAATCTTCCCGGATAGCGAAGAAGAAATTATAATTCGCTGTAACGAACGAAGCGATCGGGTAAAGCGTATTGAAAATGCGATTGAAAACTTAATAAATGAAAACGCTGAAATAGTTTTAACTTTAGGCGAAAGCGAATTTTACATACCAAAAAAACAAATTTTATTTTTTGAAAGCGATAACGGTAAAATTTGCGCTCACACCAAAGATAAAATTTATTATACAAAACTTTCTCTCTCTACTCTTGAAAGCTTTTTACCCAACTATTTTTTACGGGCATCAAAATCTTGTATAATCAATGTGCTTTCGGTAAAATATTTAACCCACAACTTAACAGGTCCAAGCAAAATAGGCTTTACAGGAAGTGAAAAAATAGCATTTGCATCTCGTTCATATTACAAATATCTAAAAGAACGAATTTATATAATCCGCGGATTACAAGGCTAAAGTTAGCCTATAACTGCGTAAACAACACTTTACTACCATTAAGGAGAATAAAAAAATATGTTTAAAAGAATTTTTTGGGGCATAACTTTCATACTTTTTGCAATACTTCTAACACTTCAAGCGCTAGGAATAACGATAAACATTTTTAATATAGTACCACTTTGGAAAATGTTTCTTATGGCAATGTTTTTATACTGGATTATTGAACAAGTAATTAAAAAACATTTTTCACACGTTATCTTCCCTCTTGTATTTTTAGTTATGGCGTTTGAGGATGAACTTGTTACTTTGCTTAAAATCGAAAGCGGTGATATTGCACCCTGGTGGGGATTTTTACTTGTAGGTTTTCTTTTAACTGCAGGGCTTTCATTACTTACAAAAAAGCCGTTCATTGAAGTTGTTGTAAGCAGTAACAATAAATCTAAGAATAAAGATAGCTTTAAGCAAAACGGCGCAATATCTTCAAACGTAGTTTATATAGACTGCGCTAACGAAAAAAATCAACCACTTCACGAAAGCATTGATAACGACTTAGGTAGTTATTCAGTTTACTTTGTTAACACGGCATCTTACACCGGCAACGGTCGTTTAAATATTGACAACAATTTAGGTTCAGTAACTGTTTATATTCCTAAAGATTGGTCTATCGTAAATAAAATTGATAACAATCTTGGCTCTATAGTAATACCAAAACCCGAAGATAGCGACAATAAAAAAGTTTTATATTTAACCGGCGATAACAACTTGGGAAAAATCGAAGTACAATACCTTGAAAGCGAAACGCAAGAATCTGAAGAAACACAAGAAGAAAAGCAAACGCCGAATGAAAATCAATAAAAACAATAAAATCAATATTAAAAGTGTGGTTAATCGTGTTATAGCCACACTTTTTATTTTTTTATTTAACTTATAATTTATATATTTTAAGCTTAAATCAAATTATTTTCTATATTCGGCAAAGTTTTTTGTTTTAGCATTGACAATAAATAAAAAAAGATATATAATATACTTAATAAAATTAATAAAAGATTTTATTAAGTAAATTTATGATAATTAAGGGAATTTTATGAGTTACAAAATTTTTGAATACGATCCTTATCTTCTACCATTTAAAGAAGATATTAATTTAAGAATGAGCAACTATCAAAACGTTAAAAAGATGCTTTTAAAAGATGGGCAATCACTTAGCGATTTTGCTAACGCTCACAAATATTTTGGCTTTCATAAAACAAAAAAAGGCTGGTACTATCGCGAATGGGCGCCTGCAGCAAAAAAGGTGTTTTTAATAGGTGATATGAACGACTGGCAAAAGCCAGGACTTGAACTTAATAAACTTGAAAACGGTTGCTTTGAAATATTTATTGAAGGCGAAACCGCCCTTTGGCACGGCTGTCACGTAAAAACAATAATACAACAAGAAAACGGAAATCTTCTCGAACGCATTCCCCTTTACATAAATCGCGTTGAACAAGATAAAAATAATTTTTCGTGGTGTGGCGTTATAAACGACGAACCCGAATATAAATGGCATAAAAAAGTTTTTAAACCCAAAAAGAAATTACTAATTTATGAATGCCACGTAGGGATGGCTCAAGAAGAGTTAAAAATCGGTTCTTATACCGAATTTGCAAACAATATATTGCCTCGCATAAAAGAGCTAGGCTATAACACCATTCAAATAATGGCGATTATGGAGCACCCATATTACGGTTCTTTCGGTTATCAAGTATCTTCATTTTTTGCCCCATCTTCAAAATACGGAATGGCAAATGAGCTTAAAGCGTTAATCGACAAAGCGCACTCTCTTGGTATTGCAGTACTACTCGACGTTGTGCACTCGCACGCAGTAAAAAATACTGCTGAAGGTATAAATGAGTTTGACGGAACGAGCTATCAGTTTTTTCACGAAGGAGAACGCGGAGAACATCCTGCATGGGGAACAAAACTCTTTAACTACTCTAAACCCGAAGTTATACATTTTTTACTTTCAAACCTTAAATTTTGGCTTGAAGAATTTCATTTTGACGGATTTAGATTTGACGGTGTTACCTCAATGATCTATCACGATCACGGCTTGGGCTCAGCATTTACCGAATACAGCAAATATTTTTCACTAAACACCGATACTGAAGCTATAACCTACTTACAGCTTGCAAATGAACTTATACGCGAAGTAAACCCAAATGCAATCACTATTGCCGAAGATATGTCGGCTATGCCCGGCATGTGCCTTCCAATCGAAGAGGGCGGTATTGGTTTCGACTACCGATTAGCAATGGGCGCACCAGATATGTGGATAAAGCTTATTAAACACGAGCGCGACGAGTTTTGGAATATGTGGCACTTGTGGCACGAACTAACTTCGCGCAGACCAAAAGAAAAATATATCGGTTACGCAGAATCACACGACCAAGCTTTAGTTGGCGATAAAACTATAATTTTCCGCTTATGTGACAGCGAAATGTACACTCATATGGACAAAAACTCCCAAAGCCTTATTATCGAGCGCGGGATGGCGTTACATATGATGATACGTCTTCTAACACTCAGCCTTGGCGGAGAGGGCTATTTAAACTTTATGGGCAACGAATTTGGTCACCCCGAATGGATCGACTTTCCGCGCGAAGGAAATGGATGGAGCTATTTTTACTGCCGTCGTCTTTGGCACTTAGTAGATGATTACAATCTTAAATATCATTACCTTAACGACTTTGATAAAAAGATGCTTAGCTTTGCAAAAAAGCGCAAAGTTTTCTCATCAGCCCCCGTTTGCCCAACAATCGATGCGAATAAACAAGTTATGATTTTTAAGCGTGGCGGAATAACTTTTATGTTCAACTTTAGCCCAACGAATTCATACGATGGATATTTTGCAAAAGTAAAACAAAAGGGAGTTTACAAGGTTGTTTTCTCAACCGACGACTATCAGTTTGGCGGACATGGCAGAGTTCATCACGCAGTTGAATACACCGCCACCAAACAGGCAGACGGAAGCTACGGATTTTATATTTACCTACCATCACGTACGGCAATTTGCCTTATTAAACAACAAACTAAAAAATAAACAAATAAAAAAGTTCTCTTGCATAAAGAGAACTTTTTGTTTTTTTATAATTGTTTTCGTTTGGCTTGTTTTTAAACTTAAACGTTTTTTAACGTTAAATTATATGCCGTTAATTACTTGGCGTACTTTTAAAAATCCATTCCATACAAGCAAAACGTAGGAATATGCTCAAATCCGCGCTGTAAATCCTTTTCCCCTGCAAAAACAAAACCACATTTTTCATAAAGCTTAATTGCTGGATAGTTATCGGGAACAACGTCAAGTCTAATAGCTTCGTAACCACGATTTTTAGCCTCGTTAATACAAAACTTAACCATTTGGGTTGCCACCCCTTTACCGTAACCACCAATACGCGTAGCCAAGGTATGAATTACCATATATTCGCCACTTTTAAGCTCTTTTTTCCAATCGCCAACGTCGTAATTTCCAGCAGGATCGTCATTAAAAACAAATGCACCTAAAAGATTGCCTTGCAGGTCAAACGCACCATATTGAAAACCACTTTTGATTGCATCTTCTATGCTATCTTTGCAGGGGTAAACACCCGGCATCCAACGCGGATAATTAACCGTTTTTACAAGATAATCAACAACTTCGGTATAAAACTTTGTTAGTATATTCAAATGGCTTAAATCACATTTTTTTATAATCATTTTAATCCTTAAAAGTGGGGCTATACTTTATTATCCCTGCTTTTTCGTATGCTTCTTCGTATTGGTTCTTTTCTTTAAAACCGGCTTCAAATTCTTATTTGAGCCTTTTGTTGCGCCCCTTTTAGCGGGTTGTTTTTCTTTTAAGTGTTTTTTCTTATCATCTAAAGATTTTTCTTTTTTAACAGTTTCTTGCTCGGTTTTAGACTTTATACATTCGCAAACTGGAGCAGGAATTAAAAACATAGTAGTTCCGTCGCTATCTGTTTGAATTTCGTAGGATGAAAGTAAAGGCTTTGCTTTAATCATAAATTCTTTAAGTGAACGACAGTTATAGTTTCGTGGCACGAAATCCGAAAACTTATTTTTCATTTCGGTTGCAATTCTTGCAAATAACGCCCATCCGTCCTCTTCAATAAGCTTATCAATAACCTCTTTAAGAGCGTTAAGTCTATCTTCAGGTAAATCAATAACCGAGAGTTTAGAACTTGTACGCTCATGAGTTTGTCTGTCCTTTAACGGATCGCTATCTAGATAAATAAATTCAGAAAAAGCGTTCACGAATGCCTGTGCCGTTTGCTTAAGCCCAAGTCCAACGACAGCCTTTTCTCTCTCTCGAAGAACTTGTACAAGCCTTGTAAAATCGCTATCTGAAGACGCTAAACAAAAAACGTCGACGTCGCGTTCAAAAAGAACTATCATTGCGTTAATTATAAGAGAAATATCGCCCGAATTTTTGCCTTTAACGGCAGAAAATTGTTGTTCGGCAAGTAGTGAATGTCTATTAACTACTTCCTTCCATGCTTGCACGTTGGAGCTTGACCAATCGGCGTAAACTCTACGGATAATAACGTCACCGTAAGTAGAAGCTTCGGCAAAAATTTTATCGGCAAAACGCGCGGATATGTTTTCGGCATCAATAAAAACCGCTACTTTTTTATTTTCTTTCATTTTAAATACCTCTTAAATAAACCCTTTCTAAACCGCTTTCTTTAACCAAAAATAAAATATTTTTCATTTCCTCTTGAGTGTAAGCAGTATATATAGGCCTTAAAACTTTTTCGGATTCGCGGTAACTTTGCAAGTAATATCCATCGCACCCTTCAAGCCATCTTGCTATTTGTTTAAAATCTTGAATATCGTTAAGTTCTTTTACTACCGTCGTTCTAAATTCGTGCCTAATACCGCTATTTTTTATCAAATCAACGCTTTTTTTTACACTGTTAACGTCAACGCTCATCCCACATGAATACGCATACTTTTCGGGAGTATTTTTAATATCCATAGCAACGTAATCTACTAAATTTTGGTTTAAAATATTTTTTAACTTTTCAAAGTTGCTTCCGTTAGTATCTATCTTAACTAAAAAACCAAGCTCGCGAATTTTTTTAATAAATTCAGTTAAATCGGGCTGTAAAAGAGGTTCGCCACCGCTAATGCAAACCCCGTCGAGCTTGCCCTTTCTCGCATTTAAAAAGTCAAAAAATGCGTTTTCATCCATTATATTATCCTGCTTAGTTAACAAATCGGAATTATGGCAAAATGGACAACGGAAATTACAACCACTTGTAAAAACGGTGCAAGCCGTATAACCCGGAAAGTCCAGCAATGTAAGTTTTTGAAGTCCTGCAATATTCATAATTATATAAAGAAATTTTTTGTGGTAAAACTAAAATAAAACGAATTCTTCGGAAAGAAGAACTCGTTTAATTTATCTTTTGTAATTTATTTAATTCGTCTTTCGTAAAAGATTATTCTGCATCGGTAGAAACTACGTCGTCACTATCAACGTCAGCATCAACAGGTTCTTTACCTGCTAAAGATTCTTCGATGAGTTGCATAGCGTCAACAACGAAAGGTTTTCTTCTTTCAAGCATACCGTATTGTTCAGCACATTGATCGATTAATATCTTTGCATACTTAACCGCTCTACCCGATTTAATACGAAGCATAGTAGGTACAGTAACGTAAGTCTTCTTGTCAGACATATCTTTACAGTGGAACTTAGGATCGGTAGTATTAATATCCATATTTAAGTAAAGCTTTAAAGTTTTACCTGCAACAGATAATTTAACGAATTGGAATCTACCTTGGTTAATACTATCGAACTTTTTAGAAATTCTTGATTTAAGCTTTCTAAAGCGTAAAGCGTAGTTTTTAAGTTCGTCGTATCTATCTTGTAGAATTTCATCGGCATCGCGCATCTTTTCTGCAAATGAACGGCTTCTTACTGCAGGAGCTTTAGCAACTTCGCCTTCTACTACAGCAGGTTCTTGAGCAGGTGTTTCTTCTTCAGCTGAAGCTAAAACAACAGGAAGAACTTCTTCTACAGGAACTTCTGCTACGGTTGCCGCAACTTCTTCTTCAACAGGCGCTTCTTCAGCCGCTACGGTTTCTTGTGCAGGAGCAACTTCTGCAAGAACTTCTTGAACAGGTGCTTCTTGTGCAGGCACAGATTCAACAACCGAAGGACCAGCAACAACCTCTCTTATAATAATCTGAGGTGGAGCTTGACGTGATAAAAGGTCAATAATAACGTCAACCTTAGAAAGAACTTCAGATAAAGCTGTAGCAAGAGCAACATCGTCTTTAGCCACTGGTGCTGAAGCTACTGCTGGTTCTACAGGAACAGCTGGAGCTTCTGGAGCAACAGGTGCTTCAGGTGCTTTAGGTTCAATTACTTGTGCAGGGGTTGGCTTATAAACGGGCTTACCGTCTTTATCAACCATAACCTCTTCAACTCTTGCAAAAAATCTTTTTCCGCCGGTGCTTTTTCCGTCGCTACCAAACCAGAATTTCATAATCTACCTCTCTTGGACTTATTTGCAGTATTTTTATGCTAAAAAAAAACAAAAAATAACCCTGCTTAATCCTTTTATGTAACTATTATACTATATATTTTCATAATAATCAAGTATAATCCAAAAAAAATTTCTAAAAATCATTAAAATTTTATTATTTTTTCACAAAAAAAGCCACCTCGATGCTCATTAACGCCACTTTTACACTTTTTAAGATTACAATTTGTTAAATAATTTGGTTAACTTTAAAATATCACTAAAATAACGGCTTTTAAACAAAAACAAAAAAGCCCTACTTTTTGTAGAGCTTTTACATTTATATATTGATTATTTCTTTTCGCCAAAGTATTCATTATATTTTTCTTCGCCAAAATGTTCTACGTAAGCGTTTTTACCAAAAGTATCTTTATAATAAACGTGAATACTTTTAGTTATAGCTTCACTAGCAATACCTAAACGAAGTTTTAAGTTGTTTTCAATAGATGGAATATCTGCTTTTTGAATAGCTTCAATTTCTAAATATTTATCGCTTTCTTCATCTTTTTCAAAGGCTTCGTTCTTTCTTGCAAACACCATTGAACTATATGGTGAAGCAGTATAAACGGTTAACAAATAATCGCCAATGATTTCTGGTTGATACCAGCTTGTTGAAGAAGCAAGGCAAGTGATTTGTTCTACTTTAGCAGGAGTTGCGTAGTTAACTCTGTAATAATAGTTGTTTGAATCAGTTAAATATAAATAACCGTTATTCCAAAATCTTACTGTATAACCAACTAAATCTTTATCGTAGAATAAACGAGTACGGTAATCGTTAACCTTGTTTGCTTCTTTATTTGCTTCGCTATATTCATACTTCATCAAACCTAAAGAAGCATCTAAATAAACGATTGATACGCTATTGTTTGTAGCATCGTAAGTGTATAAAGAAGTTTCGGTAAAAATGCTAGATGCAGTTGTAGTACCGTTGTTAATTCTTTCAAAAGCATAACCTTCTTTTTCAAGTGCGTAGTAGTGAGCTATCGTAGCAACGTCAGTTTCAACGTAGTCAACCTTAACGATTACAGCGTTTTGTAAATCTTTTACTAAAGTAAACTTAGCGCCTTGAATGCCAAAACTTGAAGTAGTAGCTTCATCTCCGTATGAACCTTTACCAGAAAGAACTAATTTTTCTTCAATAGTAGAGCCTAAAACTAAACGATAAATTTCGTTATAAGCTTCATCTTTTTCAAGTTCTTCATTATGTTTAACTCTTGTAAAATAAACTTCAGCAGATTGTTCGTCGTTAAAGATTACAGATTCAAGCTTTTCAGTTTCATATGGTTCAGCCTTAGTATCAGTAGTGTTTATAACTTTTAAAACCTTTTCGTTATCTTCGTTAACTGTTTCTAAAACTAAATAAACTGTATTTCCAACTTGAACAAAACGGAAATTAGTAGTGTTATCGTCTACAGTTACTAAGTTTACAGCCTTCTTACCATCGAAAGATGTTTTAAAGAAATCAAGCTTACTGTTTTCAATAACGCCTTCTTTATTCTTTTCGCTTCTTGGAGATGCGTAATAAATGCTGTCACCGTAAATATAGAAACCAGCCTTATAGCTTCCCGTAACGAAAAGTGCAGGAACAACCATTTCAGCTGCAGCGTTAGCGCTACCTAAATCAGCAACTTTAGTTCTTACTAAAGCGCCTGTAACAACCTTGCCGTAAGTATTGTCGGCAGTATTAACTTCAACACCGTTTATATAATAAACGTAGTCACCTTTTACTACTGCAAAACCGCCGTTTGAAGAAACTTCCCCTTCAAATGAAGCAGAAGTAACTGTGTTTTTGTAACCAGTTGACTCACCGCATCCTGCAAATAAAGTGCATAAGCATAATACGGTTGCAACGATTAAGATAATAATCTTTTTCATTCATGTGCTCCTTTGGCCATAAAAAATTAAATTTGCGATTATATCCGCAATTATATTCTTGTATATTATATAACAAATTAATAAAATAATCAAACATTTTTAAGCAAAAAATTCTATTAAGTTAAGAATATTAATATAAATATATTAAAAGCTAAAAAATAAGGTAATATATTTATGGAAAATAAAGGTATTTGGGAGTTGATAGCAAAATTTGCCTCTCCGCAAAAGCAAAACGGAAAAAACAATAATCAACCAAGCAACGAGAAAAATTTACAAAACTCCCCTCCCCCTTTAGCTCAAACACAAAACGAAAACCCTTTATCTGGCAGTTTTGCAAAAAGCTACAATCCATTTAGCGCGCTTGAAAAACAAAAAAATCAAATACTTGGGTTAAAAGCACAAAAACCAACGAAAACGATTATTGAACTTAAAAACAGTAAGCCCATTTCAAAAAATATTAGTAAAGATAAAAATTACGATATAATTGAACTCATCAATAATCACAACCGCTACGTTAGTTTGTTAAAAAAGCCTACCGATAAACTTTAATTAAGCAAAGTATATAAAAATTACTGTTTATGATATAGCACCGTATTTTTAACAAAAGTATGCCTATAAGGTTATAAATGCGGTAATTTGTATTGTTTTTGCAAATTAAATTATCACTTTAAAAGCGCACCTACAAAAAGTATAGTGCGCTTTTGTTTTTAATCTGCTTCGATAAAAGTTCCTAAGTTAATAATTTGTTTTTTTCTTTTTCTTAGCATATTCGTAAGAAATCTTTGTACTGCTTTTGCGTTGATAAAGCAATATATCGTTTACCTTTTCTTTTTTAGGCAGAATAGTTTTGGTTACAATAAAAAACACAGTAATCAATTGCGTTAATAATTTCTTGATTTCGCTTAACAATAAATATACCAAAACTATAAAAGTGCGCCAACCGAAGTTAATACACGAAAATTCGAAAACTCCGATCATCGCGAAATTAAACCTAATAAAAATGAGTAAACACTCTCATGTAAGTTTGCATTTTTTCAAATTTATTAAACTCGACCATAAAAAAGTCGAGTTTTTGTTATATTATTTACTTTTGTAAACGTTTGCAATAATATCGGCACAATTTTCAACGCCAAGTTCACCGCTATCTAAACATAGGTGATAATTTTTAGCTAAGCCCCATTCTACGTCGGTATAATATTGATAGTATGCCCTGCGGCGCTTATCTTTAGCCTCTAAAGACCGTTCGGTTGGCACTTCGTTTTCGTTATAGTATTTTATAATTCTATCAATACGGTTTTTCATACTCGTATGAACAAAAACCTTAATACATTCAAACCTATCTTGCAAAATAAAATCGGCGCATCTACCAACTATAACGCAATCGCCCTTTTCGGCAAGCTCGATAATAACCTTTTCTTGTTCTATCCAAAGCCTATCTTGTAAAGAAAGACCGCTTAAATATCCTATACCGATAGCATTGAAAAAGTTACTACTTGTATTAGTGTACTCACCCTTTTCGCGAATATATTCTTCACAAAATCCCGACTTTTCGGCAATTTGGGTAATTATTTCTTGGTCGTAACAAGGTATGCCTAATTTTTCGGCAACCATTCTACCTATCGTTCTACCACCGCTACCGTACTGACGGCTTATAGTTATAATTTTGCTCATACAAAGCCTCCCTATTTAGGTTGTATATATATTGTAACATAAATTTTTAAAAAGTAAATAGTTTTATTCAAAAAAATAATATATTTTTTTATTAATAAATGCCAAAAAATAGGCTATATGCTCATTATCGACATATATGGCCTAAAAAATATTCCCCACTAAGAGTTTAATCTTTTAGTGGGGATTTAATTATAGGTTTATATTTTTGTAAACAACGTTAATATCGTAACCATCGTTTAACTTAAGGTTACAAGGTAAATTATCATACGTTCCGTGTTTTGATTCTATCATTTTTTCAACAGCAAAAGGTAAATTTCCACGCATGCGTTTTGAAAAACGCTCTTTTATAACCTCAATTTCTGCTGTTAAAACTATTTTAAAACAGTTTTCGGGAAGTAGGCTTAAATGCTCCTTTTCGGTGATAATATAAATTAAGTTATCCCCATTTACCGCATCATTAAGCAATAACTTAAACTTTTCTTGTGCTAAATCAGGGCTTTTCTCTAACCTTAAATAATCTTTACCTGAATAAATTTTACCCTTCAATTTTTGATTTATTCTATTTGCAAGCGTTGATTTACCAACACAGTTTTCGCCTATAATTGCAATTAACATTTTATTATACCTTTACTTTATTTGATTAAACAAGAATTCTCTATGTCGTCAAAAGTTTTAAAAACGATATTGTTTTCGCAGTTAAATAAAAAAGACCACTTAGTAAAAAGCGATCTTATTTTATATTAAATAAGTGAAACCTTAAAAGGTTACAAGTTGCAAATTATTCACCCTTGAATGGTAATAATGCAACTATTCTTGCTCTTTTAACAGCTTCAGCAAGCATTCTTTGGTGCTTAGCGCAAACGCCAGTCATACGTCTTGGTAACATTTTACCCTTTTCAGTAACGTATTTTCTTAATTTACCAACTTCCTTATAGTCGATAGCATTTACTTTATCAACGCAGAATTGGCAAACTTTTTTCTTATTTACTCTTTTGAAAGGTTTTTTAGCTGGTGCTGCAACTGGAGCACTTTCTTGTGCTGGAGCAGAAACATTTACGTTGTTATCTTCCATGATTATTCTCCTTATGATATTTATAAACGTGCCCTAAGGCATAAACGCGCGCATTTTTACTTTTCCTTGCATTTTTGCGCACAAAAACTCACCCACAACTTTCTTGCGGGTCTGCAAGTGAAGGTTGTTAGTTAGGATTAGAATGGAAGTTGATCATCGTCAGCCATCATTTCAAGTTCAGCCTTTTTTGAACCTGACTTAATAGGACGAATTTCTTCTTCTTGTCCATCCCCAGAAGCTTTCGATGATAGGAATTCTACCTCGTTTGCAACGATATCGATTACGCTACGCTTATTACCATCTTTATCTTCATAAGAACGGTTTTGTAAGCTACCCACAATGGCTACTTTACTACCCTTCTTTAAATATCTACCGCAGTTTTCAGCTTGTGTTCTCCAAACAGTAATGTTAAAAAAGTCAGTTTGGCGTTCACCGTCACTTGTTGAATAGTTACGGTTTACCGCAATTGAAAAACGGCAAAGTGATATTCCGTTTGGGGTTTCAGAAAGTTCTGGGTCACGGGTTAAATTACCTATAAGATATACTTTATTCATCTTTTTTCCTCTCGTGTTTTTGTTAGGCCTAAAGCCCTTTAGTAACTAAATAGTTAATTAAAAATTAATCTTTTTTTATTACTAGTTGTCTTAACATACCTTCAGTAATGTTTGCAACACGTGTAATTTCAGCAATTACGCTTGAAGCACATTCGAACGTCATAAGAACATAGTAGCCTTCAGATTGGTAGTTAATATCGTAAGCAAGCTTTCTAACGCCCCACTTATCAACTGATTCAACCGTACCACCTGCTGCTGTTACAATTGATTGGAATTTAGCAATAACTGCTTCCTTCGCCTCATCTTCTAACTTAGTAGAAAGAATGTAAAGCATTTCGTACTTTGTCATGATTTTTTACCTCCTGGTCTTAATCGGCTTGCGTTTTCATCGTTTTACACTCCCCGCAAGCAAGGTTAGCTTTTCAGCTATATAATAACGGATTAACCGTGATTATCTGTAATTTTTAGTGTTTACTCACCTTTGGTGGTTAAATACCAAAGGCAAGTATAACACTTTTAGTTTTGTTTGTCAACTGTTTTATACCAGTTATCAAATTTGATCTAATAAAGCGAATAACGCATTGAATAATTCAGTTACCGTGATTTGTTCAAATGGCTTACCGCAACGTAATGCAAGAGTTGCTTGACGTTCAGCAGTAAGTTGTTCACTGCTTATCATACCAAGAGTTACAAGATCTTGTACCTTCATAGTGTTAGCATCCATCTTTGTAGTTAAGTTTGCAGATAAGTTATTTAACGTTAAGTTGTTAAATTCTTCTTCGCTAAATAGTTTGAAGATTGAGCAATCGTTTCTATTTAAGAAGTAGCTAATCTTAACGTTCTTAATGTCGCTATTAATATTATTTGCAAACGTTCCGTCTGACATATTGCCTACGGTGTACTTCATAATAACGCTCATTAATTCGTCTGCTTTTACTTCGCCAGTATCGTAAACTCCGTCGTTATCAGCGTCTTGATACCAACCGTTTGTAGCGTCGTTAGTGTAACCCATAATCGAGCCGATAGTTAAGGTGTTCATTTCAGTTGAAAGGTTAGAGATTGAAGTGTTAGCTAATAATTTTAATACTGATGATGATTGATCATTAATAGTAATTACTTGTCCTAACTTCAAGTCGTTGATTGCAGTACCTAAATTCTTAATCTTAGTATCAGCAAGACTATTTAATAGAACTGAACTTGAATCAATAGTAATTATATCACCAAGTTTTTGTTCGTTAACAGAATTGCTTATTCTACTGTTAAAGTCGCTTGCAGTCATTTCACCAATAGTGAAGTTAACCATTATACCGATTACACCGTTTGCAGTTTCTTCTCCAACGCTTAGTTCGCCGTCACCGTTAGTATCTTTGAACCAAGTATGGCTTGCGTATAACTTCAATTCGCTTACGTTAGCACTATCACCTTGTTCGTTATACCATGCACTGTTTTCTGCGTCGTAGTAGTAAACTACACCGTTTGCAGTTTCGTACTTAGCATATCCGTGTTCGTTAGTTTGAGCAACTCTTTCATATCCAAGAAGTTCACCAACGTATAAGTCGTTTATAGCGGTTGTAAGTTCGCTAATCTTCTTATCGGCAAGCAATTCAAGTATTGCAGAACCACTTACGTCGATAACGTCGCTAACCTTAAAGTCTTTTACAATTGACTCGAAGTCGTTCTTGATAGCACCTAAGGTATAATCGCAAAGTTTACCCATTATGCCGTCTTGCTTTGTTTCTCCGTTATACCAGAATCCATCTTCTTTCTTTGTGAATTGGAAGATATCGCCAAGGTATAGAGTTTCAAGTTCAGCCATAATCGCTTCAACACCGTTACCTTCAAGCATATCGTTAACAGATATATCTGCGATTGCATGAGTTAACTTATCAACTGGAGCATCCCTGTTAATAATCTTAGTTGCAAAACCATTTTCATCAATATTAACAACGAATAGGCTACCTAATTTCTTATATTCATAGTAGTTAACCTTAGTTGGATCAAGTTCATCAACAACTTCAGCATAACCCATTAAAGAACCTACGGTCATAGTGCCTAATTCTGCAGCTAAGTCGTACGTACCGTCTGTAAAGTCGGTTACCGAATGAACGGCAAGAGCTTCATAAACAGGATCTTTTGCTAAGTATGCGATTTGTTCGCCTACACCGTCAACGTAAACTTGAGTCTTTTCGTACCAAATACATTCGTTATCGTGTACGTGTCCCTCTACGTGATCTTCGCCACAAGTATAGCCTAATAATTCACCTACGTGCAATTCTTCAATTAAAGTCATAGGGTTAAAGCTTGTTCCTAAGATTTCAGAAATCTTAATGTTGTAAGCTCTTTCTACTATATGACCCATAAAGTTATTGGCAAACATAGTTTCTTTATCTTTATTCGACCATTTACCAGTTGCTTCATCGTATACGTTGTATCCGTTATCTAAGAATTCACCAACTCTTACAGTACCTAACGCTTCATCCTTTGCAAGATATTTAACGTTTTCAGTCTTAAGACCTATTACAAAGTTGTATAGGTTAATGTTGCAAAGTTTTTCAATAACGTTAGCATACTTCTTAGTTGACTTCCACTTACCGATTGTTTCGTCATAGTAAGCGTCAACCTCGTTATTAGAAGGTTGTTCAGCGTTAGTTGCTTGTGACTTAACGTATAACGTTTCGCCTAAAATATCACCTATGGTTAATAATGAAATCGAGTCGGCAATTAATGCACCAAGAATATTTCCTTTAACTGCGTTAATTATGCTACCTAACTTATTATTAAATACTACGTTTAGTAATCTTTCGTATGCACCTTCAAACGTCCAAGCTCCGCTTTCAGCATTTCTAGAGCCGTGAGTTACAAAACTACCTTTCGCGTCTTCAGGAAGCATCGTGTCAAGATTATTTACAACCCAACCTAAGCCAAGGTCTGCTAATCTAAATTCGCTTACTTGTTCTACGATATATTCACCGAATCTATCCTTATTGTTAAGAATATCGTTTAATGAAATATTGAATAGAACGTCAACAACAGCTGTAAGTTCGTTGTTCATAGTCCATTCTCTATACGATTTCTTAATTAAATCGTTAGTTTCAGGATCTTTTGCCTCTATTACGTCAGAAACAACAGTACTAATTGTGAACAAGTTGCCTATCGTAATATGATCGCCTAAGTTACCTAAGAAGTCGTATCCGGTAGTTAAAGTTTCGCTTACTTTAGATGCTAAGAAGATATCCATTAAGCTATTAACTTCACCGTTAATTTCGTAATGTTCACCGTTTAAGCTATATCCTAAAGCTGAGCCGATTACGTCTGCCCAAATTGCGTCTTCTTTACCGATTAATGTGCTTACTAAGTCAACTAACGTATCGTTTGCTGCGAAGTATAACGTTGCTCCCACACCGGCAGCTACAACTATTACCATCGCTTGTTCACCAGGAAGCAACATCGACCATAAAGTAACTGTTGCAACATGAGGATCCCCGATAGTTCCGCTTAATACAGCTTCCGCAATTGAGTAAACTCTTGCTATTTTGTCATTTAATCCTTCTACCTTTCCGGTAACTTGTTTTACTGCGCCAACTATTGATAATAATTCAATATTTAACGTTGTTTCGCCTATTGTTGCAAACGCGCTGTCTGCATACAATACTTTAAGTTGTGTAAATGCTTCGTTAAGTACTGGATTGTTAAATCTGAATGCGTGTACGATTATTTCATTGATTGAACTTAACGCACTAGCTACCTTAATTTCAGTTAAGCCTTCAACTAAAGCAGTGAATTTAACGTTTTCAGTTAACTTAGCTATTTCTTCTGTAATTACAACTATTTCAACAAATTGTAAGTAATTTGTTGCAATATCGCTTACAAGGCTAATAGTTTCACCTAACGTTGCTTCTTTATTGATTGTGATTGATGTTAATTTACCTTCTAACAAGTATTGAAGTAGAGCTTTTGCTTCTATTACTGTTGTAAGTTTTTCTTTTTCGCCAAGTGCTTCTACTGCATTTACTATATCAGCAAGGCTTTCAATTAGAACGTCAACTTCTATTGCTTGGCTAGCGCTTACAAAACCTGTAATTGTTGAACCAGCGTATAATTCTTTAATTTCAGCAAATACTGCATCCACTATAGTGTTACCCTCTGCGAAGTTATCTACTACTGCGTGAACAGCATCTGCCACGTCGCTAATTGAAGAATCTTTAATACCAATTTTGTTAAGTTTACCAGTAACGATAGTAGTTACTACGTTAGCAACGTCGCTTACGATTCCCTCAGCCAAAGTATCATTGCCAGGAATTGCTTCTACTGTTACGTTTACTACGCTTGCTATTACGTTAGATAATTCTAAGTTCATAGTAGTGTCAGCAATTTCTACTAACTTGCTTTCTTTGTATAATGTTTCAATTTCATCAAAGATTACTGTTACTAAGTTGCCTTCTACGAAGTTAGTTAAAATACCTTCAACTACTGTTGCTACTTCTACTACGGTTACGTCATCGTTAAAGTCAGGTGCTATTACCTTACCTTCTACTAATACGTTTGCAAGTCCTTCAACGTCTCTTATGATGCTTTCGTAATCTGGTACTATTGCAATTACTATATCCGCTACGCTTGTAATTACTTCATTGATAGTTAATTCTTTGCTGTCTGTAACAAACGTATTGATAGTTGAATTTGCATATAGTTCGTCGATTTCTGTAAATACTGCGTTTACTATTGTATCTGCTAGTGTTTCTTCTTCTACGAAGTTATATACCACTGCGCGTAATGCCTTAGAAACTTCGGTTACTTTTTCATTTCCGTGGTATCCTATTTGTTTTAACTTACCACCGAATACTACTGTAACTAAGTTAGCAACGTCGCTTACGATTTCCTCAGCCAAAGTATCATTGCCAGGAATTGCTTCTAATGTTACGTTTACTGCACTTGCTATTACGTTAGCTAATTCTAAGTTCATAGTAGTATCAGCAATATCTACTAACTTGCTATCTTTATATAAAGCTTCAATTTCTTCATCAAAGATTGCATTAACTACGTTGTTTCCTACAGTTTTTGGGAATACGCTGTTTACTACGCCCTTAACTGCTTCCGCTACTTTTACAATCGTTTGCGTATCACGGTAACCAATACCTTTTAATCTGCCACCAAATAGGGTGTTGATTAAGCTTGCTACACTTGCTACGATTCCATCTGCGTAATCATTTGGTATTGCTTCTACTGCAATATTAGATAGACTTGTTACTACCTCATTGAAGTATAAGTTGATACTATCTTTTACAAAGCTTGCAATTGTTGAGCTTGAGTATAGTCTGTTGATTTCAGCAAAGATTACGTTTACTAGTTCGTTTTCTACAGTTTCTGGGAATACGCTGTTTACTACGCC
>JAZNFS010000006.1:0-7578 GCA_045589175.1 Christensenellaceae bacterium
AAACTTTTCGTATTTAAAAAGGGTGCAAGCGCACAATAGGATGGTTTAGCTGATGAACGATATCAATATAATACCAAATTCAACCATATATTTTAAAAGTTCTTTACTTTTATCAAAACTATTTGATTTTTCAGCAAAAAAGGTAGTTTTAGTCGCTAGCCCCACAGTAAAAAAATACGTTCAAACTATTTTGGGCGAGTTTTTGAAAAATAAAATTGACTGTTATACCTTTTATTTAAGCGACGGCGAAAATAATAAAAACCTTGAAAATGCTTTAGCTCTTACCAATTTTCTAAGCGAAAACTCAATTTCACGCAATGATATTTTAATTAACGTTGGTGGTGGTACGGTTTGTGATTTAGGTGCTTTCGTTGCAAGCGTTTATATGCGCGGAATTAAGTATATAAATATTCCAACAACCTTGCTTTGCGCTTGTGACGCTTGCGTAGGCGGAAAAACTGCTATTGATATTAATGGTATTAAAAACTTTTGGGGCACTTTTTATCAACCGTTTGCCGTTATTATCGATTGTGATTTTTTATATAATTTAACTGATGAGCTTATTAGCGATGGATTAAGTGAAATTGTAAAATACGCCGTTATTGACAAAGATTTTTATTCAAAACTAATTAATTTTAAGTCAAATAACGACGTACGCAATAATTTAGCCGATATTTTACGTTATTGCTTAACAATTAAAAGTGAAGTTGTAAAAACAGATGAGTTCGATCAAAATAAACGTAAAATTTTAAATTTAGGTCATACAATAGCGCATGCTGTTGAAAGTAGTTCTAACTATCAAATAAACCACGCAAAAGCGGTTGCTTTTGGATTAATTATTGAAAGTAAGATAGCAAAAGAGCTTTCAATTATATCTTCATCGCGTTTAAATTCTATTTTAAATTTGGTAAACAAGTTTTTATCGGTAAACGTACAAGTTAGCGCAAACGAATTAATCCCTTTTATGCTTAAAGATAAAAAGAATACAAATAATATGATAATTTTTTCGCTTCCAAGTGAAAACGGAGTGCAAATAACTCAGTTATCATTACAAAAAACAACACAAATTATGCAAAAAATCCTTTAATCATAAAGGATTTTTCTTATATAAAACGTTAAAAATTGTTTGACAAAAAACAAAATTGTATTTATAATAAGTAATATAGTAATTGAAATTATTTTATAAAGGAGGGCAATATATGCAAAAAACAGTTGAATTTATAATTTTAGTTGGTTTACCGGGTAGTGGAAAAAGTACCTATTGCGCTAATTATACTGCCCAAGGTTATAAAATTCTTTCATCCGACGTTGTTCGCGATAACTTTGTTAAACAAATTGAAAGTGGAAAGTTAAAACTACCAAGTAACACAAATTTGAACGCATTTGTGTTTGATAATATAAAAATGCAAGCGATTGAAGCATTAAGTCACGGTGTTTCGGTTGTTTTCGATGCTACGAATTTAGGGCGCAAGCGCAGAATTAATTTTAAAAAAGCATTATATAAAATTAATTGCGTTAAAAAATGTATTTTATTTATAACGCCTATTGAAGAATGTTTACGCCGTAATAATTCGCGTGAAGGGTATGCTCGTTTACCGTATGATGCAATGTATAAAATGTTTTGCAATTTTGAATGTCCAAGTTATTTTGAAGGGTGGGATGAAATAATACCTATAACTTGCGATATTCCTTACGAATTTGATTTCAATTTAATTAAGGGTTTTTCGCAAGATAATCCTCATCATACTTTAACGTTAGATGGTCATATAAATATGGCGTATGACTTAGCCGTTAAAAATAATTTTAGTAGTGAGGTTCAAATTGCCTTAAAATATCACGATATAGGAAAGTATTACACTAAAAAATTTGAAAATTTTAGGGGCGAAAAAACCGAAATAGCACATTTTTATGGGCACGAGGGATATAGCGCATACCTATTTTTAACCGAAAGTTGCTCTAATAAGGAGCTAACAAAAGAGCAATTTAACAAAATATTATACATAACAAACTTAATAAACTGTCATATGCGACCTTTAACCGTTTGGAAAAATAGCGATAAAGCAAAACAAAAGGATAAAAATCTTTTTGGCGAGCAGTTTTTTGCCGATTTATTAGATTTAAACAGCTGTGACAGGTTAGCTCATTGAGGTGACTATGAATTTAAACTCACATATATGTAAATTTATAAATGAAAATAAGGTCGATTGGGAAGAAAAATTAAAAAAAGACTACGAAGTAAAGGTGCGTCGCGATCAAAAATTAGCAATATTTAATTATGCAATCGTTGCTGATTTTTACAATCCAATCGTTCAAGAAGCACGAGGCATAATTATCGACGTTGAAAAACTTGAAGTTGTTTGCTGGCCGTTTAGAAAATTTGGCAATTATACCGAGGGGTATGCCGATAAAATAGACTGGAATAGTGCAAAAGTTTTAGAAAAAGTTGATGGTTCAATAATTAAACTTTGGTATGACAAGCAAAATCAAAAATGGCAGTTTTCTACTAATAAAACTATACGTGCAGAGCTTGCCGGCGTTGACGGTTATCCTGGATTAACTTACGACAGCGTTATTAAAAAAACGCTAAATTATAATCAAATTCCTTTTGACAATCTCAATAAGAATTGTACTTATATTTTTGAACTTGTAAGCCCCGAAACTAAAGTTGTAATCGAATATAAAGAGCGTATGCTTTACCACTTAGGAACTCGTAGCAACCTTACAGGGGAAGAATTTGAGTGTGACATAGGTATTATAAAGCCTAAAAAATATTCGCTTTCAAGCCTTGATGATTGTATAACCGCGGCAAGCGAGTTAAACAAAGATAATAAAGAGCAAATTTCAAACGAAGGTTTCGTTGTAGTTGATAAAAACTACAATCGTGTAAAAATTAAATCGCTTGATTACGTTGCCATGCACCATCTTTCAACTATGCAAGAACTTTCTAAAAAAACTTGTATAGAAATGCTTATTTTAAATCCTGAAAAATTAGAGGCTATAATCGCTGAACGTGCGGAATTTATGCCTGCTATAAAATATTACGAATATAAATTTAGCGAACTTGTTTATCGTGCCGATCAAATTGCAAAATTTGCTAAAAATTTATATGAAGAATACAGCCACGATAGAAAGGCAGTTGCTTCCATAATAAAAAAGCATCCGCTAGCGTTTATTGCATTTAAACACCTTGATACAAATCTTTCACCCGAGGAAATACTTGTTCAGCGTGGGGCAGATTATATTTCGCTTTTAATAGAAGATTATCAGCCTATCGATATTTTAAAGGAAATAAAAAATTAAAATAAAAGGAATACTTTTGAAATGACTTATTAAAAGCATTTAAGCTTTTAAATTAGCATTATTTCAATTGAGTATTCCTTTTTTATATTATAAAAAAATAAAGACCTACTACAAGAGTAGGTCTTTTTGTTTTAAGTTATAACTGTTTATTAGTTATTTTCGCCGTTGTTTTCGCCTTCAACTGGAGTTTTTTCTTCAGTAGTTTCAGCATTTTCATCTTGAGTTTCAGGAGATGATTCTTCAACTTCGCCTTCTTCAGAAGTTTCTTCGCTTACTTCTTGTTCAATATTGTTTTCCATATTGTCGTAGTCGTAAGGGATAGATTCTTCTATTCCTTCAACTGTGTCGCTTTCTTTTGCAGCTAATCTTGCTTTCTTAGCTTCGATTGCAAGACCTGCTCTTTCTCTGCTATCTCTATTGTAGTAAGAAGCAGAAGCGCCTTTATTCTTGCGATGTTTCTTAACTAACATTCTAACAAGAACAGCGATTAGGGCAGCGATTAAAACAGAAGCAACAATGATTGAAGTGATTTGTAGCGCAGCGCTGAATGAAGTTTCTGGAGCTGTGCTTTCGCTTGAAGTGCTATCTTCAACTTCTGTATCTTCGCTATCAGTTGTAGTTCTATCTTCTTCGTTTACTGTGTAAACTGTTGTTAAATCAATAATTTGAGTTTTACATTCGTTGTAAATCCAAAGAACTTCTTTTTCATCATATTTAATATATCTAGTAGCTTCTTCACCATCATCATCTGTATATTTTACAGCTGTAGGAACGCGAGTGAATTTAACTCCTTCAACTTCTAGATTGTAATCAGCTTTAATTTCTTCTTGTAAATCTCTAACTGATTTAACAGTAGAAACAGCGTATGAATCGAAGTAAACTGTACCTTCGGCAGAGGTGCTACCGTCTCTTGAGCCGTTCCAGAATTCTGGTCTGTAAGAAATATCTTCATTTCCTGCAACGATAAGGAATCTAACTGTTAACCAGCCGTTTTCCATATAGTCTGCTTTCATATCTTCAGCAGAAACTGAAATAACGAATGAATGGTTAAGAGCACTTTCGTTATCGCCTGTTGCGTTAACGTCTAAAACTTTAAATTTGTTAGTATCGCCAGTTTCAATATCCAAGCCTAGTGGATCGGTGCTTGCAAGATAAATATAAGCAGTTGCATTGCCTTCTACGTAAACCTTAACGGTGATAAGTGCAGAAGTACCAGCAGCAATTTTAGCGTTTGAGCCAACGTAACCAAAGGTTGGAGCGTTAGCAACTCTATTAATCATAAGAGGTTGAACGAACGCGTTTTCACCTTCCGCGCCAAGACTTGCAGGTAAGCTGTATTTTTCGCTATTAACAACACCGGCTTTTACGCCTTCTGCAGAATGAAGAGTATCGTTGCTACCACCAACGAATTTAGAGTTACCAACAACGCCGGTATATCCTATAACGTTTGTTGCAACATTACCATTTGAAACAGCATATTCATCGTTAGAACCGTAAGTAAAAGTGTAACTTTCGTCTGTGCTATCATTAGCTGAACCGTTAGGTAAGTCGTGTGAAAGAGATACTTTCTTAGCATAAGTATATTTTGTAACGTCGGCAATTGCATATTCTTCTTTAGTTAACTCATAAGTGCTAAATTCAGAAATAATTGCATAACCTTGAGTTAATTCAAATTCACCGTTAGTAATAGTTTCAACTGTAGTACCAAAATCAAAGGTAATAACGAAGTTTCTTGTGTTGTTATCAGCGGTGTTAGAAAGGTAAATAACGTATTGACACCAGTTGCCGTAATCTTCGTTTTCGTATTCATCAGTTTTAACGTTTGAAGCGATTGCAGTAGCAGTGCTATCCTCAACTTCGATGCCTGTTCCTAAATCTTTAACTGTTATTGTTAAGCCTGTATCGTTAGGATATTGAGTGTGAACTTTAACCCAGAAAGTAAGTTGAACGTATGATTCACTTGCAAGTTCTAAAACTTTTGAACTAACGCTTGTGCTTGTTGGATTAGCGTGATTGATATAAAGAACGCTACCTGTAACGGCAGGATTTTGTTCTGCCTCTTCAAGTCCTAATTCACTAACTGCTTTTACTGAAACCTCACCGTTTGCATTGAAGCCGTGGTCATGGTTTTCAACGCTATAATCGGTTAATAAAGTGTAACCTGCAACAGCTTTTTCTTTTCTGTGTGATAAAGAGTATGTTACGTTTGTAAACGACTTATCAGCATCATCACCTTCAGTAGTGTTAGGTTCGTAAGATTGACCTTTTTGATTAGCAACGACAGCGTCTTCTCTTAACTCATAATTTTCATAAAGATTAGTTTCAGCTAAACTTTCAGTTGCAGTTAGGTAATCTTCTCTTGAAATTGTTTTGTAGGTAACGTTATCAAAGAAAGCAAAACCTTCAACGTATTCAGTAGTGTTAGCTTTTGAACCAAAACCTAAACCTAAAACAACTTTGAAAGAAGATGTTGTAAAATCAGATGATTCAAGGTAAATAGTATATTTAGCCCAGTTGCCATTAGTATTAATATTTTTAATAATGAATGGAGCAGCAGCGGTTGAAACAGTGTTTTGAACTGCAACGTATGCGCCGTGATCAACATCATACGAAGAAGCTAAAGCATAAGTTTTAACCCAAACTGAAAGTTCAGCATATTCATTTCTTCCAAGACTTAACGAACTAGTTGAAGTGAACTTTTGAGCAGTACCTTTAACTTGAGTGTTGGTAGTAAGGTTTCTAATCATTAAAACTTTATTACCGGTCATAGGTAAAGCATCGTCGTTAGTAAGAGCAGTTTCGCCTTCAGCTGGTTCAACCCAATCAAAAGATTCGGTTACAAAGCCGTAATCGTATGGAGTACCTGGATTATAGTACACTTCAGTACCTTCTTCCGCACCTGGAACTTTTGGGAAAGCTTGTTTTTCAGCCATAGTGTTATAGTCATCGCCAGCTTTGGTATTGATAATACCAGAACTTTTTGAAGAACTGTCAGCTGAAACTACAATTGAATCGTAAGTGCGTGACCAACCGATTGAAGTAGCGTCAGGATAATCTGAAACTTTGTTTTCAAAGGTTGAGAACTCAAAGTCGCCGTTTGTGATGGCTTGAGTATCGGTTGGGTAAACTTTTTCATCTTTGGTTGAGGTTGAAGAGCTTGAACTGCTACTGCTATCTGGTGTATCACAAGCAACAGATAGTAGTGTAGAGAAGCAAAGTGCCAAAGATAAAACAAGTACTAGTAAAGTTCTTAAGTTAAACTTGGTAATTTTTTTCATATTACACCTTTTGATAAAATTTTGCGTAGTTTAATACTCTAAACATTATACTATAAATCAAATAATAATGCAATGATTTTGCACTCAAAAATAACAAAAAAAATGCTTAATTATTATACTTTTTTTTATATATAAGTAAAAAAAATAAAAATTGCTCAAACTAGGGTTATGCAAAAAAATAAAAATACTTTTTTATCGGTAATTTTAGGATTATTAATTGGATTTATTAACGGCTTTTTTGGTGGCGGTGGCGGTATGGTTGTAGTACCGCTACTTACAAAAGGGTATTCTCTTGAGCAAAAAGAGGCGCAAGCAACCGCAATTGCAGTTATGTTACCAATTTGTTTTGCTAGCGCAATTATATATATGTTTAACGTAAAACTCGATTTTTATAATTTACTTTCATGCGCTGGTGGGGTAACTTTAGGCGGTACGATAGGCGCTTTTCTTTTAAACGGTACTAGTAATAAAACTATTGCTTATATTTTTGCTTTTGTAATGCTTGTTGCTGGAGTAAAATTAGCATTTTTTTAGATTATATCGTAAACGCTCGTAGAAGAAATTTACATATGATTTATTTTTATTTGGCACTTGCAGGAATAGTTGGCGGTTTACTTGGTGGAATGGGAATGGGGGGCGGAACATTGCTTATTCCTATTTTAACTTTTCTTTTCGATATTGCACAGAAAAACGCTCAGGCAATAAATTTAATTTGCTTTATTCCAATGGCAATAATCGCGCTTATAATTCATCATAAAAACGGGCTTATAAAAACTAAGGGATTATTACCACTCGTTATAAGCGCGGTTGCTTCAAGTATTGGCGCAGTTTTTTTAGTAAAGCTTGTAAAAAGTGATTTGCAAACAAAACTATTCGGTGGTTTTTTAATATTTTTAGCTCTTTCACGATTTTATAATCTTTTTAAAAAATCAAAGAAAAAAAAGGTGTAAAAAAATTATTTTTTCTTTTTTTTTACTCAATCATTTGTGCATTTTGTATA
>JAZNFS010000007.1:0-21374 GCA_045589175.1 Christensenellaceae bacterium
ATTCGAATCACTATACTGACAAACTATTATACTAATCGGTCTATCCGTATTTTCCCAATATACAAAAAGTTCTCGCCCTTGTTCATCTTTTTCAAGCGGTATGATAACTGGATCTTTAAAATTAGGTCCAACAAACCAATATCCACGAGTTCCCATTACGTTAACGCATGCGGTAACCAACAAATGCTCATATTTGCCATTATAACCACTATAACTGCACGCAGATGAGGATAACGTATTTAATATAATAAAAAAACAAAAAAGTAAACTGCTTAAAAACCGTTTCATAAATTGACTCCTTTTTCTCATTATAACACGAGTTATAAAAAATGTCAATGCAAACTATTTTTTTTGTTAAAATTATACTTTACACTAACAAACAAAAAACGAGCTACTTTTTAGCCAGCTCGTTTTTTTATTTTGTATATTCACAATATTTTTCTAAAAACAATAAGTAATTTTCTTGCAAAAAGGCTCGTGCTCTTTTACTTGGCTTACTTTTTGGGCAAAGCATATCAAATCCGTGAAAACAGCCTTTTAATACTAAAAGTTTATTTTCAATACCTGCCTTTTCAAGTTTTTCAAATGCAGTTTGTGTTTCAGCTAAAAAAGGGTCAATATCGCCAACGTAAGAAATCATAGGTGGAAGTCCGCTATAATCTTCACATCTCGCGGGCGCTGCGTAATAAGATAAATCTTCTTTTTGATAATTTTCTTTACCTAAATATATTTTCCACGCGTTTTCGTTGCATTTAGTGTTCCATACCGGAGCTCTATTATCCCTATTAGTTGACGTATATCTATCATCTATCATAGGATAAATAGGTATATTAAAAGCAATTTTAGGCCCACCTTTGTCGCGCGCAAGTAAGCATAAAGCAAAGCTTAATCCACCCCCTGCCGAGTCGCCACCAACGATAATATTATTAGGATCACAACCCAAAGAAGAAGCGTTTTCTTTTGCCCAAACTAAAGCTTCGTAACAATCTTCAATCGCTTTAGGATATTGTTTTTCATAAGATAAGGTATAATCGGGCGATATAACAACACAGTCGCTTACCTCAAAAAATTCTTTCATAAAACAAAAATCGTATTCTGGAAGCCCCATAGCGTATCCACCGCCGTGAATCCAAACGATTAAAGGTCTGTTTTTAGCATCACTTGCAGTTTTTGAAAAAATACATAGCCGTAAATCCTTATTCTTTCCTATAAAAATACTTTTACGAGTATAACCTTTGCGCTTTTTATTTTTAAAAAGCAAGCTTGTAAAAGCCCTTGCAATTTTAAATTTTTTAGGCGATAGCGAAAGATCAACAATTTTTAAAGTTTTACCCACGAAGCTAAGCTCGGGGTTTATTTTTTTATTTTCATTCATCTATATTCTCTATTTCGTTAAGCGTAAGCTCAAATTTTTTACTTTCAAATTTTAAAAGCAAAGAGTTTACACCATTAATATCGTTTTTAATACCATTTTCGGTAAAAATTGATATCAAAAGTAAAATAAGGTCTTCAATCGTAGGTTCTTCAAATTTTGATTTCTTGTTAGAGTATTGTTCTTGTAAATTAATTTGAGTTTTCATAATCCCCTTTAAATACCACGTAAGTTATACATTAAGTATATACCCATAATTCAATATTTTCAAGTAGGTTATGACACTTTTTTGTCGAATTTTGTCGTAAAATGTAAAAAATTTAATCTTAGATTTTTTTGCTATAATAATATTCCTTCATAAATAGAGCATCTTTATCCTGTTGTCCGGCAGATTCGCATATAATAGTTGGGTGCAAATCAAGTTCAATAAGTGCATCTGCCAATGGCTGAAAATCTGGGCCGTAAACTACGTCATCAAAATTTAAGTGGCGAATTTCACCCTTTGCTCCATATTGAATTTTTGAAAAATGAACGTGAAAATGCTTCATCCTTTCATATCCAAGTTCGTTTATCATATATTCAAGACGCGATTTATATGCATCTTTATCAATCAAACTGCCCTGTTCTCGTGAGTTAACGTGCCCAAAATCCACGGTAGGAAGGAAAATTTTATCAATTTTGCACATTTGGGTTATTTCTTCAATAGTGCCTATTTGACCAAACTTACCCATAGTTTCAGGGCAATATATTAAATCTTGCATATTAAGATTATATATAACTTGAGTTAATCTTTTTAAATTATCAATCGCGCGGTTAACTGCGACTTGTCTTTCATCCTTACCTTGCGTTGCTGGATGAAATATAATTCGTTCTCCGCCCATAAGTTTTACCATTTCAGCACTTTTTATAACGTAACCTATTGACTTTTCAATCATTTCAGGGTCGCTATTTGCAAAATTAATATAATAAGGAGCGTGAACGCTTATTTTTACGTTATTTTCTTTAAAGGCTTTACCTATAGAAACGGCCTTTTCTTCACTCATCAAAACTCCACGTCCAAATGAATATTCAAAAGCATCAAGCCCCATATTCTTTACCCAAACCGCGCTTTGTTCGGTTGTTTTTAAGCCTGCGTTAAAAAAGTTTTCAGAATTGCCGCTAGGTCCAAATAAAATCATTTTATCACCTGTAAATCTTTATTTAATTGGTTAATAAGTTCCTCTTTACTGCTAAATTTAATAATAGGTCGTATATAATCGCAAAAGTATATTTTTAACGTTTTTCCATATAAATCTCCAGAAAAATCTTTAATATAACTTTCAATTAAACAATTTTTCTCATTAAAAGTGGGTGCATTACCAACGTTTGTAAGTGCAGTATACCATTTATTATCAATGTAAACTTCGGTTAAATAAACGCCACTTTTAGGCTTCATCTTTGTAGGACTAAATTGCAAATTCGCAGTTGGAAAGCCCAAAGTTCTTCCAACTTTTCTACCTTCAATAACCTTCCCCATAACAAAATACTTATCGCCAAGAAGTTTATTAACAAATGCAATTTCTCCCTTTGATAAATGCTCTTTTATAGTTGTGGTTGCTATTTTATTTCCTTGCTCATCGGTAACAAAATCACACACAAAAAGGTCGATATTATTTTTAACACAAAATTCTTTTAAAAGTTCTACGTTTCCTTGCGCGTTTTTGCCAAACTTAAAATCCTTTCCGCAAATAAATGCACGTATATGTCGATTATCAGCTAGTTGATTTAAAAATTGCATTGGCGATAAAGATGCAAATGCCTCGTTCATTTGGGCTTCACACACTTCATCAACAAGCATATTTTCAAGCCGTAAAAGTCGTTCTTCAAAAGTAAAAACTTCGCCTAAAAGCTTAGATGCAAAAATAGAATGATCGTTATTAAAGGTAAAAACTGAAATATTAGCCGAGTATCTATCTTTTAAATCTTGAGCTTTCTTTAATAAACTTTTATGCCCAAGATGTACGCTATCAAAAGCACCTAAACACATAACCACAGCATTTTGTGTTTTTATATTAAAAGGAATAATTTTCATAATTACCCCCTAACGTAAGGTTTTACAGTTAGTTTTTTATCTTCACAAATACCAACGCCCCAAAATTCATTTTCAGCGTAAACCCTATATTTGCCGTTTGGCATATCATAGTCGTCTTTTAATCCGTTTATAAGCCTTGTTGATTGCTCGCTGTTAAGAACTAATTTTTCGTAAGTTAAAGGCTCGTCACTTTTTATAAAAAAACGGCATGGATCACTATCAGCCAAAAAGTCGTCCAAGTGAGTACAATTTTGCATTGTAAAATAACCGCTTTGAATGCGTTCAAGTTCGGTCATCGTTGCAAACGTATTAAGGGCGTAAGCTAAATCTCTAGCAATAGCACGAATATAAGTTCCACCGCCACAACAAATTTCAAACTTAAATTTAGGCGAACAGTCTTCAATTAATTTTATATAAAAAATTTCAATTTCCTTTGCTTTTAGTTCAACACTTATACCCTTTCTTGCAAGTTCATAGCTCTTTTTTCCGTCAACGCACTTTGCTGAAAATATAGGCGGAATTTGCATAATTTTACCACATAAGTTAGGCAATACGTCGATTATCGCATCTTTTGTAGGAATACAGCCTCCGCTTTTTACAACCTCTCCTTCACGATCTAAGGTAGTAGTTTCATAACCAAAAGTAAACTCGGCAATATACACCTTTTTTTTATCAAGTAAATGGTCAAAAAGGCGTGAAGCCTGCCCAACGCCGATTGGAAGAATACCGCTTGCAAGAGGGTCTAAAGTCCCCATGTGCCCACACTTATAATCTAACTTCTTTTTAATTTTATTAAGGCAATGTGCAGAACTCATTCCCTTTGGTTTATAAATATTTAAAAATCCATTCATAATCAATATAAATTAATGTCAACTGCTCTAATAATTTTTTCAACAACTTCTTCAAAAACGCCTTTTACAACGCATCCGCTAGCAAATTTATGCCCACCACCACCAAATTCTTGAGCAACAGAGTTAACGTTTACTTTTCCCTTACTTCTAAAACTAACCCTATAAAGCTCGTTTTTAGTTTGTAGTATCGATACAGCAACTTCTACCCCGCTAATAGAAAGAGGAAAATCAACGAAACCTTCAGTTTCATCCGATTGTAAACTATACTTATTTAAGTCGCTAAGCGTTGTAGCTACAATTGCCAATTTATCTTGCAAACAAAAGCGGATACGCCCAATAACTTCAGCGTAAAGTTGAGCACGAGCCTTGCTTTGGTTTTTATAAAGGCTGGTTACAATTTTATCGATATTTGCACCAAATGAAAGCATTTTTGCCGATAGATTAAAGCATTCTTCGTTTACGTTATTATTTAAAAATAACGCAGTATCGGTAATAATTCCAAGCAAAATTGAGCTTGCTATTTCCTGGTCAAAATCAACGCTCATATTTTTAATAATTTCATAAACTATCATAGCCGTGGCTGGAGCATCAATAACGAAATTAACCTTTGCAAAACGCTCGTTTGAAGTATGATGGTCTATCACGTACGTTTTTTCACTTGAAGTAAAAATCCCCCAGCTCGTACCGAGTAAGTTTTCTGTTGCAACGTCAACTGCAACGTGTGCTTGGTATTTTTTTGAAACCTCTTCCGGTCTTAAAATTTTTTTAGATAAGCTAAGGAAGTGATATTTTTCAGAAATTATTCCATCGCAAACTATATCACATTCAATTTGCTTTTTTGCAAACGCATAACAAAGAGCCATTGCACTACCTAAGGTATCACCGTCAGGGCGAGTATGACAAAAAATTAACACGCTTTTTTGTGCAAGCAATTCTTGAGCAATATTATTAGCGGTTTTCATTGTTATTACCGTTTTTGTTTATTTCACTTAAAATTTGGTCAATTCTTTCGCCATATTCGGCACGATTATCTAATAAAAAAGTAAATTCGGGAACTGTTCTAATATGCATACGTGAAGAAATCTCACGACGAACAAAGCCTGCAGAAGCCTTAATTGCCTCAAACGTTGCATTTTTGCGTTCCTCATTAAATGAAAGTATGCTTATATAAACTTTTGCCTGTTTAAGGTCCGGAGTAACGTTTACTGAAGTAATTGAAAACATTTCGGTAAGTCTTACGTCTTTAACCTTTGTGGTTAAAAGTTCATATATTTCCTTTTTAAATTCACTATTAAGTCTTTTTTCTCTTTTTTCTTTCATTTTATTATCTCACAATTTTTTTATTTTTGGCGATGTCACAACAATTGGTTGATTTTTTAATGAAACAAATATACTTAAACTAAAGCCTAAAATAAGCTTTAGATGCAAGCAAAAGCAGAGACTTTGTAAATTTTAGGGCCTTGTTGGTCACAGGAATGTTTAAAATTTGCAAATAACGAACTTTTGCGCTGTAGATAAAGTGTATTTTATCAACCCTATTTTGTGACAGAGTTTTATTTTAAAAAAAGGCAAAATTACCCTTTTGCCTTTTTAAAATATTATTTAGTTTCTTCAATAACGTAACTTTCAATAAAGTCGCCAACCTTAATATCGTTAAATCCTTCAATTGATATACCGCATTCATAACCTTGGTTAACTTCTTTAACTTCATCTTTAAAGCGCTTTAACTGTTTAACGTTGCCTTCACAAATCATAACGTCGTTACGGTAAATACGAAGTTTTGCGTTACGAACAACCTTTCCATCAACAACGTAACATCCTGCAATTGTACCAACACCTGAAATCTTAAAGGTTTCACGAACTTCAGCTTTACCCGTATAAACTTCAGTAAATTTAGGCGCAAGCATACCCTTCATTGCCTTCTTAATATCGTCAATTGCATCGTAAATTATGCGATATAACTTAACGTCGATATGTGAACGTTCTGCTTGAACTTTCGCTTTTGAATCTGGACGAACGTTAAAGCCTATAATAATTGCGTTTGAAGATTCTGCTAAAGTAACGTCTGTTTCGTTAATAGCACCAACCGCTGCGTGCAATACGTTAACCTTAACTTCTTCGTTAGATAATTCGGTAAGTGATTGTTTAACAGCTTCAGCCGAACCTTGAACGTCTGCCTTAATGATAAGGTTAAGGTTCTTAAGTTCACCTTCTGAAATCTTTGAGAATAAATCGTCTAAAGAAACCTTTTGTGAACGGCGAATCATTTCCTCTCTTTCACGGTTTTTACGTTCTTGCGCAACCGACTTAGAAAGTTTTTCTTCGTCAACTGCAAAAATACTGTCGCCAGCGTTAGGTACGTCTTCAAGACCTAAAATAGAAACTGCGGTTGATGGGCCAGCTTCTTTTACGATAGCCCCCTTTTCATTTATCATTGCTCTTACTCTACCAACAACAGTACCGGCAACGACGTTATCACCCGTACGTAAAGTACCATTTTGAACTAATACGGTAGCAAGTGGACCTTTACCCTTATCAAGTTTTGCTTCGATAACAGTACCGCGAGCGTTTCTATCAGGATTAGCCTTTAATTCAGACATTTCGGCAACTAATAATATAGATTCAAGTAATTTATCAATACCGATACCAGTTTTTGCAGAAACTGGAACCATCATAACGTCGCCACCCCAGTCTTCAACTAAAACGTTGTGTTCTGAAAGTTGTTGACGAACTCTATCAAGATCAACGTGTTGTTTGTCAATCTTATTTGCGGCAATAATAATTTGAACGTTAGCAGCCTTTGCGTGGTTGATAGCTTCGATAGTTTGTGGCATTATACCGTCGTCGGCAGCAACAACTATAATGGCTATATCCGTTACTTGAGCACCTCTCGCTCTCATTGCGGTAAATGCTGCGTGGCCAGGCGTATCAATAAAGGTAATTTTATTACCGTGTAAATCAACCGAATACGCACCTATATGTTGTGTAATACCGCCAGCTTCTCCGTCGGCTACGTTTGCACTTCTTATTCTATCAAGAAGAGAAGTTTTACCGTGGTCAACGTGCCCCATAACCGTTACGATAGGTGGACGAGTTACCATTTTAGCAGCGTCATCATTTTCAACGAATCCTTCGTTCATTAGATCTTCTGCAGTTTTTTCCATTTTTCTTTCAACTTCAATACCTAAATCGGCTGCAATAAATTCAGCGGTATCAAAATCGATTGAGTCGTTTATACTCTTTGCAATACCTTCTTTAAATAAACGTTTAGTAATTTCAACCGCTGAAATACCAAACTTTTCAGAAAGTTCTTTGATAGGCGTTAATTCTTTAGTGAGAACTGCCTTTTCAATTTTAATATAATTAGATTGTTCTTCTTTCTTTTGTTTAGGTTTACGAACCTTTCTATATCCCGTTTTATTTTCATCAAAATCTTCAACGGTTAAAGCTTTAATAAGAGATTTTTTACTTACGGTATGTTTCTCTTCATAGTTCCTTTCAGCTTTTTTCTTTACAGGCTTATTGTCCTTTGGAGGAACAAAGGCAATTTCTTGTGGTTTTGGCATAGAAGGACGCATACCTTGGTTAGGCTTTGGTGCAAAGCCACCCTTAGAAACAGGTCTTTCGCCATTTTGTGGGCGTTGATTTGCCCCAAAACGACCTTTTTCACCTTGACCTTGTCTATCGGGGCGTTCCCCTTTAGCTTGACGCCTATCGCCACGATCGGTTGGAATATATTCCTTCTTTTGTGGCTCTGGCTTTTTATCTTCAGCCTTCTTTACGATAAAGCTTAAAATAGACTTCTTTTGTGGTTCGTCTGGTTGCTCTTGCTTTTGTTCAACAGCAGGAGTTTCTTCCTTTTTAACCTCTTCTTTAGCTGGAACAGTTTCAACCTTTTGCTCAATCACAGGTGTAACTTCAGCCACCTTTTCTTTGCTTTCGATTGGAGCTTGTTCAGTAGTATGTTCGCTCACAGCTTCAACTGACTTTTTCTTTGAAGTTTTGCTTGCAGGTTTTTCGCTCACAGCTTTAACTTCAATCTTAGCCTTTTCTTCAACTGGAGCAACTTGCTCTACAACATCTGCCTTTTGATGCTCAATTGCCTTAGCTCGAAGTTCATTTTCTTTATCTGCTAATAATTTAGAGATAGAATTAGCTGTTGATTGCGATTTTTTAACTGCAGAAATCAACTCTTTAACTTTTTCGTCTTTAAGTCTTTGGCGTAAAATTTTAATATTTTTATTGTTATCCTTTCTTTCTTCCATATTAGAGCCCGTTTCCTCCCGAACTGATAGAAAAATAATCGTCTTGATTGCTTATAATTGCCGTTGCTAAATCTTTATTTGTAACGGCGGCTATTTTACACTTTTCTTTACCCGTAATATCTTCAAGCAATTTTTTGCTTACCATTAACGGACAATTAAATTTTTTAGCGTAAGCAAACGCTAAATCCTTAGTGGACTCGGCAGCAGAGTCGCATACTATTATTAAAAACGCCCTTTTTAAAGTGCCAACGGTATTAGTTCCCGTGCGTAGCGCTCGCGCCTTTATCGAAAAACCTATAAAGGTTTCAACTTTGCTCCTGTTTACCAACAAAAGCCTCCTCTACAGCATCATATACTTCATCGGGTATTGCAGTTGCGAATGCACGATTAAGTAATCTGTTCTTTTTTAATTTTTTAACGCATTCCGCACTACCGCATATATACGCGCCACGTCCGTTTAGTTTACCCGTTTTATCAACAACGTAATTTCCATCAGGTGTTCTAACTATTCGAACAAGTTCATTTTTTTCAAACTCTTGACGGCAAGCAATGCAGGTGCGAATTGGCTTTTTTTTATTATTCATCATCTGAACTGCTTTCATCTTGCGCTAGATTATAGCCTAATTCAACACGAGCTTTACTTTCGCTCTTAACGTCAACCTTCCAGCCAGTAAGTCTTGCTGCAAGTCTTGCATTTTGGCCGTCTTTACCAATAGCAAGTGAAAGTTTATCATCAGGAACGACAACTCTTGCAACCTTTTCACCTTCAACTGCCGTAACCATTAAAACTTTTGCAGGAGAAAGTGCTTTAGCTATAAATTCAAGTGGATCTTCGCTCCATAAAATAATATCAATCTTTTCGCCCCCAAGTTCGTTAACGATTGCATTAACACGGCACCCCTTTTGACCAACGCACGCACCAACAGCATCAAGATTAGGATCTTTACTGTAAATAGCAATTTTTGTTCTTGCGCCTGCTTCACGAGCAACCGATTTAATTTCGATAAGACCTTGCTTGATTTCAGGAACTTCGTTTTCAAACAATTTTTTAACAAGACCCGGTGCTGTTCTTGAAACTAAAATTTGAGCGTTTCTACCGTCGTTTCTAACGCGTTTAACGTAAACTTTAATCATATCGTTAACGTTATAGTTTTCGCCAGGTACTTGATCTTGTGGAAGTAACAAACCTTCGATTTGACCACCACCGATTTCAACAAATACGGTTTTGTTTTCAACACGGCGTATAATACAGTTTTGAATTTCGTTTTCCTTATCTTCAAATTCAGCAATAGTATTATCGCGTTCAGCTTCACGAAGTTTTTGCATAACTACTTGTTTAGCCGTTTGTGCTGCAATTCTACCAAATTGCTTTGGAACGAATTCTTGTTCGTAAGTATCGCCTAACTTATAAGATTTTTTATGAGTTTTTGCTTCCTGTAAACTGATTTCGTTTTCAGGATCAACAACTTCACTTACGATATTTTTAACCATGCAAAATTTAACGTTAAACTTTTCTGGGTTCATTTTTAATCTAACCGTTCCTTGAACGTTAAATTGACGCTTGTAAGCTAAAGCAAGTGCATTTTCTAAGGTATTGATAAGCATTTGCATATCCATACCCTTTTCTTCAACAAGAATTTCTAATGCCTGAAAAAATTCCTTATTCATCTTTTATTCCTCCATGCGAAAATTCCATTCGCAATTATCCAAAATTAATCAAAAATTATTGCAATATTAACCTTTGCAACCGTAGAAAGTGCAAACTTTCTTTGTTCTCCTTCTATTTCAACAACAATATTGTTATCGTCGAAATCAACTAAAGTGCCTTCAAAAAACTTTTTACCTTTTTCAGGAGCGTAAAGTTTAATTTCAACCTGTTGACCAAGAGCTCTATCAAAATCACGAGCTGTTTTTAAAGGACGGTCAAGACCAGGACTTGAAACGTTTAAAGTATATGCGCTACCCAACGTAAAATCAAATTCGTCAAGAGGTGAGTCAATTTCGCGGTGAAACCTTTCGCAGGTATTTAGATCAACGCCGTCTTCAGTGTCGATATAAATAGTAAGTGAGGGATTTTTACTCATTTTAAACTCAACGTCAACAAGTTCGATATTCATTGCATCGGCATAGCTTTGTATAAATGCCTTAAGGTCTGATAAACTTTTAGTTTTCACTTTTTCTCCGTATTAAGTAAAAATTTGAGAGGGGCAAGCCACTCTCAAATTCATCAGTTTGTATTAATGAACGTTTACATAATACCACATCAAAATTTTTTTGGCAAGCGTTTTAAGGGGTAAAATAAATTTTACCCTAATTTTTACTTTAATTTTAGTTTTTTTAAGGTAATTATATATCAAATTCGGGTAAATTACCCTTCATTTTTATAAGTTCAATAAAAATTTGAGCAGTTGCGTGCGCATCGCAATAAGCACGGTGATGCAAAAACTCAACGCCAAAATGTTCACATATCGTATTTAGTTTATGGTTAGGTAGGTTAGGTAACAACGCCCTAGCTAATGATAAGGTATCAATTCCCCTATTTTCATATACGTAGTTAAATGGTTTCGACATATTTCTTAAAAAAGCATAGTCGAAAGCAATATTATGAGCTACTATTATCGAATTATGACAAAATTTATATAAATCGCCCGCCACCTTATCAAAAGTGGGAGCATCGGCAACCATTTCGTCGGTTATACCGGTAAGTTCAACAACTTGTTCGGGTATTCTTCTCTCAGGATTTACCATAGAAGCAAATTTTTCAATAATTTTACCATCAACAACTTTAACTGCTCCTATCTCGGTAATCTTATCATCTTGTGGCATAGTACCCGTGGTTTCAAAGTCAATAACCACGAAAGTTTTACCCATAAGACAAGTAGGCGTTGAATCCATCATAGTAAACATATCCGTTTGAATTGCTTGTTCGATAGGCTCGGGACGTACTACTAAATAACTTTCAGGCGGTTTTCTTGAGGCGCGTTCTTGATAAACGAAGTCCTTTGGAAGTTCACAAAAATTCAAACTACTAATAGTAAATCTATGATAGCCATCGCTCGTAACCTCTGCTTTACCAACCGCTATCATTTCGCTCCCCTCTTGTACCTTTTGCATTTTTTTCAAAATTTCCTTGGTAGAAAATACAGTACCGCTCATTCTGCCAGTACTATCATTGAAATCTAGTATAAAAAAAGGTTTGCCATTTTTACTAACTCTTTCACGACGGTTAACTATTTTTCCAGCTATAGCGATTTCGCCAGAACGTTCTTTTGCGTCGGCAATGTACATAACCGTATCAGTATCGTTATTATCAAAAAGCCTAGTAACTGCATCTACTTTGAAGTATCTTGCAGGTATTTGTTCTATTCTGCTATAATCAACCTTTTCTTCTTTTAATAAATGCGAACTGTCACCATCTTTGCGTGGATTAAAAGAATAGGTAAATCTTTCGCAAAAACAAGTGCTTAAAAACTCGTTTAACGCGCTGAAAAAATTAGAGGTTTCTAAATGCTCGCATACCTCTTTTTCGCACCAAAAAACAATGCTTACAGCCCCGTTTTCGCTTTGAGTTGCCACAATATCGCTTAAAAGCACACGGTCTTTTATTGCGCGATATCTATCCGCAACAAATTCTACTATACGCCTTGAAACCAAATCGCAATCACAAACGGTTTTTTTGATGTTTATTTCAATACTTGCAAAAGGAAAAACCTTTTGTAAGTGATTTTTTATCATCTCTTGATCGGTTAAATCAAAATGCACGCAAAATAGTAAGTTTACGGTTAACTTCTTACTTTTAATCTCATAGTTTACGCTTTCAATCCTTACTAGGTCGTAACGGCTATTTAATTGTCTTATCTCTTGTAACGCTTTACTCATAAAAACCTAAATAAGTTTATTTATTTCTTCTAAAAATACACGCTCTGCATCATTTATAGGTGCGTTAAGATATACTTCACCCTTTTTAAAAATCACGCAGTTTTCGCCGTTTCCTGCAATACCTATATCGCAATCTTTAGCTTCGCCCGGTCCGTTAACAACACAACCCATTACCGCTATTTTTAAAGGCTTTTTAATATGTGCAGTAAGCTGTTCAACGCGGTTTGCAAGCGAAATACTATCGTACTGAGTTCTTCCGCAAGTTGGGCAGGCGATAACTTCTACACCCTCTTCTTTAAGACCTAACGCGCGAAGCAATTTTACACCGGCTTTTACCTCTTCTTCTGGTGGCGAAGCTAAGGAAAACCTAATAGTGTCGCCAATACCTGCAAGAAGCAACGCTCCTATACCAGCACTGCCCTTAACAAGCCCGGTGTTTAAAGTGCCTGCTTCAGTTACTCCAATGTGAAGTGGATAATTAGTTTTTTCGTGCAAATATTTATAAGTGCTTACTGTAAGCGGAACGGATGATGCTTTTGCCGAAACCACGATATCGTAAACGCCGTGTTTTTCAAGCATAGCAACCTTTTCAAGCGCGCTTTCAGCTAAAGCAATTTCGCTTTTACCGTATTTTTGTTCAAATTTCTTTTCAATACTACCAGTATTTGAACCAACTCTACAAGCAACGTTATTTGCTTTTAATGCGTCGGCAACCATTGCAACGCGCTCTTCTGCACCAATATTGCCCGGATTAATACGAATTTTATCAACCCCTTGTTCGATTGCACCGATTGCAAGGCGGTAATCAAAATGAATATCGGCAACGAGTGGTAAAGAAATACTCTCTTTTATTTTTCTTAAAGAAATAACGTCATCTTGGTCTTTTACCGATACTCGTATTACGTCGCACCCTAATTTTTCAAGACGGTTAATTTGCTCGATAACTTGGGTTGTTTTAGAAGTTTTTATATTCGCCATTGATTGAACGGATATAGGATTATTCCCACCCATTAAGCAAGAGCCGACTTTTACTATTTTAGTCATATTTTTATATTTTCCTATTGATTTAACTCGTAAAGCATACGTAAGCCTTCAAGAGTTAAACCTCTATCGCTATAATCAATACATTTTGCTTCTTTTGCAATTATTTCACCCAAACCACCCGTTGCAACAACTACCGCATCTTTATTTCCAAGTTCGCGTTTGGTTTTTCGCACTAAATATTCAACTAAACCTGCAAAACCGTATAATAACCCAGCTTGCATATTAGTTATAGTATCTTTACAAATTACCTTTCCGGGAAGTTCAAGTTCAATGTTTGGCAATTTTGCAGTTCCGTTAACGAGTGAGTCTAAAGAACTTTTTATACCGGGAGCGATAACACCACCTAAAAGTTCGCCCTTTTCAGATATTACGTTTATGGTGGTAGCAGTTCCAAAGTCAATACAAATTACCGGCTTTTCACCGCCATATTTGCGATAGGCAGCAACGCTATTAACTATACGGTCTGCACCAACTTCTTTAGGACTATCAACCTTTAAATTTATGCCGGTTTTTAGCCCCGGTGCTACAACTATAGGCTTTTTACCAAGATATTGCTCGCACATATGCTCCATAGTATAATTGAGCTGTGGAATAACTGAAGACATAATAACCCCTGTTATATCCTTTTTAGAAAGTTTTGCGCTGGCAAGCAAATCGCGGACGATAACACCGTATTCGTCGGCAGTTGAATTTCTTTTTGAAGCAACCCTAAACGTTGCTATTAATTCATCTTTTTCAAAAACACCGTATTTTATGTTAGTGTTTCCAATATCAATACATATAATCATAATTTATTTTCAATCCTTTTTAAAACGCTTGCATAGATAGGTGCTAAAATCATAGCACCTATAACTTCTGCTAAAAAGTTTATCGATAAAATAGTAGCAAAAACTGTAGTTAAAGCAGCGTGTTCAAATAAACTTAACATAAAAATAGTGCAAACGGTATTAGTTAATATACCAAACGCGCCTGCTAACCCCAAAGGCAATTTTTCTTTTACAAAAGCAATTTTAGAGTTGGAGCAAAGAGAATATAAAACATAGTAAACTGCATACGCTACAACACCGATTAGTATACGTGGCAGGATTGATATTAACGGATTTAAAAATATAGGGTTTCCTATACATATTGCTAGAAAAAATGAGCAACATCCAAACATCGTACCGCCAATAAACATTCCCCTTTTACCATTAAAAAGCGATAACGCTACTGCAAAGGGTAAGGTTAAAATTGCTGGTGTAAAATTACCGAAAAATGCGGTAAATAGATAAGTTTCAATCAGCAAAAATACAAACATTAATGCTGAAAGAACGCCATAAAAGGCAATTCTTTTTGAGTTTAGCTCTTTCATAAAACACTCTCCAATCGGCTTCACTAAGGATAACCGTCGATAAAAAAAATAATTATTACGCACGTCAGTTCCATAAAAAGGTAACCGCGCACATATATATTATATTTATTTATTAAATATTTTGCAAGTGTTTTTACACCTTTGTAACAAAGTTTGCCCTTATTGCGTAAAATGTAATGATAGCAAACTGTGCTAAATAATTTAAAAGGAGAATTCGTTATGACTAATTGCTTCGGGCTAATGAATAACAACTGTTATCTTTGGCTTCTTATTATCATTTTATTACTCTGCTGTGGCGGTTGTGGCTGTATCAACAACATAATCGAAAAATTATGCGGTTGCGGTTACCTACTTCCACTTTTACTCGTTTTGCTTTGCTGTTGCGGTGAAAAAGGTGGTCCAAGAGAACCAAAGGGCTTTCCTGGTTGCGGTTGCAAATAAAAGGTACATAACTAACCAAAAAGGTTAAAAAAAGCACGGCATTGCCGTGCTTTTAACTTTATTTCATCCTTTTAAGTAATCTTACTTAAACATATTCTCTTTGTCTTTTAAAAATCTGTTTAAAAACCTAAAATTTTCAAGTTCATTATAACTACTTTTCGTTATTTCGTTATCCTTAATTTCAAATATTTGAGCATCGGGTATAGCTGAAATTATTGGCGAATGAGTGCAAATTATAAACTGGCAATTTTTTTCTTTTGCAAAATTGTAAATTTTATATGCTAAAACGTATTGATTGTAATAAGAAAGTGCTGCTTCGGGCTCATCTATCAAATAAAGACCTCCCTCTCTTAATCTTGAAAAGAAAAAGTCTAAAAAGCCTTCACCGTGAGATTGCTCGGATAAAACACCTTCGTACTGATTTTGCATTTCGTAAAGAGTGCGATAATATGGCATTAATGCATAACTTTTTGCATCTTCACTTATTTCACTACTGTTTTTAATTTGTTCTATTTCGTTTAAAGTTTCGGCATAAACTCTATCAAAATTGTTTATATAGCGAATAAAGCTTTCAGCCGAAAAATGAAGCGAAGTTTTGGGCTTTATTTTGCTCGTACGAAAAAAACCGCTTTGCAAACTGCTAATTTTATTTGCTTGGTCGTTAAAAACGCAATCCATTTCGGTGGCTATTATTTTTAAAAGGGTTGATTTTCCGCTTCCGTTCTCGCCCGCAAAAATGGTTACAGAATTTGAAAAATTAATACTTTCTAAATTTTTTATCAAATCGATAAAAGGATATTCTTCGCCGTTTTTCAATTTTGTTAAACTTTTTAAATACAACATAATAACAAAAAAATTAGGGCTGTTATAATTTATAAAATTTACTAACAGCCCTTTTGATTATTTATTAATTTTGATTAATTTTGTGAATTAATTATTTACTTCAACCTTAACTTCAACTACAGTTAGGTCGCCTATTGTAATTGACGATAATATACTGATTGCGTTAAGAGAAGGTTCGCCTTGTATTAATGAAAGAACATCGTCTAAAGTTACCTCAAACAATTCTTCTGCTATACCTTTAATTACGCTTTCGCCAACTAACTCTTTAAGAGTTTTATCGGCGTTTTCTTCATAATACTCTTCATCTATTTCAAGGTTTTCAATAGTACCAGAAAAAGCTTCACATAAAACTTCTTCAAGTTCAACTAACGATTCATTATAATCTACTGCGTATAAAACGTTAAATAGCGAATTAATAACGTCGTCAACATCTAAACTCATAGTAGCTTCGGTTATGTACTGTATAGCTACGTCAGCATAAAGCTTTTCAAGTTCATCAAAGGTAACAGCTAAGATTTCATTTTCAGCAAAATGGCTAACAATATCATTTAGTGATACAATTATCTCATCAACGCGAACGCCAGAACTTAAAGCTGGGTTTGCAATAGTTCCAGTAAAAACTAATTGTAATAAGTCTGCGACGTCATCAATCGTATCGATTACAGCATCAACGTTGAGGTCTGATATACGAAGCTCCGATATAAGAACTTTAAAAATCTCAGCAATTGTATCGATTACGGCATCTACATGGAAAGCTAATGAATCTTGTAGTATATTTTCTATAGTAACGTCGGCATATAAATCTTTTACATATCCTAAAGCACGAGCAACGTATTCGTTTTCAGGTTCGATAACTTCAATAATATCGTCAAACCAAACGCTAACGTTTTGTTCGCTAATAATTATTTCGCCAATAGTGCCATCTGCTTTTGCTTTGATAGTTGCAAATATTTCATCGATTAAAGCGCTGTCTTCAGGATATGCTTGTTTTAAGGCGTTTGCAATATCATCTACAACAACGTCAAATTCAAGTTCAATAATAATGTCAACTACCTCAGCAATTTCAGTATCTCTTCCTAAAACTTCGGCAATATCTTCAAACATTGCGTCTGCATTTTCTATTCCAGCGTAGGTAGCAATTTCAGTAAGTGAATCTAAAATTGCGCCAACCGTTACGCTGTCATTCAAGAATAAGCCGTATTCGTCGTAATCGATTAAATCAACTAAAGTAGCTTGAGTTTGTGGAAGTTGAACTCCATTAAGTGACGCTAAGTCGAAAACTAAATTTATAATTTCATCGGGGTGAGTTTGAGCAATAAACTCTTCAAAATATGTATAATCACCGTTTGAAATTGCGTATAAGTCGTTAACCTTCATACCAAGCATTCTTTGAATAAATGGTGCTGAGGTTGCAGGAAGCATTTGCATTATCATCGAATCAAGATTATACATACCAAATTGAGTGCCAAAAACGTTGATTAGTTTTTGTTCACCGTAAAGTGTAAGCTCTACGTCGCTTAAACCAAGCGGTTTATTAGAACCAATTTGATAATTAAATATTGCGTTAGTTACCGCATTAAATTTAGTTGGATTATATTGGTCTGCCGTCATGTACCAGTTACCATCCGAGCCGTATCCTACCATGATAACTTCATTTAATAGTTCTGAAATAAAATCGCCTAAAACAACGCCGTTAAATGCCTTTTTTACTATTTGGTTATTACCTTTTGTTAATAAATAGGTATCCATAAGCGAAATTTTGTTCACGTTGCTTTCAACTGTTGTTGCAACGCTATCACGATCAATAATTTCAACAACGGGTTGCTGAGGTGGTGTTGAACTTTGATTAGAACTGTTATTACTTGAATTTCCGCTATCCTTATTATTTGAGCACGCAGCCCCCGTAAAAAGTGATAAAACGAGAATTAGTGATAGTAAAAGCGTAAAAATCTTTCTCATAATAAACTCCTTTCGCCTTATTAAAATAAAGCGTTAATTTAACTGATTAAATGGCTTTTGAATATAGCAAAGAAATTGCTTAAACCCTAATCCATTGTAATTATACAATAACTTACAAAAATTGTCAATCAATTTTTAAAAAAATTGCAGATTATCCCTGCCTTCAAAAAATCATTTTGTAACGATATTTTAACGGATTTTAAATTTAAGAATAAACATACGTTAAGGTAACGATTATTTTATTAACCGTTCATTGCTATATGATTTAAAAAAATAACGCCTATAAGGCGCTAAAAAAAATGATTTGAGTCGGCCTGTAAGCCGAGTTCTGTCTAGTGCGGTTATCTATCTAGACTCACCGTTGCCGATGAGTTCAAGCGACCATTGAACGAATATACCGGTCAAAGCCCCGTTGTATATTCCTATCTTGCTTCAGGTGGGGTTTACACAGCCTCCCGCGTTACCGAAGGAGCGGTGAGCTCTTACCTCGCCTTTTCATCCTTACCCTTTCGGGCGGTAATTTTCTGTTGCACTTTCCTTAAAGTCACCTTCACCGGCCGTTAGCCGGCACCCTGCTTTGTGAAGCTCGGACTTTCCTCGTGAAGGGTTATACCTTCCCGCAACCGCACAGCCGACTCAAAACGCAAATATTTTACCACATCATTTAAAAAAAGTAAAGTCGGTTAAGCTATTAATTTTATTTTTTCATATTTTTATAATCACAATATAAAACGTTAGAAGAATAAAAGGTTAACAAATTATCCTCTTTAAGTTTACGCTCAACCGCGTCTTCAATAAGTTGCGTGAGCAAAGTTGTAAACTTGCTCAATTTATCGCAAAACAAATAATATGCAAGAGAACCGGGAACTGAGTTGATTTCGTTTATAAAAATCTTACCATTGCACACTAAATAATCAAAACGAACTATACCGTTAAAATCAAGTAGCCTATAAATTTCTCGGCTAATCTTTTTAATTCGTTCTTGAATTTCATCACCTAACCAGTCTGCACTCTGCCTTTGACTGCCCACACACTTATCCCCACCCGAATATTTATCAGCAAAGGAAAGTATATCGCCTAGGTGCATCGCTTGTTCAAGTTTTGAAACTTCTATTTTATTTTTTAGCGAATATACGGCACAATTTATATCAACAGCCCCTTCTAAAAACTCCTCGCAAATAACCTTATCGTCGTAATTAAAAGCTTGGCAAAGAGCTGAAAAAAGTTCTTTTTCACTATTAACTTTGGTTATTCCTATGCTTGAGCCCAATCGCGCTGGCTTAACTATTAAGGGATAGCCGATTTTTTTTGAAATAAAAGCACACGTTAAATCACTCTTTTCAAAAAATGCTAAACGTTTAACTCTAAGATATTTCGTATTATTTACACCCATTCCACTTAGCACGGTTTTGGTAAAATCTTTATCCATTGAAAGAGAACTGGCAAATAGGTCTGGCCCTACGAACGGAATTTCTAAAAGTCTTGCAAGACCGCTAAAACAACCGTCTTCGCCACCCCTACCATGCATACAATTTATCGCACAAAATATTTTTTCATAAATATTTTTTTTGCGTTTTTGATAATAAAAGGTTTTTTCACCAAGCAAAAAATTTACCTTAAAAACTTTTGCTTCATCAAACTGTTTATAAAATTGTATGTTTCTAAGTTGATCTCCCGTATAAAATATACCGTTTGCATCAACGTAAATGGGAATAGGGTTAAATAAACTTTTGTCAATACTATTTAACGTAAGTAATCCGGTTATAACCGAAATATCGCGTTCAGGGGATTTCCCGCCGAAAAATACCAATAAATTTTTAATAAAAAACACCTCCGCATTTTTTAGCTTTGGTGTAAACTACTTCTTTAGTTTTTTTAGTTATGCAAATTTATCTGGCAAATCGTTTTCAAAAAGAACTACGTCGCCCTCAAGCAAAAGTTCGTTAAGTTTCTTTTTCGCTTGATCTAAACTTGCAGTTTGAATAATTTTTTCAGGATCAAAGCCACCTTCAATTAAACCGTTTTTAATAATTAATGCTCCAATTCTACCAACTAAAATTACTAGGTCGCACTTTCCAACGAGTTTTTTTCCTAATTCAAAGTTTTCTAAATATTCGTTAACGCCCAGTTCTACTATACCGGGAGTAACTACGATTTTTCTACCTTCAAATAAATTTAAAACCTCAAGGGCTGCGTCAAAACCGCGTGGATTGCTATTATAACTATCGTCGATAAGCGTTATTTTTTTATTGCTTTCGATTATGTTTAATCTATGTCTAACTGGAGATAATCGACTTATACCCGCACTTATCTCGCTTAAATCAAGCCCAAGTTCATAAGCAATCGCGCTTGCTAAACAAATATTTGAGATATTATGAGTACCAAGTAGTTGGGTATAACATTTTATTTCGTTTCCCTCAATTACTAAGGTAAAATTACTACCTTTAGAGGTTACCATGATATCTTTTGCAAAGACCAAAGGCTTTTTATCTGCGTTAATACCACAAGACCAGGTTTTCAATCTACAATCCTTAAAAAGCATCGAAGTATTATCGTTATCAACGGTATAAGCAACAACACCGTCTCTCATATTTTCAACGAGCTCGTATTTCGTTCTTTGTATGGTACTTAAACTACCAAAAGTTTCCATATGTTGCCCAACTATGCCGTTCATAATCGCATAATCGGGATTAATTATTTGTGCAAGTTCTTTTATATCCCCTTTTCTTCTCGCACCCATTTCGGCTATAAATATCTGATGCTCGTCTGTAATCCTTTTTACAGATTTGCATATTCCCATAGGCGTATTATATGAAGCAGGGGTTGCAAACACTTTGTATCTTTCTTGCAAAATGGTGCATAAATAATTTTTTACCGACGTTTTTCCGTAGCTTCCCGTAATTGCTATCTTAATAAGGTCAGAGCGCGATTGCAATTTCTTCTTACATTGCTTAATATAATTCTTTTGATGGTTGTGCTCGTAAGGCTTCATAATATAATATGCAAGTAAAAGGAAAAATGGAACTCCTATAGGTAAACAGCATATGGGTAAAAATCTAACTCTTACTAATAGCGGATTATCTTTAAGGTTAAACGCCATTACTGATAAAAATAAAATAAGCAAGAAGTTAATCAAAATAAGTAATAATATATACGCTACTATTAAACGCACCATTCGCGAAGTAAACACGATGGGAACTTTTTTCTTTCTTTTCTTTTCTGATAGCCAGTAGTAAATAATAAACACTATATAGAAGGTAAAACTGCCCCAAAATACTAACCAACTATCTGAAAATGA
>JAZNFS010000008.1:0-20459 GCA_045589175.1 Christensenellaceae bacterium
ATTTTTAGCAAATAGATATAGAAAGAAGTTTTTTGGCGGAATAGAGTTAAACGTAACTAATAATTTATCTTTTGATGCTTTAGTTGATGCAGGGGCAACTGAAATTTCTTTATCTAAGGAACTTAATAAAAACGAAATTCTTTCTATGAAAAACGGGTGGGTTTTAAGTTATGGCGATATTAAAATTATGTCGCTAATTTACTGTCCGTTTGGAAAAAGATGCGCTGAATGTTCGGCATCTTCGCTATTTACTTTATGTGATAGTGATGGAAGAAAGTTTAAAGTAAGAAGATATAAATTAACTTCGTGCAGATTTGAAGTATATAATGAATCAAAGTTGAAAAGTAAATTTGATTTTAATGAGAAAATTTTTGATTTTACTACATTAAACGCTAAAGAGATTGATATTTTAATTGACGAGTATTTTAATAAAAAGACTAACATCATAAATACTTTTACTTCTGGTAACTTGGTTAAGGGGGTAATATAATGATTGAAAATAGAGTACTATCGGTACTTGAATATGATAAAATATTGAATATTTGCTCTAAATTTGCCGTTTTAGGGGTATCAAAAGAAGCTATTTTAAATTTAAAGCCAAGTTATGAGCTTGAAGAAGTAAACTTTTTGCTTAAAAAAACTGCGGAAGCACACAAGCTTCTTTATACTTATGGTGCGAGCGGTATTGAGTTTTTTGACCCTATAACCGATGAATTGCGTAGAGCCGAGATGGGCTCAACGTTATCTATGGCTGAACTTTTGCGTGTTGCAAGGTTGCTTCGCTCTTCAAGAATCGTTTACAGTACTATAACTACTATTATTGATGAAGAAATAACCGCTTTACGCTCGATAGCTGAAAGTATTTACTTCGACAAGTATTTAGAAGAAGAAATTACTGAAAAAATACTTTCCGAAGATAAAATAAGTGACCACGCAAGTGAAAAATTATATCAAATCCGCCGTAAAATACGCAGGCTCAATGAACAAGTAAAAGAAAGACTTAATTTTTACGTTCGTTCACAAAGCAAATATTTACAAGATTCTATCGTAACCCTTCGTGGGGATAGATACGTTGTTCCTGTAAAAAGTGAATATCGCGGGCAAATAAAAGGTCTTATACACGATCAGTCATCTACTGGCTCTACTTTATTTATCGAACCGGTTGAAGTTTTGGAGCTAAACAACGATTTAAAAACGGCTACTATTGAAGAAAAACTTGAAATTGAAAAGATTTTGCGTGAACTTACCGAAAAAGTTGGATTGATTTCAAAGCGCTTAGAAAATAACGTGTTATGCTTGAGTGAACTTGATATTGCCTATGCAAAAGCAATTTATGCATATTCTTTAAAAGCAATATGCCCCAAAGTTAACGCAAATCATTATATTAATATAATCAAAGGTAGGCATCCTCTAATAGCGCCCGAAAAAGTTGTTCCAGTGTCAGTTTCGCTTGGTACAAACTATAATTATTTATTAATTACAGGGCCTAATACGGGCGGTAAAACTGTAACGATGAAACTTGTGGGGTTATTTACTTTACTCGCTGAAACAGGTTTTTTTATTCCTGCAAGCGAAGGTAGTTCAATCTCGATATTTAAAAAGGTTTTTTGTGATATTGGTGACGAGCAAAGTATTGAACAAAGTCTTTCAACTTTCTCTTCCCATATGAAAAACGTTATAAACGTAACCGAGCAGGTTGATGATTCAAGTTTGGTTTTACTTGATGAAATCGGTGCGGGAACTGATCCAGAAGAAGGAAGCGCTATTGCTCGTGCTGTTTTAGAGCATTTAATTGAATGCGGAAGTTCCGGTATTGTAACTACGCACTATACGGCATTAAAGGAATATGCTTTTACAGAACCCAAAATTATGAATTCTTCAATGGACTTTGATGAAAGTACTTTTGCGCCTTTATATAGATTAAATATAGGCCTTGCAGGTAGTTCAAACGCTATAAAGATTGCTTCTCGATTGGGGTTATCTCCTGCCTTAACTCAATCAGCAAGAGCACTTTTAAAAGAAAATAAAGTTTCGTTTGAAAGAGTTATAGAAGAGGCTGAAAAAACACGTAGAAACGCTGAGCATAAGCTAATTGAATATGAAGAACTAGTGAAATCTAAGCAAGCTGAACTAGATTTATTAAAAGCAGAGCGCGAAAAATTTGATAAAGAGCGTGAAAAATTCTATACAAATGCTAAAATTGAAAGCCGTAGAATTATAAATGAAACGCTTGAAGAAGCCGACGAACTCGTGGGCGAAATCAAAGCAATTCTTGATAAAGATGAATTTGACGGTGGAGACTTAATTCGAGCAAGAACTTTAAGAAATAAGCTTGAAACTCAAAAATATAAACTTGAGGAAGAAGCAAATGTAGTATTCGTTGATAAGCCCGTTGATCAAACAAAACTTAAAATTAACGACAGGGTTTATATTCCTACTATGGATGCTGACGGCGTTGTTATAACGATAAATAAGAAAAAAGGCACTTGCGACGTACAAATCGGGACAGCAAGAGTATCGTTAAAACTTTCCGAACTTTATGTACCACGCAAGAAAAATAAAAAGAAAGAGGAAAGCATAACAACAATTCGTGTTGATCGCTCAAATTTTAGTATTGCGCAAACGGAAATTAACGTAATTGGTAAAAATCTATCCGAAGCAATGATTGAGGTCGAAGCGTTTATGGATAAGGCTGTAGTTAGTGGACTTCATGAAATAAGAATTATTCATGGCGTAGGCTTAAAAATTTTAAGCAAGGGCATACATGAATATTTGCGCAAGCACCCACGTGTAGAAGAATATCGCTTTGGTAGATATGGAGAGGGAGAACACGGTGTTACCGTTGTAACTTTAAAATAATTTAAAGGATTTTTTTATGAGAGAAGATTTTTATGAGTGTTCGGTTGGACCACAAAATATTAAACTACAAAAAACTTTATATACTATTTATCAAATTTTGTTCATCATTTCGGCAATTTTGACTGGAATATTCTTGTATTTTTGGCTGTTCATATTTGGTGACTTAGGTTTTGCAATTTTAGCTGCGAGTTTTTTATTAATAGCCATTGGTTTATATTTTGTACGTCGAAAACTATATTTGTTTTTTGATTATACTTACATTTCAGGTGAACTTAGAATAGTTAAGGTTATAAATGCTAAAACAAGAAAATTATTTTTAAAATTGGATTTAAAAGGCGTAAATCAAGTGGGAAAGGTTGGAAGTCAATCTTTTGAAAAACTTTATACTGAAAAACAACATAAGTTAAAAATTGCTACTCCGAACGGTTTAAGAAGTGAAAATCAGTTATTCTATATTGCCGTTAATTTAGATGGTGAAAGGTTATTGGTTATTTTGGAATGTGAAGAAAAGCTTTTATCTTATATAGTCGCTTACCGTGGTCGTGGGATAGTTGAAAAGGATTATAAGTAAAATGGATTATATATATTTAGATAATGCAGCAACAACGAAACCTAATGAAGTTGCGCTTAAAAAGGCTCTTGAACTTTTAAATGACGGGGGGTATTACAATCCTTCAGCACTTTATAATCCGTCTAGAGCTGTTAAAACTCAAATTGAAAAGGTGCGTTTACAAATATTAAAGTTGTTTCCTACAGGCTACGATTTGGTTTTTACTTCGGGCGGAACAGAGGCGGATAATTTTGCAATTTTTTCCTTTGCAAAAAAGGGTAATATCGTAACTACGAGTGGCGAACATTCAGCCATATATAATACCTTTCAACAACTAAAGCAAAGCGGAATTGAGGTACGCTATGCAAAGTTAAATTATGATGGTAGTGTTAACCAGGAACATTTGTTTTCATTAATTGACGACAAAACGACTTTGGTTTCGGTTGTTAACGTAAATAACGAAACTGGGGCGATAAATGATATAAATAATATTGCTCAACGTGTAAAAAGCATTAATAAAAATTTAATTTTTCATAGCGATGGTGTTCAAGCATTTTTAAAGATTAATCAAAAATTATCACAAAATATTGACCTTTATAGCATAAGCGCGCATAAAGTTGGTGGTTTAAAGGGTACTGGAGCATTGATTTATAAAAAAAATTTACATTTAAAACCCCTGCTTTACGGTGGAGGGCAAGAACGTAATTATCGAAGTGGAACTGAAAATACCTTTGGCATTTTTAATTTTGGCTTCGCTCTTAGCGAAATTTTTGATATACAAAAAAATCTTGAGCATGCACAACAACTCAAAGATACTTTTTTAAGTGAATTGGAAAATGTAGTATATCAAGTTTCTTCAAACAATTCAAGTCCATACATAGTTTCAATTTCAGTTATAGGAATTAAGGCGGAAATTATGCAAAGGCTTTTAGCTGACGAAGGATATTTAGTTGGTACTGGATCTGCGTGTTCAGCAAAACTTGGAACTTCACGAATTATATCTAATTGTAATTTAGATAAACTCATTAGTGAAGGCGTGCTACGAATTAGTTTTAGTTATTCAACAACGTTAGAGGAAGTAATCGGTTGTGCTAATGCCATTAAAAGATGTGCTGAAAGATTAAAGGTGATTAAAAAATGAATAAAGTAGTTATAATACGATATAGTGAAATACATTTAAAAGGTAAAAATAAAGGTTATTTTGAAAGATTGCTCGGCGATAATATAAAACACTCTTTAAAAGATCTTAACTTTAAATACGTTAAAATTCCAGCAAGATATTTAATTGAAGATTTTAATGAAGAGGATTTGGATGAAATTATTAGCCGTTTACAAAAAGTAAGCGGTATTCATAGCATAAGCGTTGCAATTTTAGTGCCAAGCGAAAAAGAAATTATCTATCAAACGGCGCTTGATTTATGTAAAGATAAGGTTGGAACTTTCAAAGTTGATACTAATCGTGCTGATAAAAAGTTTCCAATTCCTTCTGTTGAGCTTTCACGCGAACTCGGTGGCTTAATACTTTCAAAATACGCAAAAAATCTTTCAGTTAAGATTAAAAATCCTGATTTTTGTGTTAATATTGATATTCGTGAAAGTGGCGATACTTTAATTTTTACCGACGTTATTAAATGTATGGGCGGTATGCCAGTTGGCGGTGGTGGTAAAGGATTATTATTATTGTCGGGCGGTATTGATAGCCCTGTTGCCGGATATATGATGGCAAAGCGCGGTATGAAACTAAAGGCACTTCATTTTCACAGCTATCCATATACGAGTGACCAAGCAAAGGAAAAAGTTATTGATTTAGCTAAAAAACTTTCACTTTATGCAGGCGATATTGAACTTTACGTTGTTTCTGTTACAAAAATTCAAGAAGCAATACATGAAAATTGTTCCGAAGAGCTTATGATAACAATGCTTCGCCGTTTTATGATGAGAATTGCAGAAAGGCTTGCAAAATCTATCGGTGCACAAGCGATTATTACTGGTGAAAGCTTAGGTCAAGTTGCTAGCCAAACTATTGAAAGTTTAACAACTTCAAATGCAGTTATTGAAAATTTGCCCGTTTTAAGACCTCTTATTGCATTCGATAAGCTTGATATTATTGCAATTGCCGAAAAAATTGATACTTTTGAAACATCAATTTTGCCATATGAAGATTGCTGTACGGTATTTTTACCTAAGTTTCCTGCAATAAAGCCACGACTTGACAAAGTTGAAAAAGAAGAACAAAATTTAAACGTTGATGAACTGATTAACGAAGCATTTACTAACATTGAAAAATTCCACGTTTAATATTAATAATATAAAATATTTTAAGGAGTTGTTTATATGAAGAATAATTCAAGATTGCTTACTATACAAGATATTTCGTGTGTTGGTCAATGTTCTTTAACAGTTGCATTGCCAATTATATCTGCGTTTGGTACTGAATGTGCTATATTACCAACAGCCGTATTGTCAACGCATACTGCCGGGTTTAAAGGATATACTTGCAAGGATTTAACCCAAGAAATTCCAAGCATAATTAATCATTGGCAAAAGGAAAATATTGATTTTAACATTGTTTATACTGGTTATCTTTGCGGAAAAGAGCAAATTAATTTGGTAAAAGATATAGTTTTTAAATTAAAAAAAGAGAAAGGTCTTTTCGTCGTTGATCCAGTAATGGCTGATCATGGTAAATTTTATCCTGGATTTGATGCTAACTTTGCTAGTGAAATGGCAAAGCTTTGTGGTATGGCTCAAGTTATAATTCCAAATATTACCGAGGCATGTTTTTTAACAGGGCACGAATACAGAGTAAACTATGATAAACAATACGTTGAAGAATTACTTGAAAAACTTGGCAATTTAGGTTGCGAAAAGGTAATTTTAACTGGTGTTAGCTTTGAAGAGGGCAAATTAGGCGTTGCTGTATATGATGCTAATACGCAAGAAACGTTCTACTATTTCCAAGCTCTTATTGCGCATAATTTTCACGGTACTGGCGACGTGTATTCTTCTTGTGTTGCCGGTGGCCTATCGATCGGTCTTTCAATAGAACAAGCATCGTCGTTAGCCGTTGATTTTACTGTTGACGCAATGAAAAAATCTTACGACGAAAGAGTTGAACATTGGTACGGAGTATATTTTGAACGTTCATTATCATATTTGTGTGAAAGGGTAAGTGAATTAAAAAAATAATTTAAGAGGGCGTTATGATTATAAGACATTTTGAAATCAAAGATATAAAAGATTTAAAAAAATATAGATATCCCGATAAATCGGATTTAGAAATTCTTTCTATGATAAATGAATGGAATAAATGTGGTTGTAGTGGTAGATATTTTGAAATGTTTACAATAATTAACGCGGGGCAGAGTGTTGGTGAAATATCAGTTTACGAGCACACGAAGGAAAGCGTAAGTATAGGTATTAATATTTTTGAACCCTTTAGAAAAAAAGGGTTCGCGACTGAAGCTTTAAACTATGCAATTAACCGAGGTAGGGAATTAAACTATGAATATGCTGTTTCTTTAATTGAAAAGAATAACAGGATTGCATTAGAATTTTTCATTAAACACGGTTTTGAATTTGTAACTGAATTCATCAATCCCAAGGGCGTTAAAATTGTAAATTTGAAAAAAAGAATAAATTAGCGTTGTATAAAAATTACTCTTTAGGCTATAATATTAGTAAATCAATATAAGGAGTAATTTTTTTTATGAGTAAGAAAAAAAAGACAAAAATTAAAAAATTAGATGACAAATCATACGGTGAATATATATCAGCATTAAAGGAAGAAAAACCATTAGATTATAAAGATTAATCTATGTTGCGTTGAATTTTGTCTAACATAAAATATTACAAAATTGTAGATATTTACTAAGATTTTAACCAAAATTAAAAAGTGGCCAACAATTTAGTTAGCCACTTTTTTTACTTGGGTTTAAATTAATTTTTCATGCTCTTTTTTGCAAGTTCACAAACGTTTTCTATAGTTAAACCAAAATGTTTAAATAGAATATTCGATGGAGCAGATAAACCAAATTCGTCAATGCAAAGTATTTCACCTTTGTCTTTTGCGTATTTGTACCAAAATGCTGAATTTCCAGCTTCAACACAAACTCTTGCCGTAACTTCATTTGGTAAAACGCTTTGTTGGTATTTTTTGCTTTGCTTTTCAAATAATTCCATACAAGGCATTGAAACCACTCTTGCATCAATATTTTCTTTTGCTAAAAGTTCTTTTGCCTTAACGCAAAGTTCAATTTCCGAACCGCTTGATATTAAAATGCAATCAGGTGTTTTTTTAGTGCTATTGAGTAAGACGTAACCACCTTTAGCTGAGCCTTCGTTAGTAGTTGAATATTGTGGAACGTTTTGTCGTGTTAGAATTAAAGCGGTTGGTCCGTGGGTATTTAATGCTCTTATCCACGCATAGGTTGTTTCAATAGAATCAGCTGGGCGGAAAACGTTCAAATTGGGTATTGAACGAAGTGCAGTCAACTGCTCAATAGGTTGGTGTGTAGGTCCGTCTTCGCCAATTCCAATGCTATCGTGCGTAAATATATAAATTACTCTTGCATTCATTAGTGCTGAAAGACGAATTGAGTTTTTCATATAATCACTAAATGAGAAGAATGTTGAACAATATGGAATTAATCCACCGTGAACGGCAATACCGTTACAAATTGCAGCCATAGCGTGTTCTCGAATGCCAAAATGCATATTTGAGCCCGCTGGTGTTTTGCTGGAAAAATATTCTCTATTTTTCATTATAGTTTTATTTGATGGGCCAAGATCAGCGCTACCGCCGAATAAATTTGGTATTAATTTTTCAATATGATTTAAAACAGTAGAACTTGCGCCTCTTGTTGCATCAGCTTTTGTGAAAAGTTTATTTATTTCTTCGGGTATGAGTTCACCAACTTTACCGCTTTGCCACAGTCTGTACTCTTTTGCGAGATTTGGATACTTTTCTTCGTATTCCCTAAAAAGTTTTTTCCATTCGCGTTCTGCTTTTTTGCCTTTATTTATCACACGATTTAAATGGCTTTTTATCTCTTCTGGAATAGTAAACTCAGGGTAATCGTGGTGAAGTGATTGTTTTAATTTTGCAAGATTTTCAATTCCTAAAGGAGCGCCGTGAACAGCAGCGTTACCTGCCAGTGGTGAACCGTAGCCAATAACCGAATTACAAATAATCAAAGTTGGTTTTTCAGTTTGTTTTTTTGCTTTTAAAATAGCTCGTTTTATTTCATTTAAATTTGTAGCATCCTTAACGTTTATTACGTTCCAGCCTTGAGATTTATGGCGAAGTGCAACGTCTTCAGTAAAAGTAAAGTTTATACTTCCTTCAATAGTGATGTCATTTTTATCATAAAAAACTATAAGTTTGTTTAGTTTTAGCGTTCCTGCAAGTGAAGCTGCCTCGTAGGAAATACCTTCTTGTAGGCAACCGTCACCACATAAAGCATAAGTGTAGTGATCAACTATTGGGTAACCATCTTGATTAAATTCTGCAGCTAAACGTCTTTCAGCAATAGCCATACCTACTGCATTTGCAATGCCTTGGCCAAGTGGACCAGTAGAAATTTCAATTCCAGGTGTAACGCCGTATTCAGGGTGACCTGGTGTTTTACTTTCAAGTTGGCGGAAGTTTTTTAAATCTTCCATTGATAAATCATATCCAAACAAATGAAGTAGTGAGTAGTATAAAGATGATCCGTGACCAGCAGAGAGTACGAATCTATCGCGGTTATCAAATTTGGGATTTTTGGGATTAAATTTTAAGAAATCAGCAAATAAAGTATATGCGATAGGAGCTGCTCCCAGCGCAATTCCAGGATGGCCTGAGTTTGCTTTTTGAATAGCCTCTGCAGATAAAACTCTTAAAGTGTTAACGGTTAGTTGTTTTACGTCCATAGTTATCTCCTTAAAAATCATAGCATAAGTATAACAAAAACTGCAGTGTTTATCAACTCAAATCAATAAATTTTAATTAATTTTCATAAATTAAGGCATATTTCACAAAATAATCACAAAAAATCTCAAATGTGAAAAGATGTTATAAGTTCTAGTTATAGTTTTCACAATCAACGCTTATTTACTTTACTTTTTAAAAGTAATGATATATAATATATAGCGATACAAAATTTAGAGGTTATTACTATGGCTAGCAATGAAAAACAATTTGTAAAAGAAGTAGCTGATATTACGGCAGATTTTCCAAGATGGTTTACCGACGTCGTTTTAAAAACTGAACTTGTAGATTACGGCCCAGTTAAAGGCACTATGGTTATCCGTCCATACGGTTATGCTATATGGGAAAATATTCAAAATGAATTAAACCGTCGTTTTAAAAAATTAGGTGTTAAAAATGCATATTTCCCAATGTTTATACCTGAAAGTTATTTAAAGCGTGAAGCTGAACACGTTGAAGGTTTTGCTCCCGAAGTTGCAGTAGTTACTCACGCTGGTGGGGCTGAACTTTCTGAAAAATTGGTAGTTCGTCCTACAAGCGAAACTATTATTTGTAATATGTACGCAAAATGGATGCAAAGTTACCGTGATTTGCCAATGTTAATGAATCAATGGTGTAACGTTGTTCGTTGGGAAAAAACTACTAGACCATTTTTACGCACAAGCGAGTTTTTATGGCAAGAAGGGCATACCGTTCACTCGAACGAAGAAGAAGCTCGCGATTTTACAATGAAAATGCTTGCAGTTTATAAAGAATTTGCTGAAAATGCTTTAGCAATTCCAGTAATATGCGGTAGAAAAACTGACAAAGAAAAATTTGCAGGGGCTTTAGAAACTTATGGTATGGAAGCTATGATGCTTGATGGAAAGAGCTTGCAAGCAGGTACTTCACACTATTTAGGGCAAAACTTTGCAAAATCATTTGATATGAAGTTCCTTTCTAAAGAAGGTAAATTAGAATATGCATATTCATCATCATGGGGTGTATCAACAAGACTTATTGGTGCAATAATCATGGCACACGGAGACGGTCGTGGATTAGTGTTACCACCGGTCGTTGCTCCAACTCAAATTATTATCGTACCTATTGCTGCTCATAAGCCTGGTGTTATTGAAAAGGCTAAAGAACTTGAACAAATTTTAGCCGATATGGATATTCGTGTTGAGTGCGATACTCGTGATATGAGTCCAGGTTGGAAGTTTAACGAATGGGAAATGAAAGGTGTTCCAGTTCGTATTGAAATTGGTCCAAGGGATATTGAAAATAATCAATGTGTAATCGTAAGACGTGATAATCTTGAAAAACAAACGCTTTCTCTTGATGATTTAGCGTCGTTGAAGCAATTGCTTGAGACAGTACAAAAAGATATGCTTGAAAAATCACGCAAGAACAGAGATTCACGTATTAAAGTAGGATCTTCACTTGAAGATATTAAAAACGCTTGTGATGAAGGTTGTTTCGTTAAAGCTTGTTGGTGTGGCGAACGCGAATGTGAAGACAAAGTTAAAGAATTTGCACAAGCTACATCAAGAGTTATGACCGAAGAAGAATGTGAAGGTGAGGTTTGCGCAATTTGCGGAAAGCCTGCTAAGAAAAAAGTTTACTTTGCAAGGGCATACTAATATAAGGGCATACTAACATTATGTTGAAAGAAGATAGGCGTAAACTTAAAAATATATCTCTCCATAAATGGTCAAATCCAAATAAATTTAATGCAATAACTGCAGTTGTGGCGTTTATTACATTCCTTTTAGTCTTTTCATTTATTCAGTATTTTGTAATTCCATTTGTGGCACAGTTTATAAATTTTAAAATAAGTGCAGGTTTATTGCTTTGTATATCCGCGCTTATATCACAAGCAACTATACTTTTAGTTGCTTTGGTTTTTTGCAAAATAAAAAACGTTAGATTGTTCGGCGGAGGAATATTTTTAAAATTCGATTTTAAAATTTGCTTGCCTGCCTTAATGCTTTCAATAGGAACGATGTTTTTTATAACGCCTTTACACACACAATTTGCTACCGATTTAGGCTATTTTCAAGAACATTTTTTTGGAAGTACATCCTTAACGGGTATTCAAGCTACAGTTAGCATTGCCGATTTTGCTTGGATTTTGCTTTACGTTTTAATTTTAGCACCTATATTACCATCAATTTGCGAAGAAGCATTATTTCGCGGTGTAATTATGAACGGTTTTAAAGAATTTGGAACGTTTTTTGCCGTTCTTGCTTCCGGCGCTGTTTTCGCTCTTATGCACGGTAATTATGGTCAGCTAATTTTACAATTCATTTTGGGTTGTGAAATTGCCTTTGTTGTTATTGTAACAAATAACTATTTTGCGGGAATTGTAATGCATTTTGCTAACAATTCTGTTACTGTTATATATGCCTTAGTGTTGGCTTTAATTGAAGGTATTTCTCCTGCATTAGGTGCATTTACTAACGCATTTTTTGTATTTTTAGGATTGATTTTAGTTTGTATTGCGATAATTTACTATTATAAATTATTACAATTTAAAAAACGTACCAAAGAAGAAGGGCAGTTGGGTGCTAATTTTATTTTTTATCGAAAATACAAAAGTGAAGCGCCTTGTTGTTTATTACAAAAGGGTGTAGATATTGATTATTGCTTTAGCGTTAACGAAGAAAGAGTTGCTAAAAATGACAATAATAACTTCTTGTTTTTTTCAGGAAAAAAATTTCATAAATTCTCAAAAGCCAGTAATAAAAAAATATTTACAATTTTATTTATTTTGGGAATCATTGGCTCGTTAGCTTTAATATTATTAAATTTCTTTATGGTAGGTTAAAAATGATTCAATTTTTATTAAGTTTAGCAACAACAGTTTTGCTTCTTATGGAAAAAGAACAGTTACAATTAGAAGCAATTTTATTTCCAATTACTATTATCGGTGGAATAGGTGTAATTATTTCGCTAGGTTTTTACATCATTAAATGTGTTGCAGTATGTAAAATGGCGAAAAAACGTGGATATAAAAATTGGTGGTTAGGTATGTTACCGTACGCGAATTATTACGTAATAGGTAAATTAGTCGGTTCTGTGCGAATTTTTTCCCTAACGATTAGAAACGTTGGGCTTATTGCAATGCTTGCATCTATTGCTTACGATATATCGAGTATTGGTATGATGCTTGCAGCACTTCAAGAAATATTTAATCTATCTTGGATTTTTACCTATTTTTACAGTTTTTTATACTCTATCAATACGATTGTCGATTTGTTATTTTATATTTGTTTTTTCTTACTTGTTTACGGAATATTTGGAAGGTACGCGCCACACAAGCGCACAGCTTATACAATTTATTGCTTGTTATCGCAATATCTTTTTGGAATTCAATTCATGTTCCCAATATTATTATTGGTGATTATGAATAACCGCCCGTATGCTAGTTATGATGATTATTATAAAGAGCAAATGGCAAAGCGTTTTGGCCAAACTTATAATCCCTTTGAGCGCCCATATTCTACGAGTGAAAACCCATTTAACGATTCACAAGGGGCTCAAACTGGTAATAAACCACAAAATGAAGATCCATTTGATGAATACAAATAAACTTTTAAAACAAACTCAAGCTTTGTTTGTAATATTTAAAAATTGATTGATCATATTAGGATAGTTGCAAATAATATTTCATAGGTGAATTATGAATGATTGTATAAGCGCAGTTGCAACTGCACCCGGCACGGGTGGGGTTGCTATTGTAAGAATAAGTGGAGATAACGCTCTTCAAATCGCATCAAAAATGTTTAAGCCCTTATCAAAAATTAACGTACTTGATTTTGAACCTTATAAACTTTACGTAGGCGAAATTTTAGGCGAAGATTTTACCGATAACGGTATGTGTGTTTATTTTAAAGCTCCTAAAAGTTTTACGGGTGAAGACGTTATTGAATTTCATTGTCACGGTGGTATAGCTATAACTCGCGGTATTTTAAATAAAACTTTTGAATTAGGCGCGCGTCTTGCTACTAACGGCGAATTTACAAAACGTGCATTTTTAAACGGCAAATTATCACTATCTTCTTGTGAAGGGTTAATTGATATGATAAACAGCGAAAGCGTTACCCAAATTAAATCGGGTTTTTATCTATTCAAAGAAGGTCTTAAAAATAAAATTTATTCGATTCAAAATGCTCTTACTGATATTTTAGCTCAAATTGATGCAAATATCGATTATCCAGAAGAGGGATTAATTGATGAAAATAGTGATGAAATTAAACAAAAATTATTAAAAATTCAACCAGAACTAAAAAATATGATTGATTCGTATAGTTCAGGCAAAATAATTAAAAACGGAGTTAGCGTTGCCTTAGTTGGCAAAACTAATACCGGAAAAAGTTCTTTATTGAATGCGCTCGTTGGTGAAGATAAGGCTATCGTTACTTCGGTTGCAGGCACAACTCGCGACGTTGTTGAAGCCAGCTTATTTATAAAAGGTATTAAGTTCAATTTGTTTGATACGGCAGGCATTCGCGATACTGAAGACTTGGTTGAACAAATAGGTATTCAACGCTCGAATAATTTAATTGAAAGGGCAGATTTAATTTTATTCGTTACCGATAACGCTATTTTTGATGAACAAGATAAAGAATTATACGCTAAGGTAAAAGATAAAAATTTAATAACGGTTTACAACAAAAACGACTTAACAAACGTTAATATTGACGCCCCAAATTCAGTTAGTATATCTTGTAAAAACGGAAATAATATTGATAAATTATTGCATTTATTATTTAACTTAGGGGCTAAAAACGTTAATACAGACGGCGAATATATAACTCAGCACCGTCATCATCGCGCTCTTTTAGAAGCATTTGAAAATTTAAACACAGCAATTACTAATATTGAATTTATGCCCCTAGATTTGGTAACGGTTGATATTAAAGAATGCTGGCAAAAATTAGGAGAAATAACCGGCACTACTGCTAGTGAAGAAATCGTAAATGAAATTTTTGCTCGTTTTTGTGTAGGAAAATAGGATTTTATGGTAAATTTAGAATTATACAGAGTTTTTTATACAGTTGCAAAATGCGGAAGTCTAACTAAAGCCGCTGACCAGTTATTTATATCGCAACCTGCTGTTTCGCAAGCGATTAAGCAGTTGGAATCACAACTTGGAGGCAAATTATTTAACCGTCAATCGCGTGGTATGCAACTTACAGACCCAGCAGGCAAGAAAATGTTTGAAATCGTTTCAGAAATCATTGAAAAGCTCACCGTTGCTGAAAATGAATTTAACGAAATCAATACTCATACGAGTGGTAGCGTTAGAATAAGCGCCGCTGACACTTTAACTACTTATAAATTAATGAAATATATTTCTGAATATCACGAAATGTATCCTAACGTAAGCTTTGCTTTTAGAAATTCTACTACACGCCAATCGATAGAGTTAATTAAAGAAAATCAAGCCGATATTGGGTTTGTTAATCTACCTATTGAGGACAAAAGTGTTGTTTTTACTGGACAAACTGGTATTATAGCAGATATTTTCGTAGCTTCGACTAAAAAATTTGCTCATTTAGAAGGTAAACATATTGAACTTGTTACTTTATCAAATTATCCCGTTATAATGCTAAATACAACAACTACTACAAGGCAAGAGCTTGATAAGTTTTTATCAGACCTATCGATTAAATTAGTTCCTGAGATTGAAGTTTCAAGCGTTAGTTTAATGATTGCACTTGCGAAAGAAGGTTTGGGTATTGCTTGTGTTCCTAAAGATTACGTTGCAGAAGAACTTGAAACTGGCGAATTGTTTCAATTAAACGTCACGCCATCTTTTCCAGTTCGCGTTACGGGAGTTATAGTAAATAAAGATAGAAATTATTCTCAAGCAGTTGCTGAGTTTTTAAAGTTACTTAATAAGTACGAAAATAATGATTAAAAATAGTGGTGGAGATTTTATAATTGATCGCTTAGAAAAAGCAGGATATCAAGCTTTTTACGTTGGTGGTTGTATTAGAAATCATTTATTGGGGCTTGAAGTAAAAGATTATGATATTGCGACGAATGCGCGCCCGAAGACTATTTGTGAAATATTTAATGATTGTTCTTATTTTACTACTGGTATAAAACACGGTACGGTTAGTATTGTTTTATACGGGTGCGTTTATGAAGTTACAACTTTTAGAACTAAAGAAAAATATTTAGATTATCGCCATCCTATAGCTTTAGATTTTTGTGATGATATACACGAAGATTTATCAAGGCGCGATTTTACTATTAATGCGTTAGCATACAATAAAAACGTAGGAATTATCGACGATTTTAATGGAATTTATGATTTAAAAAACGGTATTTTACGTGCCGTAAATGATCCATCTATCTGTTTTAGAGAAGATGCTTTACGTATTTTGCGCGGTATGCGTTTTTGCTCTTGTTATAATTTAAAAGCCGAGCCGAATACCAAAAACCAAATGATAAAGTGCGCAAAATATTTAACTGCGATTGCGCGAGAGCGAATTTTAAGTGAACTAAGTGCTACATTATTAGGCGATAACGTTTATTCGGTTTTAAACAATTTTAAACAAGTTTTATTTGTTCTTGTTCCACAGCTTGAAGAAGCCGAAAAACAAAAGGCTAATTTAGCGCTATATTTTAAAGCAATACAAAAGTCTTCTAAAAGTTTAATAGCAAGGCTTGTTATTTTACTCATACCTTGTAAAACTGATGCTTTAGGCATTTTAAATTCTTTAAAAGTTGATAGTAAAACTAAAAAGGCTGTTTTACAAATACTTTCCTTTTTGCCTTTTGATTACAACTTAGATAAACTTTCAATTAAAAAGCTTATACGGGTTTTAGGTAAAAATACAATAGATTTAATTGAAGTTTATTCGGCGATTCAACTAATTAATGGAAACGATATCAATAAGGCTGAATTACTTAACATTTATAATTTTATAATTTCAAATAATGAATGTTGTACTCTTGCACAACTCAAAATTAACGGTAACGATCTTATAAAATTGGGCTTTCAGGGCGTACTTATAAGGGAAAAACTTGACGAAGTTCTAAATTTCGTTATAGAAGGTAAACTTTTAAATGAAAAAACTTTACTTATCGAATACTTAAAAAATTATGGATAAAATTATTGTAGCAATAGGTGGTGGATCTTTAAAAGATAAGACTACCTCAAAAATAGACGCATATATTGCATCACTTGCAAAAAGACGAGCATGTGAGCGTCGTGCAGTTGGTATATTTATAGGAACTGCCAGCCACGACAGTATGCCTTACTTTAATACCTTTAGAAAAACTTACACTTCCGATTATGATATAAAAGCCGATTGCGTTTTGTCTGTTTACGGTGAAATGAACGACGAAAAAATCAAAAGTAAGTTTGAAAAAGCCGATTTAATTTATATTGGTGGTGGCGATACTCTATTTATGCTTGAATTCTGGCAAAAAAAGGGTATTCTAAAAATGGTTATTGAAGCATACGAGCGTGGAGTAATAATTGCCGGCTTATCTGCCGGTGCAATATGCTGGTTTGAAAAAATGTATACAGATTCGCAGTATTTTAATGGTGAAAACGATTTTTCATACTCAACGCACCAAGGATTAAATCGTTTACCGGGCATATGTTGCCCACATTATAACGAACGCGAAAATGATTTTAATAGCGAATTTTTAAACAGCGACCTTTCTTTAGGCTGGGCAATTGAAAACGATTGCGCTATTGAATTTATAAACGGAAATTACACAAAAACTATTAGTTCGGGTGGAAAAGCCTATAAATTTTTAAAACGCGATAAAAATATAGAAAAGTTTTTACTATAAATTTTATTATAAGGAGAAGTTCAAATGCAAAAACTACTATTAGTTGATGATGAAGAAAAAATAATTGAGGTGCTACGTGAATATGCTGAATTTGAGCATTATTTAGTTGATTCAGCATCTAACGGTATGGAAGCAATACAAAAATGTAATGAAAACAAGTATGATTTAATCATTATGGACGTTATGATGCCTAAATTAGATGGGTTTTCAGCTGTTAAAGAAATCAAAAAAAGAAGTGACGTTCCAGTGATTATGCTTTCTGCGCGTGGTGAAGAATATGATAAGCTTTTTGGGTTTGAATTAGGTATTGATGACTATGTTGTTAAGCCATTCTCTCCAAAAGAAGTAATGGCGCGAGTTTCTGCAGTTTTGAAAAGAAGAACAGCTGTTTTAAATCAAGGAAATGCAGGGGTTAAAGTATTTGAAGGGCTTGAAGTTGATAGCGTGGGCAGAAACGTTTACGTTGACGGACAAAAAGTTGATCTTACGCCAAAGGAATACGAGCTATTATTTTATATGGTAAAAAATAAAGGCGTTGCGTTATCACGTGAAAAGCTTTTACAAGACGTTTGGGGCTTTGATTTCTTTGGAGATGATAGAACTGTTGATACTCACGTAAAGATGCTACGCAGTAATTTAAAAGAATATCGTAAATTTATTATAACTTTACGTGGCTTAGGTTATAAGTTTGACGCTTAATTTTTATTTTTAAAGGTTGTTTAAATGAAAGTTGGAAATCTTCGTCAATTAAAATACAATATTTGGATGTATTTCATACTTTATACCGCCGTTATTATAATGGTTTTGTGGATACTTCAAATTATTTTTCTTGACAGTTTTTATCAAAAATTAAGATATAATAAATTAATTGAATGTGGAAACAACATTAGCGAACAAATGAACGTTAACGTTGTAACTAATGAAAATATTGACGATTGGATTAATAGCTATATTAATGCTTCTGAATCTGGAATTTACTCATATTTAGCCTATTATGAAGATGATAAGCTAATAGTTGAGTCACCTTATTCAAATTTCTTCCCAACCAATGAAAAACCAAGCACGAATGGTCCGGTTGGCGTTCAAAATTCAACTATTTTTGAAAGTGCTATAAAGGCTCTTTCTATGGGTGTTGAAAGCGAAGGTGGCTATATTTGTGATTATTTTACAGGCACGGATAACAGCACTCAATTTTGCGTTTACGCATCAGCTATCAGTAATAACCTAGGCGAATCATATTTAATTATGGTTGCCTCAAACGATGCATTAAACGAGTCTATTACCGTAATTCAATATCAATTAATAATAGTAACAGTGATTGTTCTTTTAATTTCTTTCGTTTTAGCTTGGACTATATCTACAAAACTATCCGAGCCTATTCAAAGAATGTCTAACACGGCAAAGCGTTGGGCGGAAGGCGATTCAAACGTAGTATTCCGCGGTAACAGTTACGACGAACTTAATGAACTTGCTGAAGCTCTTAACTATGCCAAAGAAGGTATATCAAAAACCGGATCATTACAGCGCGATCTTTTAGCTAACGTTTCACACGATTTAAAAACACCCCTTACAATGATTAAAGCTTATGCCGAGATGATACGCGATATATCGGGTGAGAATAAACAAAAGCGTGATTTGCATACCGGCGTTATTATTGAAGAAGCCGACAGGCTTGCAATGCTTGTTAATGATATTTTAAATCTTTCGAAATTACAAAACAATAGCGACGTTATTGAACTTAGTACGGTAAATTTATCAGAACTTGTTGAACGAGTTATTTACCGTTTTGAAAACTTTATGGCTGAAAAGGGGTTTCACATCGATAGTGATATTGATGCAGACTTATTTACAAAGTGTGATGAATCAAAAATTGAGCAAGTTGTTTATAATTTGATAGGTAATTCTTTAAATTATACTGGTGAGGATAAAACAATCAAGGTACATCTTCACAAAAAAGATAATAATATTTTACTTGAAATTATTGATAGTGGTAAAGGTATTTCACCCGAGCAAATCAATGGTATTTGGGAAAAATATTATCGTTTTTCTGAAACCCATCAACGACCAATTAAGGGTATGGGTTTAGGCCTTTCTATCGTTAAAACTATTTTGCAAAACCATCAACTTAAGTTTGGCGTAATTTCTAAAAAGGGTATCGGTAGTAACTTTTTCGTAGAATTTGTAGGTATGAATGATGAACGAAAACAATAAAAATAATCTAACAAATGAAGAGCTTTTAAAGGTTGAAAACCTTGAAAAAAACGAATATTTAGTAACTTCTTCAATCGTTGAAGTACCGATTGAAAAAGCTCAAAAAAAGCCTATTCGTGTAACGGTTTTCGGGGCACTTATTGCAGCTCTTTCAATAAATAAAGGTGAAGACGACTTATACTCTTTAATTCGCCCGGTTAAAACTTTAAAGTACTGCATTTTACTTGTGGTTCTAGCTACAATGATATATTTCTTTTATCAAATTGCCGACGTTAAACTTATTTTACCAATAATAATAGTTTTTTCTTCTATTGCAGTGCCATTGTTTATGATAACTATTAGTTATGAATTATGTCCGCAAAAGAACGTATCCTTTTTTCAAATTTTTGTTTCGTTTGCCTTTGGCATACTTATATACGTATCTATTGATTCCCTTGTAAATAAAGTTCTCATTAAAATGATCTATGCAAGCACGATTGATACCGTTATAGTTCCTATATTGTGGGGGATAGTTGAAGTTATATTTGTTGCTATTTTAGCAAAAATGTACAATTTAACTACTTTTTCGAACACTATACTGTTAGCAGTATCAGTAGGAAGCGGTTTTGCAATGGCTTGGTCTCTCCACGCAGTTGTTGAAACCTTGTTTATTCCAGTTGAAGTAATTAGCAACGTAAATTCAAGCCACTATAGCGGACTTGCAATCGTTGACGATTTAGCTTTTACAAATCAGGGTATAGAAGCTCTTTTATCTATTGTTCCTACAAGATGCCTTTATTTTCCGCTTGCTATAGCCTCGTGGTCAGTTGCAATCGGTAGCGTTGCTACTAATTCTGGGATAAGTACGCAAAAGCGTGACAAGCCCTTTTCACTTTATCTACTTTTAGTTCTTGTAATAGTTTTATTTATTTTAAGTATGTTTACAACCTCATTTGAATACTTTGACGTTATATTAAAGCTTGTTTCCCTTTTAACTTCGTTATTTGTTGCAATTAGACTTGTAAACACGGCATTAAATCGCGAAATGCAAGAAGTAATTAATCAACATTTAGAAAAGTAAAACTT
>JAZNFS010000009.1:0-3552 GCA_045589175.1 Christensenellaceae bacterium
AGAATTCTTGTAATACAGGATAAGGATCATAACCAAAAAATTTAAAAGAATGCTTATTTAATACGTACTCTAAATAAACTAAGATTTCTTCGTTTATATCATCTAAAATATTTTCAACGCTTTTATAATGAGTATAAAAAGAATTTCTATTAATCTTTGCAAGATTAGTTAGTTCTGTAATACTTATTTCGTTAACGTCTGTTTTTTTAACAAGAGTTAAAAATGCTATTTTAATTGCCTTTCTAGTCTTAATACTTCTTTTGTCTGTTTTAAATTGCATAACTAACCTCCAAAATAAATTTTAGCACAAATTTAGCATAAAATCAAATTTTATTAGGCACTTGCACAAAAAAAAATATTTTTTTTAAATTTCTTTTTTTTATCACAAAAAATACTTTGCATTTTTGATATTATATGATATTATAATTACATAAAATTTATAAAGAGGTAATATTAATGAACATTAAAAACATTTTTCCTTTCTCATTTAAAGAAAAAAGATCATTCGGATCACTTTTAGTTAACATTATAATTCAGTTAATAATCGCTGCAATTATCGGTGTTTTAATTGGCGTGCTTGCTAAGATTCCGCTTGTAAACCTAGTTGTTGGTATTTTAGGCGGTATTGTTGACCTTTACTTTATAATCGGCATTATACTTTCAATTCTTGATTATTTAAAAATTATTAAATAGTTTAATGTTTAATTAGTATCTAATCTAAATGCGTCCCAAAGACGCATTTTTATTTTATATAAATAGGTACTGTATTTATTTTATACATAAATAGGTACTGTATTTATTTTATACAATAAAAATATGCACTATAAAATTAAAAGGGGGCTTGCTGTTAAGCATTCCCTGTTTTTTGCTAAACTTTTCAATTATTGTAGGTAAAGAAAATATAGTTATAAATTTAATTTTCTAACCCTGCTAAATAATCGATACTTACTTGAAAGTATTTTGCCAAAGCAATTAAATTTGAAAGTTTCGGCTCGCGTAAATTATTCTCCCATAAACTAATAATTCCCTTACTAACGCCTAAATCTTTGGCAAGTTAAACTTGCCCAACACCCCTTTCCACTCTCAATTCTTTTAATTTATCACAAAATTCATTTTTCATACTCATATTATCTCACAAAAGTAAGAAAAATACTTGACATCTTACAATAGTAAGATTGAGCCATTCTTACTACATAAATACAAAGGAGGATAAAAAAATGTATTGTCAAAACTGTGGAAAAGAAGTAAACGATAACGCAGTGGTATGTATCCACTGCGGTTGCGCTCTTAATTCAAATTCAGCACCCATTTCTGAGGGGGCGAGCAGTTCGATAAGTAAAACTGGCTTTTTACTTGGTTTATTTTTAGGTCTTATCGGTTTAATTATCGGTATACTTATGTATAAGGACGACCACTCAAAGCAAGTTTTTATAAAAAGTTGGGGAAAGGGCATTATAATAGCAATAATTGTAAGTGTTGTACTTTCTGTTATTGGAACATGCTCTTCTTTACTACTTTACTATCTTATTTAATGCAATATAGATAAAATTAGCCACAAAAGCAAAAAAACAACCTAACTATTTTTTAGTTTAGGTTGTTTTTTTATTTATTTTTAAATAAACGATTGATTATTTTTATTTTATTTGGTATAATTTTCGTTGTATTAATTAAGAGGGTGCTTATATGTGCAAGTTAGGTTTCGACAACGATAAATACGTTAAACTTCAATCACAAAAAATTAAAGAGCGTATTTCTCACTACGGCAAACTTTATATGGAATTTGGCGGTAAATTATTCGACGATTATCACGCATCAAGAGTTTTACCCGGTTTTATGCCCGATAGTAAGCTTAAAATGCTATTACAGCTTAAAGATGATGCTGAACTTGTCGTTGTTATTTCTGCTTACGATATTACTAACAACAAATTACGCGGTGATCTTGGCATCCCTTACGATCAAGACGTTTTGCGCCTTATCGACGCCTTTAAAAGCGTTGATTTAAGTGTTAATAGCGTTGTTGTAACACAATATTATCACGACCAAGACGTTGATAGCTTTATCGAGCACCTTCAAAAAATGAATATTAAAGTGTACAAGCACTATAACATTAAAGGATACCCTTCCAACGTTGAACATATTGCAAGTGAAGATGGATTTGGTAAAAACGAATACGTTGAAACCACAAAAAACTTAGTTGTAGTAACTGCACCAGGTCCTGGCAGTGGAAAAATGGCAACCTGTTTAAGCCAACTTTATCATGAAAATAAGCGCGGAATAAAGGCAGGCTATGCCAAATTTGAAACCTTTCCTATTTGGAATTTACCATTAAAACACCCAGTTAATATGGCTTACGAAGCTGCAACAGCCGACCTTAACGACGTTAATATGATTGACCCCTTTCATTTAGAAGCTTATGGTGAACTTTCTGTTAACTACAACCGTGACGTTGAAGTTTTCCCTGTACTCGACGCACTTTTTAAAAAGATTTGGGGATATTCACCTTATAAATCTCCAACCGATATGGGTGTTAATATGGTTGGTAACTGCATTATCGATAACGACGAAGTTGTTAAAGCTTCTGAACAAGAGATAATTCGCCGTTATTATGCTGCAAAGTGTAGATATTACCAAAATCCTGAAACTGACGAAAACGAAATTTATAAAATAGAACTTTTATTAAAGCAAGCAAATATTTCTGAAGATAAACGCCCTGTTATTCAAGCAGCGCGCGAAAAAGCAGCATTAACGGGCGCGCCCGCAACTGCTTTACAGTTAGAAGACGGAAGAATTATTACAGCAAAAACTTCATCACTTCTCGGATCTTCGGCTGCGCTTTTACTTAACAGTTTAAAGGCTCTTGCTAATATTCCCGATGAACAAAATATAATTTCACGCAATATTATCGAGCCCCTTCAACATTTAAAATTAGACCACTTAGGAAATAGCAATCCAAGGCTTCATACGGACGAGGTTTTAGTAGCTCTTGCAATTTGCGCGGTAACTTCACCATCTGCTGAACTTGCAATGAAACAATTATCAAAATTAAAAGATTGTGAAATGCATTCTACGGTTTTACTTGCAAACGTCGACTCAACTACTTTAAGCAGATTAGGCATACGTCTTTCGTGCGATCCTAAGTATCAAACTAAAAAACTATATCATCCTAAATAATATCAAAAGTGCCGTTAATCAACTTATAACGGCACTTTTTTTATTTATATAATGTCATTTAGGTTAGTATAACCAAAACAGAATTAAAGTTTTACATATTACTTTGTTTAAAAGAAAATTTACTGCATAACTATAAGTTTTAAAAAATTCAATAAAAACTTAAACCTATGCTATACATTATACTATTATAATTTATAAACAAAAAAGTTACGATAAATTTATCGTAACTTTTTTTAATGGAAGCGGCAACTCCCTTATCTCCCAGGCCGTGTCCAGCCAAGTACATCAGGCGTAATCGAGCTTAACTTCTGTGTTCGGAATGAGAACAGGTGGATCCTCGATGCTACCGTCACCGCTATGGTTATATAAACTCCCGAATTA
>JAZNFS010000010.1:0-33949 GCA_045589175.1 Christensenellaceae bacterium
CTTTTGGTGGACGCTTACACTTCTTTTGCCGCTAAAATGTCAAAGCGAAGAAACCCAATAAATGACGTAGGTGTAACCGAGGTTTACGGTATAGACAACCCACAATCTTATCAAAGCGAGAAGCTTGCTTTCGCAAAAGAAGACACAATGATACCACAGAAATACATAGACGAATTAAAAGGGTTTGAAAGGTTTATTTTTGCCAAGCTTTATGCAGGCAGTTTCTCGAAAAAGCTGTATCGCTTATTTGAATACAAAAAGAATTGATCAAATTCCAATTTATCGAACTAAAATAGGTGCTACCCGTTACAAGAAAATGCACCCATTATAAAATTGTATCAATATTTTTGATTACTCACATAAAAACCATAATATTGATACGAAAAATATCGGTATTATGGCTTTTTTATTGCCCCAAATGTATATTTTTTAAAAAAAGTATTGAAAAAGTTAAAATAATATGATACAATAAAACAAAAAGATTGTCAAAAGGGGTTTGCGGTAGGTTGAAAGGCTTGTTTAATTCATTTGGCGCACAAACGGGCGTATTACGTAATTTACTTGCTTTTCGCAAACAATTTAGCGTAAAAATTTAAACCGTTTAACTATGGGTGTTTCGCGCTTTTTGTTAAGTTCTTTTTGTTTTTTTATTCAAAGTAACGGAGATAGTGATATGTATTATTTGATGGTAAAATTCAATTTCCCTGATTACGCGTTGCAGTATATCCCTGTGGACGGGAAAAAGCACGTTGTGGGATATAGTTTTAAAATAAGTTGTAAGGACAACGGTGACGGCACTTTTACGGTTCATTCCTATTCAAGCGAAAAAGAGAACCCTAATAACGAAAAATCAACGATAGTTCCTGTGGAATACGAAAGAGTAGTTAAAGAGGGCGAGGAGTGTAGAGGTTTATATTCATATCAAAAATGGTCTTACCTTGAGGGGTGCTATAATTCGCATTATGCATTTAGTGCAATCGTCGTTAGAGAAAAAGTCGAGTCCGAGCGAGAAGATAAAGTTCGCAATTCCATATCGTAAAGTCAACAAAAGGGGCTAAGAATGAGTAATATTAACGAAAAATGGTCGGGGTACGTTCTACGACTTAATCGAGAAACTAACGAGTATAAGTATGGAGATTGGTATAATCACTACTGGAATGAAGTATATGACGTCATTGAGGGGGCGGATAAAACGAGTCGCGGAGAGAGAATTAGAATTGATAAACTAATGGAAAACGAGATTCGCTTTACCTTTTTTGATGAAAATGCGCGTTGGGGTATTGAGGGCGTAATTTCTATTGAAAATCCCCGTGTTTGTCTGCGTGGTACGCGTGAGCAAGGTGGTCGTAATGAGTACGCTTGGTCGAAAAGCGATTACGTAAATTTGATGCTTGAAAAAAAGTAACGGTATAAAGAATTATTATGAAATCTATACCAAGAACAGTAGTTTATAGCCTTAGCATTTATACGATTGTTTATTGAAACAAAAGTAAGGCGTAACTTATTATAAAAAGATAGCAATCAATTGATAGATGAGTACGAAAAGAAGAAAAAGGGGATTAAATTTTGCCTAAAATAGATACAGGCTTAAGGGGAAATATTTAGAATATGGCAATTGGTATAAAGGTTAAAAAAGCACCGGCAAATTACAATCTCGGTGCATCAAAGTTTTTTGGCGCGCCCACCGTTCCAGTTGAATGGGAGGGGGAGTTTTACGAGGATGAAATATTTCTTTGCCAAATCAATCTTGCCGACGTAGCGCATCTTGACAAAGAAAACCGTCTTCCTCACACGGGGTATTTGTATATCTTTTTGCATACCGACGGCGGAGATTATAATTTAGAGGCGGACGTACGCTATTTTGATGGCGATATAGAACTTGCTATCGACGATTTTAATCTTGATATCGAAGGCTATGAAAAATTTAACGACGCTTATTTAATGGAATTTTACGAGGTTGACGACAGTCAAGCTTGTACGCGACTTTTGGGTGTTCCAAGTGATTGGAATTACGAGAAAAATCCCCCCAAACTGCTTTTGCAATTTGACCCTTTGGATAGCGAGATGGGATTTCTTGACCATATAGACGGATTTTTATATTTCTTTTTTGCAAAGGATGAAAAAGATTTTAAAGGCGTTATGCTGATAGAAGAATTTAGTTAAACAACTTTGGTTAAAATTAACTGTAATACGTTTGACTTTTTAAAGCTTTTTGTGCAATTTTTTTACTAAGTTAGTAAAAAACTTTACAATACGGCATTTTTGTGCTATAATCATGTTAACCTATTAAGAGTGCGTGAGGGACAAGCCCGCTGACCGTACAGCAACCTACTACTTAGCAAGGTGCTAAAGCTTGAACGATGGGATTAATTTACTAAGTATTTAAGCAATCCTATCGTAACGATGGGATTGCTTTTTTGATGCTTTCTTTGTAGGTAAAAACTTAGCAAAGGCAGATTAATTATGAAGGTTTACGTAGTAGTTGAGTGTTTTTTGGGTGGAAAAATCCCAGAAATTAAAGGTGTTTACAAGTATAAAACAAAGGCAGAAGAAATTAAATGTAATTATCGTTTTGCGTTTGTAAATGAACAAAATTTAATCCAAACTAAGGCAGAAAAAATGCAAACGGAAGTTTACGTTGTTTATGAAATTTTAGTGTGTAACGTACCAAGAGTTGTTGGAGTATTTAAAGATGAAAATTTAGCAAAATACATTGCTCAAGATTGTGAATACAAGGGTAAGATTAAAAAATTTAAAGTATTATACGAGTAAAATTTTTATATTATAAAGCGCAATAAAAAATGATAGTAGGAGGATTGATATGCCAGATTTAAATGATTATCACGCATTTAAAAATACAAGCGGTAAAGACGGTGGTTTTGGTGGTGGTAAAAATGGCGGAGACTTTGGGCTTGGCTGGCTCGTTATAATAATCGTTGGCGTAATGCTAATTTCTTTTATTGCAGACGGTGCAAGTTGGGATGCTATTGAAACGCTTTTAGGCTTAGGATTTATTGCTTTTCTTTTTGCAAAAAACCTTTTTCGTTAATTTTATCTACTAACCGAATAAATTAAGGTTTTGTTTAATATACTCTAAATGATATTTAGTTTGTTTTTTTGGGGGTTATTATGAAACAAAATCTTTTTTTATGGCAGTTTGTAGGCTTTGCGGTTAGCGTAGCTTTGGGTACACTTTTGCATTTTTTATTTGAGTGGACAGGCATACCTTTTTTTGCTACTATTTCTGCAGTTAACGAATCTACTTGGGAGCATATGAAAATTTTATTCTTTCCCATGCTGATATTTGCTATAGGGCAGTATTACTATTTTAGGGGTGATTATAAGGGCTTTTGGTGGATAAAACTTTTTGGTACGCTAGTTGCGGTATTATGTATTCCTTTGTTCTTTTATACATATAACGGTGCGTTTGGTAAAACACCAGATTGGTTAAATATTATATTCTTTTTTGTTTCCGCTTTTTTAGGCTATTTGCTTGAATATCATTTATTTTTTAATAATTTTAACCCCAAATTTCGATTTTTAGCCATTATTTTGTTAATTTTTATAGCAATTGCATTTATAGTATTTACCTATTATCCGCTTAAATTGCCCCTTTTTAAAGACCCTTTAACCGAATTATACGGCATAATCGAATAAATAAAGGCAATAAGCAAAAGCTCATTGCCCATATTTTATTTTTTATTAGTGTGAATAATATGCTCGAATAAGCCATGTTTATTGCAATAATAAACTATTTTTCCGCTATACGATTTTGGTATTCTAACTGCGCACTCTTGTTCAGGGTATAAACGCACGGTAATACTATTATCAATGCCCAAATATGTTAGAAATTGTATGTAATGATCCTTAGTCATTTCGTGCGAAAAAATAATATAAAAGTCGTTTTCTAAGTTGGTTATCAATGGTTTGTGTTGCTCGTCAACAGCGCTTGGTTTAAGTGGAAGCAATTCTTTACCGCAACAAATTACTTTACATTCGCCAAGCCCTTGCATCTGCGAACCGCATTGAGAACAAACGTAAAACTTACTTCTTTTCATATTACCGGATTGCTTTTTGTTTTGTGAAAGATATCCTACAAGCAAAGATTGTTCGGTAACCCCTAATATTTTTGAGAGTTCTGTTATTAAACTAACGTCTGGAAAACCATGTCCCGTTTCCCATTTTGATACGGTTTTAGGCACGATTCCAAGCGCATCTGCAATTTGCTTTTGTGTTAGCCCCTTTTCTAATCTAAGTGATCGTAACAGTTTACCGTTTTTTCTTAAATCCATTTTAACTTCCTCCGTAAAATAAATTATATCACAATCAAGCATCTTTTTCAATCCACGAACCGTTCATTTTGGGATGTAATTTTTTCATAAAGGTATAAAGGATTATTTGATGCTTGTGTTTTTTGTTGGTAAATTACTTGCGAGCATTTTAAAAAAATGCTATAATGTTTATAATAAAAAAATATACGATTTATTATAAAAAAGATATACGAAAAATATGACTACTAACGATTTAAAAGAAAGAGCAAATAAAGAACTTGAATGCGAACTTTTTCCGCTTAATAGTTTGCAAAATTATAAATACGCTACCATTTGTTCCTTTTATAACGGTGATTATTTATTTAGCCAACACAAAAACAGAAAAACATGGGAAATGCAGGGCGGTCACATTGAAGAAGGCGAAACACCTTTAGATACTGCCAAACGTGAACTCTTTGAAGAAACTGGAGCTACCGATTTTGAGATTATTCCTATTTTTGATTATTGTGGTTATACAAAAAACGAGCGTTCAAACGGGGTTTTGTTTTTAGCTATAATTTATACTTTAGATAATCTTCCAAATTACGAAATGGCAAAAGTTAAAAGGTTTAAAAGTTTTCCTAAAAACCTAACATATCCATTAGTTACGTCAATAATGTTTAAAAGTGCTAAAAAATACCTTAAATGAACCTTAAAATAGTTCTTTAAGGTTATTTTTATGCTGAAAATTGTATAAAATTGTAATTTTATGTAACAAATACATTGACAAAAATTATAGAATATCCTATAATAGTTAATAGTAAGAACGTAAGGCGTTCTATACTTAAAGCGTTATTATATAGGTGAAAAATGAAAAAGATAATCATTGCCATCTTAATATTTAGCGCAATCTTTATTCACTTTATAAACGTATTTAAAAATTCAACGGAATACGTTTTAAATCACAAGGTGAAAAAGATGGCAAAAAAATCTCTACGCACCCTATTTATGGGTATAATAGCAGTAGGGCTTTTTGTCTTTGCCATTACAAACTTCTCACTCGTTAGAAAAATTGGTTTTTCTTTAATCTCCAATGAAAATACGCTAATAATTCGTTCTATAATGAAAGCAATTTTGGGAACTGAATCAGTTTACGTTGCTTTAGGCGTTTTATTGTGCTGGACGTTAATTGTAACTGAACTATCGTTTTTATTTTCGGTTATCGCTTTATTTGTAATAAAAAAATTGTTCTATATATATTTCTTTGAAACAGAACAACAATTTTTTAAAGTAAGTTCGCATGGCGAGGAAGAGTTGTCGCCTCTTTCTTATTCAAATAGAAAGCTAATTTTTAGCTTTGCTCGTTTAAGAAATTAATATAATAGCCTGGCAATAGCGAAATTGTCGGGCAGTTTGTGGTGTGCTTTACATCACTAAAACGCAAATCATAATATCATTTTTCTAAAGCGTTCTATGGGCGTTTAGGTTCGTGCGTGCGTTCGTGCGTGTGCGCGTACGTGTACGCGCGATAGTAGTAACGAATTTAGAATTAGTGGTTAAAGATTAAGCGTTTTTTTATTGCAAAATTTTCAGCTTATAAGGAGGGTGTTATGCTCGTTGAAATTAAAGGGCTTTGCAAGCGTTACGAATCAAAAGCCGACTATACAATTGAAAATATAAATATCGAAGGTGATGCAGGGGAGATTATCGGCATACTTGGTCACAACGGTGCGGGCAAATCAACAACCATTAAATGTATAACAGGAATGCATCCTTACGAAGCTGGCAGTATTTCAATAGCGGGGCACGACCTTGTAAGTGATTCTATATTGGCAAAACAAAACTTCGGGTACGTAAGCGATGAACACGTTTTGTTTGAAAAGATGACGGGTTTTGAATTCGTTAATTTTATGGCTGATATTTATAACGTAAGTGCTGATGATAGAAAATCAAGGGTTGAAAGATTTCAACAGTTGTTTGCTTTAGGCGATTCAATCTATAATCCTATATCTTCATATTCGCACGGTATGAAGCAAAAAATTGCATTTATGGGCGCGCTTATACACAATCCAAAAGTGTTTATTCTTGATGAGCCTATGGTAGGGCTTGATCCATATACGGCAAGCCAAGTAAAAGTATTTTTCAAACAACACGCAGAGGAAGGCAATTTGGTTCTATTTTCCTCACATAATCTTGACGTTGTTGAAAAGCTTTGCAAACGAGTATATATTATCGACCAAGGCAAAATTTTAAAAGTGCTTGATATGGACGAATTTAAACGTACCGGTGAAGATTTTGAAGAATACTTCTTATCAATCACCAAAAGGGTGGCAAAGGTAATATGAGAGAGTTTTTAATTTTGTTCAAGCATGAGATGAAAATGCAGTTTCCATTATCATTTTCATCAAAAGGTCGAAAACAAAAGCCAGATATAATAGGAACGCTCTTATCTTTATTAACAACACTTTTGGTAGTATTCGTATTTATCGCTTTAGTTTCGGTTATTGTAAACAATTACGTTAAGGTAGAAATACATAGAGTTCCAGCCCCACTTGAAAGGGGAAGAGAACTTTTAAACCTATTATACACGATTATACTTATAGCGACCTCTATTGCTTGTATGGAAAAAATGCGTAGCGGTCTTACTCAAAAGAAGGATAAAGAATTGTTTTTACGTTTGCCAGTAAAACCACAAACTTTGCTTATGAGTAAGCTTTGTGCTATTTTAGTGTGGACTTATATTTTTGCATTAGTATTAATCGTAACTGTAAACACAATTTTCTTTATAGTATTAAAACCAAACTTCTTGTTTTGGATATATACTTTTTTAGTATGGCTTTTGATGCCATTATCGGCATTCTTAATAGGCACGTTACTTTTAATTCCTTACATTAAAGTTATTGATTTCGTTAGTGAAAGATACTGGCTAATATTTTTAATTTTAAGTTGTATAATAATAGGTGCATTCCTTTTATATTCTGGCTTATTAGGAATTTTACAGTCACTTTTAGAAACAGGCTCAATAAAATTCTTGTTTAACGAAGCCTTTATTAATACCTTACAAGCTTTACTTGTGTGGACTTATCCTGCTAACTGCTTTGCTAATATTGCGCTTGGTGAAAACTTAGTTGTATCTCTCATAATAACTTTAATTATCGCAGTTTTAGCAGTAGTAGTGTTATATTTTGTATCTAAACAGCTATTTTATGCAACTTTATATAAGAACGAAAGTAAAAAAATGGGTAAAAATGTAAAGCGTGATTACCGTGTTCGTAAACCACTTATTTCGTTAATGCATAAAGAATTTATTTCGGTATTTCGTAACCGTAAGCATTTATTTTCATATTTCTCGATTGCTGCGGCTATGCCGGTAATGGTTTATTGCTGTTATACCTTGTTTGACTCACTAATTAGTAATGCAATAGGCTTAAAAGTAAATTTTTCTTTAGCCTTATTAGTGCTTCTAATATTTAGTATTTTAACCAATACTTTTTGTGCAACCAACGTTACACGTGACGGGCTCGTTGCTTTAAAGTCAAAGATGTTTCCAATAAAAGCCTCAACTCAGCTACTTGCTAAAGTGCTATTTTGCGCAATAGTAAGCTCGGTAGCCGTAATATTAAGCGTAATAGCTTTATTCGTTGCAGGCTTAAGCGTATGGGAAGGTTGTTTGTGTGGAATAGTTGCACTTGCCTTTTCAATGGCGCAAATCTTTATAGCCACTAGAATGGACTTAAATCACGCAAACGTATCCGCTTCTCCATACGAAATAGAAAATATAAATAACCGTACTATTTCAAAAGTAGTTGTTCTTGGCTTGATTTTAGCGCTTGTGTTGGGCGTTTTATCAATGGCACTATTCATTTTTTCAAAGATGGATACTATTAGCGCTATTGCAACATTGAATATAAAGGAATGGCATTCCTATTTAATTCCTATAGTTGGCGGAATAATATATTTTGGCTTTGCGCTAATTTACTACGTTCATAAGCTTGAAAAGAGTTTCGAGCATATGATCTCATAAGGAGCGACGGTATGAATAAAAAATTGATTTTATTAATGTTGGCGCTACCACTCATATTGATGTTATGTTTATTTACAGCAACTAGTACCGTAAGTCTTGCGGTTAAAGTAGCCGTTACGAAAGTAGTTTTAAACGAAGACCCAGTAGTTTATATCGATTTAGATGAAACATACGATATATCATATACAGTTTATCCAACCAACGCAGCAAACCAAAACGTTCATTTTAGCGTAGAGCCTGTTGAAAACAGCACTTTTGCTACCGTTAAGGTGCAAGGTAACACCCTTTCGGCTGAAAGTTGCGGTAAAGCAAAAATAATCGTAACGACTGCTGACGGTGGTTATAAAGATAGCTTTGTTGTGGAAATTTCAACTTCTAAACTTCAAAGTATATCATCAAGCATAGAAAAAGAAGATATTAAACTTGGTGAAAGTACTAATATACAAACTGTTTTCACTCCGCTTGTTGCCCAGTATCAAACTCAACTTAAATATGAAGTAGTTGAGGGGGTAGGTGTAGTTAGTGTAAACTCACAGGGTATAGCAACAGCTGAAAACGTTGGTAGTGCAAAGATTAAAATTTATTGTACTATAAATAACGCCGTGTACGATGAAGTTTCAATTAGCGTACAAAATTCTTATCCAATAGAATTTTTAAAGAAAAACGAAACCATTACTACACAGCAATCAAGTGGCGAGCTTAAATTGTTTATAGATGAAAGTTCTTCGTTTAGTTATAACGTTGAAGTTGTTGATGAAAACAATGAAATTTATAGCGAACTTACCTACGTTATAAACGAAGAAAACAAAACTCTTTCTTATCAATTTGAAAATCAAGACGTTTGCAGTTTAAAACTTCGCTTAACTGTTACAACTGATAGCGGAACTTTTACCGACGAGTGCGAAATCATTAGAATTGGTAAGATTGAAGCCAGCTGGGTAGAAGAGGGCGCTACGGCTATTCCTATTGAAGAAAGCAAAGAAATTTATTTTAACGTAATTCCTTCAAACGTTGAAATTGAATATCAAATTCAATTATCCGAAGGTGGCAAATTTATTTCTTGTGAAGTTAAAGATGGCTACTTGCTTGTAAAGGCTGCAGAAGATGCCGTTGAAAATCTAAACGAATTAGGTTATGGTGCAGAAACTATAACATTCACGGTATGGTTAAAAACCAATCCAGAAGAAAAAATAACGCTTACTAAAGTAGTAAACGTTTATAAATAATTTTAAAAAAATTTTTTATCAATTTTATAGGAGAAAAACTATGAAAAAGAAATTACTTGTAATTTTATGTATGCTATGCACAATTACGCTTACTGCGTTTTTTGCATCATGTGGTGGCGGCGACGAAGTAACACACACTTTAGACACAAGTGGTTTTAACAACGTTGTCGTTTACAACTCACCAATTGATTACAGCGACTTTGTAGTTAAATCAAGTGACGGTAAGAGCATTTCCGTTACTTCAAGCATGGTAGCTGGATGGGACACTTCTTCAGTTGGCTCAAAAACCCTTACTATTCTTTATAAGGAAATGAGAGTTAACGTAGATTACGTTGTAAAATATGAAGTTAAATTTATTGTTGATGGTCAAACGATAGCTACGCAATACGTTTTAAACGCAGGTGAAATACAAGCACCTAGTGGCTATACGTTTGAAATTCCAGCACAAATCACTAATAACTTACAACTAACTGGTAGTGCTAGTTCTACTACCGACGTTGAAATTTCTATTGGTAATTTACCAAACGATTTATATGTTGGTGCAGATGCTGTTAATCTACCTATAACGGTAAGCGGTACTACTTCTTGGAGCGCAACAACTTCAAACGATAATATTACCGTTAGACAAATGGACGGAATGCTTCTTCTTTCAACAAATAAAGTTGGCGTTACCGAACTTACGGTAAGTGCAGGTGGAAAGCAAGAAAGCAAAACCGTAATTGTTAAGCCCACATCTTTAACGATTAACCAAAGCACTAAGACTTACGGTATTGAAAACCTTTATACTATTGGTAGAACTAACGTAAACGGCGAAGTTAGCAAAACTCTATTAAACGTATCTTGTGCAAACGTAGGCGAGGGCTTTTATGAAAACGTTGAATGGACCTCAAATAGTTCAAAAGCAACCATTTCAAACGGCGAAATCACTCTTGCTCAAGGCGAAGGAGCTGAAATAGTTACTTTTACCGCAAGTTTTTACGGTGTTAAGTCAACTTTTTCAGTACGTTGTGTTTATAACGGTGTTAACGTATCTAACTATGCCGACCTTTACACAGCAACTAAAGCACAAAAACCAATTGTTTTAAAAGGTGATATTGCATTCCCAACCAACGTTAACGAAATTAAGTATGAAACTGTTCATACAACTTACGACGATACTTATTATAAAAATATCAATGCTTTAGACAAGGCTACTATTAAGGTTTTATTACAATTTAAAAATAACGTGTACGGAAACGGATACGAAATCAACGCTCACAACGCAACACTCGGTTTATTAGATGCAACTGGTAAGCCAACTGCAAATTCACTATTTAAAGGTCCGTTAGATTTCGTTGCTTTAACGGGCGCTGGTGCAAGTTTAGCAAGTGTTAAAGGGCAAGATAACGTATGCTTCGGCGTATATGAAAACGTAACTTTAAACAACGTTATTTTGAAGGGTGCAAACTTAGAAAATGATTTAACCGAATTAAACTACGCAGGAACAACCGTTGAAGTATTTGGTAATAACGTAACAATCGAATATTCACGTATTATGAACGGTAGAACTGTACTTCGCGTATTCGGTGACGCAAACGATCCAAACGTGGTTATTAACGTAAACGTTAAAAACAGCGTTTTAACTGGCGCAAGAGAATTTATTATTCGTATGGGTAGCAATAAGTTCGTTGACGGAATAGACGGTAACGTTTCACCATATATAGCTGAATCAATCGACCTTATTGGTATAAAGAAAGGTCCAGATAAGGATGGTATAGAAAAACCAGCAGACTATGAAAGCAAATATATTAAAACTTATGTAAACGTTGAAAACAGCGTATTTAAGGATGCAGGTATTTTTGCAATTGGTATCGACGCGCACTTTGCAGGTCCAGCATTGCATGAAGCAAGCGGTTACGTTTCATTGTTTGAAGGCTTCAAAAATTGGAAGAATCTTGCAAAAACAAGTTACGGCGCAAAACTTACCTTTAACGGCGAAGTTAAAATGTATAACTGGAAAAAGCTTAGTGAAATCGATAGTTCAACCCTTATCGAAATGGATGCTGATCTTCTTGGCGAAACTGTTGCTGAAATGTTAAACTTTGATATTCCTGCTATGTTAGAGACAGCAAAAGAAAAAGGAATATATACAAATATCATAACTGATAGCGGATATATTCACAATGCTATTGCATTCTTTGGTGGCGGTAGAAACTACGGTTTATTTGAAGATAACTCTAATTTACAACTTCAAGGAGTTGACGTATCGCTTGAATCTGTTGAAAAAGGAGCTTTAATGACAGCAGCAGGAACTGAAAACTTCTACTTTAGAATTTACGATATAAGTACTACAATTTTTACCCCTGAAATGCAAGAAAGTATGAGCGAAGCTGATATGTACGATTGTATTTTCAAAAAATAATTGTTAAAACACTACTAATAAACCAAAAATAAATGAACAAGTAAACTTTTGGCGTGATTTATTGCGCCAAAAGTAAACTTATAAAGTAACATAAACTTTTTCTATAGGAGGAAGCAGAATGAAGAAAAAACTAATAGCTATTTTAACCACCTTATGTTCTATATTCTTGCTTAGCGGATTAGTAGCTTGCGACGTTGACGACCCAGCAACTAGTATACCTAGTGGAATCGTAAGTCAATATACTATAGAACTTGACCTTTCTGAGTTCTCGCAAGACGTAGGTCTTAATAAAGAAATAGAATACGAAAACATTAAATTCCGTTGTACGGAACTTAATCCAGAAAATGGCGCTGAACCACAGGAATTTATTATAGAAGCTAAAGAATATATGCTTCTTGAGGGCGGTGAAACTGATACTCTTGGTGAAAAAGAACTCGTTTTTCTTTTTGATAAGCAAGAACTTGTAGTTCCTTACACAGTAAAATATCAAGTTGATTTCTTAGCTAAGGGCGAAGTATACGCATCTCAATTCGTTTTAAGTGCAGATGAAATTACCGATATTCCCACTCCACCTGCTATTGAAGGTTATACTTTTGCTAACTATTTAGATAGTGAAATTCCCCAAGAAATAACCGAAAATATTAGTTTAGAAGTGCATTTTTATGATGATTCGTTAAAAGCACCAACCTTAACTACCGAAGTTAAACACGATTATGAAGTTGGTTTTAATCTGTCAATTTCAAGTATCGAGTTACCTTCAAACGAAAATGGCGAATGGGTATTTGTTGATCCTGTAAGTGAAATAACAACTGCAGGAACGCATTTAATAAGCGTTCAGTTTATACCTGCAAACGATCAAGTTGCTCCTAAAACCGCAACTATAGCCGTAACGGTTGCTCCTAAAATTGCAACTTTTGAAATTGGAAACCAATCGTTCGTTTACGACGGTGTTACTCATTTTCCAACCTTTAGCGTAACCGATAACGTTGAAGTTGAAGTTATTGGCGAGCCAAAGATTTCAGCCGGCGTTTATACTTACGCGCTATTAGTAAGCGATTCTAATTACCAAGGATACTATACTGGTTCGTTTGAAATAACAAAACCTAACGTAAACGTTACAGTTATGGATAAAGTTATGAAATACGGTGAACAAGTTCCTGCAATCGAATATACGGTTACTGGCTTTGAAAATCAAGAACTTTTAGGTATTCAAACTATAAATCCTAGCGTTAACGCCATAGGAAATTATGCTCTTGAAGTAATCGTTACTAATACAAACGTAAACGCAACTATACAAAACGCTACCTTAGTAGTAAATAAGGGTGATTTAGAATTAGTAAGCGATCCAACACTTTCTACTGAGTTAGTTCCAGCCGTTTACGAAAGTAATCTTTCAAGCGTAACGCTTGACGGCGATTATCGTGGTAAATGGAGTTGGAAAAATCCTAATTTGGTTATCGATTCTGTAGATACATTTACGGCAACTGCAGTATTTACACCAAATAATACAAACTATAACCAAATTGAAAGAGAAGTTACTTTTACTAATATTGATAAAAGAACTTTAGAAATTTCTATTCTTTCATCTTCTTACGTTTATACCGGCGAAGATTTTACAATTCTTTACCAAATTGAAGAAGATAAAAACCTTTTAGTTGAGGGTAATCTTGTTAAGTCAAGTGCAGGCACTTACGAAACTACTCTTACAATCAACGATAAATATTATAAGGGTAGTAAGCAAGTAACGTTATTTATTGATAAAGCAATCCCTGTAACCAACTTTACTACTACTTACCAAATAAAGTGGTTTAACGATTTAACTTTAAGTAACGTTGAACTTGAATCTGGTTACACTTGGGATAACCCATCAACTAACCTTGATAATATTGAAACTAAAGAATACCAAGCAACTTTCACACCAAGCGACACAGCAAATTTCTACACGGTTAGTGGAAAATTTGAAGTTGAAGTTCAAAAAGCTGATGGTGTTTTATACGGTGTAAACGAGCGTTATGAATTTTATTATACTAACGTTGTTCATAAGTTAACCGGTATTACTTCAACTCCAAGCGACGGAGAAATAAAATACACCTATCTATTAAACGGTGAACAAGTAGATGAACTTTTAGTTGACGGTGTTTATGAAGTAATTATCGACCTTGTTGAAAGCGATTATTATACTGCCGACCAAAAGGTTGTTGAAGTTGAAATTATTAGATTACCTGCAACCGAAGTTATTCCTACCTTAGTTCAAAGCTCAACAATTTACACCGGTAGCGATATAACCGTTGTTGTTGGTGTAAGCCAAGAAGTTGAATTTACTGTTACTTCAAGTGATGAAAGGGTAACAATAAACGATAAAACTGTTACCGTTTCAAACGTTGGTACTTACACAATTACCTTAACTATGAGTGAAAAAGCTCTTTATTGGTATAAGTGGTTTGATCAAGAAGAAACACAACTTTCTACTGTTTGTACTTTCACGGTTGATAAAGCTAATAACGGTTTGTTAGAGGGCGTTTTATTAAGCGATTTACTTGATTCAAGCTATACTTTTGAAAATAATACCTTTACTCGCCCATATAGCGGAGCTGAAAGTGTTGTTGATTTATCCGTTCATGATGCTTGGGTAGCGTTTGGCGACGTAGAAGTTAAGTATTATAGCATAGCTAACGGCGAAAAAGATGAACTAACCCAAGGAACTTATCCAAAGAGCGCAGGAAGTTATATTATTGAGTTATTTGTTGAAGATTCGCAAAATTATAATGAATTTAGCGCTGAAGTAAGCCTTGTTATAACAAAACTTGCAACTACTATTACCGTTCCAACTTATTCAAACGCTCAATACCAAAAATCTGCTGAAGCTAATAAAGAAAATGGATATAACTATGCAACTGCTCCAAAAGCTACGGTTGAAAGCACGGGCGAAGAATTAGCAGGTAGGTTTATTTACGGTGATTTACAATTTAACCACTTAAACGGTGCTGAAAGTTCTTACGTTATAACCTTTGTTCCAAGCGATGAAAACTATGCTTCTTCAACTGCCGAAGTTTCTATTAACTTAATTGATATTGCTTACCACTTGTTAAGCGATGGTAGCACAAAAGAATATTACGGCACTCTTGAAGACGCGTTGGACTCAGTAACAAGTGGCGAAATTTGGGTTTATCCAAATGCAAGTGGCAAAACTATAAATTATAGCGTTACTATTGATAAAAACGTTGAAGTAAAAGCAGGCGTAACGTTAATTATTCCTTACGGTACAAAGGCGTCTCCTATAAAAAATAGTGATGGTCTTTGCTCACAGGGTGATACCGTTGCTTCAAATGAGGCTACTATCGCAAATAGGCAAACTCAAGTTATTGTTTCAAGTGGAGTTACTCTAACCGTTAACGGCACGCTTGAAATTGCTGGAGCGCTTGCTGGCGGTGGATCATACGGGCTATATGCTGGTCAAACTTATTCAAGTTATGCTGAGCTTTATTTGGAAAATGGTGCAACACTTTCGATTAATGGCGTAACTAAGCTTACAGGCTTTATTGAGGGTAGTGGTAACGTTATTACGAACTCTGGCTCAACTATTTATATGCCTTTCGTTTATGGGGATCATAAAGGTGGTACCTATTTAAGCAAGGTAAATTCATCAAAGAGTAAGCGTATATCACCATTCAACCGTTATCAATTTAGAAATATTAGAAATGCTACCTTAAGAATGAACTATAACAGTACTTTAATGGTTTATGCAAACCTATATGCTTCAGGTTTAAATGATCAGCATGCCGGTCATTCTATAGCAACCTTTATAGGCGTGGGTGCAGTAATTGAACTTCTAAATGAATATAGCTATTTAACAGCTGTGTTTAATCCATCTACTTCTAAATGTGACTTAAAAGTATACGGATCAGCAAAAACTAACAATTTAGTATTAACTTTACAAATGGGTATTACTTCAGTAAAAGTGTCATCAGCTGATTTTGACTTCCCAATTCCTTGGAACTATAATATATCATTAAATAAGGTTGAAGGAAATACCGACGCTAATAACGGTCAATTTACAATGGGTGCTGCTTATAAGTTATTACCTGGGGCAACCTTCACAGTTGAAGAAGGCGCAACTTTAAATCTTAATAGTATGATTCTTTACAACAGCATTCATACTGGATTAGCTGGTGACGTTGGTCTAGGATATTATGAGTCAGCTTACGCCACAAAAGCCTCAATATTTACTGTAAACGGAACTTTAATTGCAAATAACTTTGGTGGCGCTATTTATACTCAAAAAGCAGGTGCAACAGTACAAATTAAGTCGAGTGGATCAGTTAGTGTTAACGAAGTAACTACGTACAACTATGGTAGTTTAGGTGGATTGTCAGCAAGCATTTCTTACGCACCTATAACTAATACGTTATCTCTTACAAAAGTTGGTAACACTGGTGGTAGTTATTCTACAACTGGTACTTACTATTCAAATGGTAACGATAAATGGTATACTGCAAATTATACTATTTCATACAACTTCAACGGTGGTAGCACAGTTGCTAATAATATTTCGGTATCAAATGGAATTAATGGTTATACTTTAGCAGAAGCTGATTTACCAGCAACTTCAGTTCGTAATCACTATACGTTTAGCCATTGGTGCTTAAATAGTGCGTGTGAAGATGAATTATGTGAAGGCGTAAAAGCGGGCGAAGTACTATTCGGCGATAATACGCTTCACGCTATTTGGATAGCAAACGAATATACTATTAACTTCGTTAATAAATTACCAGATGGAAGCCTTGCTGATAGCGATACTCAAAGTATTAAGTTTACTATTTTATCCGATTTAGAACTTCCTGGTGAACCTACTGCGCCAAGTGCAAATTATAACTTTAGCGGTTGGTTTACTGCCGATGGCGTTCAACTTGCAACTATCGTTGGTGCTAACTTTGTTGATAGTGCTTTAGCGAACGGCAACGTTGTGGAAATTTACGCGCATTGGACTAGTGAAATTGTTTACGAAGTAATTATTGAAACTAATACTACCGATACTGATTATCCAGATAGTTCTACACAAGCAACCGATTCGTTAACTTTACCAGATTTAACTGGTAAGAATAATAAGCTTGATTACAATAAGTATTTTGCAGGTTGGTACGTTGATTCGGCTTTAACAGTACCTTACGAAAGTTGGGAACAATTAAAAGCGTGCGCTTCAACTGGCGGAAAGGATAACCAACGCACTATTTACGCTAAGTGGGCGAATAAGATTACTATTACAACAACACCAAATGATCTTGGTAGTACTAGTGATGGTACTTATGACGTTGTATATACAATTAAATTTAGTGGAACTAATGGCGGAGATAGTTACTGTGACCCAATCAATCCAGGAGCTAATAAGGGTGGTAGTTGGTATATCGTACCAGGTCACTACGTATATATTGATGTAACTAGTGGTTCAGTTACTGGTATTAACGATGAAAAGTGGACTCAATTTAACCAAAGCTCAACTATAACCGTTAACTATGATACTAAACCTCAAGAATCATCAGGTGGTAGCTGTTTCACAGGTGATACGCTAATTACACTAGCCGATGGAACTCAAAAACGTGCTGATGAGCTTACTCTTGAAGACACTTTATTAGTATTTAACCACGAAACAGGTGCTTACGAAAGCGCAGGCATTATATTTATTGAAAACGACGGTTACGCTAATTACAACGTAATTCACCTTGAATTTAGTAATGGCACAGAAACTAAACTTATTTACGAACATGGATATTTCGATATTACCTTAAATAAATACGTTTACGTTGATGAAAGCAACTTTGCTAACTTTATAGGCCATGAATTTGCTGTTTTAGGCGATAACGGTTATGAAAAGGTAACTTTAACTAACGCTTACGCTAAAAACGAATATACAAGCTGTTACAGCTTAGTAACCGTATATCACTTAAATTACTTTGTTGATGGTTTATTCTCAATGCCTGGCGGTATTGAAGGATTATTCAATATGTTTGAATACGGCGAAGGTTTAGTTTACGACTACGAAGCTATGATGGCTGATATTCAAACTTACGGTTTATATACTTATGCCGATTTTGAAGCTTACCTTCCATACGAAGTATATTGCGCATTCCCAGCCGAGTACTTTAAAGTTTCAGTGGGCAAGGGTATGATAACCTTTGAAGAAATTTTAGGTTATATTGAAAAGTATCTTGTTAAAAACGAGGTTATCTAATTAAATAACCACAAAATAGTTATAAAGTAATTACAAAATAACTACAACGTAACTATAAAATAACCATAAACCCCACGGCTTATCTTGCCGTGGGGTATATTTTTTATAAAGGTTAACATTTTGCGCTTGCAATTAAATAGGTAATAATATATAATAGAAATATAAATTTTATTTGTTTTGGTGAGCTTATGGCAAAATATACCTATAATTCAAGGCGCACTATTATGCGTAATCCTATGCGTATAGAAGTTAAACATTCTATTAATAAAGTTATTAGCGACAGTAGTTTTTTTAATCATCCTAATGAGTGTGATAGTATTTCAAATTTTTTAAGCGCTCAAGAAAATCAAAATATTATTAATCTTGAAGCTAATTGGTTAGATAGCGAAGAGTTAGCAACAATCGTGCTTGCAAATAAAAATACGCTTCAAACCGTTAATCTTTTAAGTGATAACATAACCGATTTGTCGGTTTTTAGTCATTGTGTAGCCCTTAAAAGCGTTAAACTTTCAAGCAGTGCAACAAGCTTAACTCTTTGGGATACAGCCAAAAATAGCCTACTAGAAAGCGTTTGGCTCGAGCTTTCTAAGTGCGAAACTTTAAATAACTTACAAGGGTTTGAAAATAGCACCTTAAAAGAATTTAAGTTACTTGGCTATGAAAGGAAAGTGCCCGATTTAACCTTGATTTCTCTTGATAATCTTAACTGGATTTTAAGTTTAAAAAATTTAAAATGCTTAAGTTTATATTGTCCGTTTAATATTGAAAAATCAAATCTTATTAATACATTTGCAAAGTTAACTAATTTAGAGCAGTTAAATTTACCCAAAACTTGCTTTACCTTTAAAGAATTTGCCTGGCTTTCTTCAAAACTTGAAGGAGTTAAGGGATTAGATGCTTTTTTAACCTATTATAAAGACCATAGCCGTGACGTGCATATGTTCGTAATTATTGGTAGCGATACGGTTGACGTTGAAGATGAAGTACCTTACGTTGAAGAATATAACTTTTTAAAACAAGAATATAAGAATTTACTAAATCCACCTATTGAGGAATAATTTACTTATTTATCAGTGCGCTTTTCGTCATACAAAGTGTGTTTTTATTGTCATACTGAGCGTTAGTCGAAGTATCTAAATAAAAAAACGCTGTTTAGCAAACTACTAAACAGCGTTTATCTTTTATATGCAGTTTATTACTTTAACATTGCTAAAATTTCTTCTTTAGAAATTACGCCAACACTTTTGTTTACCACTTCGCCATTTTTAAAAACTAAAAGGGTAGGTATAGCGCTAATTGCATATTCGTTAGCAATACCAGGTTCGTTATCAACGTTTACCTTAGCAATTACAAAATTGCCACCTTCTTCGGCTATTTCGTCAACAATAGGCGATAACATTCTACAAGGGCCACACCAAACGGCCCAAAAGTCAACTAAAACTGGTTTTGATGATGATATAGTTTGCTTAAAATTTTCTGCAGTTAATTCAATAGATTTCATAATTTTCTCCTTATAATTTTGGCTCTGTCACAAAATATGGTTGATAAAATACACTTTATCTACAGCGCAAAAGTTCGTTATTTGCAAATTTTAAACATTCCTGTGACCAACAAGGTCACTCCCTGCTTAAAATTTACAAAGTGCCTGCTTTTGCTTGCATTTAAAGCGTATTTTAGGTTTTAGTTTAAGTATACTTATTTCATTAAAAAATCAACCAATTGTTGTGCCATCGCCAATATTTTTAATAAAAAAATAAAAATTATACAAAAAAAGCTTCCGCTTAAGTTTCAAGCGGAAGTTGTTTTTTTTAATAAAAATTAAGCGTTCTTTAAAGCGTTTAATCTTACAGCGAAACCTGATTTTTTGTTTGCTGCAGTATTCTTGTGCATAAGACCTTTGACAACTGCTTTGTCTAAAACACTGCAAACGTTTTTGAAAGCAGCTTCACAAGCAGCAACGTCACCAGCTTCTAAAAGAGCGTTAAAATTTTTTAAAGTAGTTTTAACTTCTGACTTACCACTTCTATTAATAGCATTTTTCTTTTCGTTTACTTTAACACGCTTCATAGCGGATTTAATGTTTGGCACTTTATTTATCTCCTTAAATGTACATAATTATTAACTACACAGTATTTTAGCACATATTTAAAGTTTATGCAAGAATTTTTAACTATTTTTTTCTAAAAGTTTTGAAAATTTGCCCCTTTTTTAATACTTTTTTTAGTTTACGAATATTTTTAACCCTTTTTTACTAACTATATTTTAAGGATTTGTTTTATGATTAAAAAAATTGCCCTTTGCGACAGTGGCATCGGCGGAATATTCTTACTTGCAAAGCTTGTTAAATTATTTCCCGATTTTCAATATCTTTATATTAGCGATAAAGATAACTTACCTTATGGTAATAAAACGAAAAAACAAATTAAAGGGTATTGTATAAACGCAATTAATACCGTAAAAAAATTTAATGCCGATATGTTAATCGTTGCTTGTAATACGATGAGTGAAGTAGGTGAGCAAATATTTATAAAAAATTTAAAAATACCCGTTTTTTTCGTTAGGCACGATATAAGAAAAATACTTTGCTCAAATATGAAAAACGGGCGGTTTTATTGTACGTTTGCAACCGCCAAAAGTAAACAAATTAAAGCTTTTTTTAAATTAGAAAAAAGCTTTGTAGTTCCTTGTAAAAATCTTGCCTTTGAAATTGAAAATAACGCATTAAATCTTGCAAATTACTGCCCGAGTTTTCTTAAAAAAACTTATCCTGAAATCAAAAAAGTTTATCTTGGTTGCACACATTACGTGTTAATTTTAAACAAGTTTAAAAAGGCTTTTCCAAATGCTAAATTCTTTGATGGAAGCGAGCAGGTTATAACTATTTTAAAACAATTTCTATTTGCCAAAAATACAAAAATAAATAGGTGCGAAAAAACTTTTGTAGGTAGCGGAAATATGCACGCATTAAGGGTATTTAAAACGATTTGTTCTAAATATAAATAAAATGGTTAAAAATTTTAAAAAAATTTACTAAAAGGGTTAAAAATGGTTGATTTTGGTTAAAAGATATGTTATTATATTAGTAGATTAAGTCGAGGTATCATTTTTCTTATGTTTTTTGGCGAATTTTTTCATCAAATAGATGACAAAAACAGAATAAGAATTCCAACTTCCTTTAAAAGCGAGTTAGGGGGTTCTTTTTACTTTGCCAAAGGGCTCGACGGAGTAATCAATATTCTGCCTGAAAAAATGGTTGAAGAACAACTTTTAAAGTTGCAAACTATCAGCGATTTTGATGAGGACGGGCAGGATGCGCTTTTAGAATATACTTCATCGGTTTATTCAGTTTCTGAAGACAAGCAGGGCAGAGTTCGTATTCCAGATGCATTGGTTGAATTTGCTCATCTTGAAAAGGACGTTGTAACCGTTGGTATGGGTACTAGATTATCGCTAATGACCAAAGCGTTACGTGAAGAAAAGAGAAATAAAAGATCTCACGCCGAAAATATTAGCATTATTAATCAAAAGATCAAAAGTTAATTATGAAATTTTCTCACGTTCCAGTAATGCTTGAAGAATGTATGCAAGCACTCAACTTAAAAAGCGACGGCATTTATTTTGACGGTACGCTTGGCGGGTCTGGCCATTCTTACGAGATATTAAAAAGGTCGCATGGCGGAAAACTTATTGCAACCGACCTTGATCTTACCGCTATTGAAGTAGCAAAAGAAAGATTGAGTGCGTTTTCAGATAAAGTTACTCTCGTTCACGATAATTTTAAAAACTTTAAAAGTATTACCGATAGATTAGGCATTGATAAAATAGACGGGGCATTATTAGACTTAGGCGTTTCAAGTTATCAATTAGATGAAAGAAGCCGTGGTTTTTCGTATATGTCTAAAGACGTTAGATTAGATATGCGTATGAACGGTGAAGCTAGCCTTTCAGCATACGAAGTTGTTAACGAATATAGCGAAAAAAAGCTTAAAGAAATACTATTCACTTATGGTGAAGAGCGTTTTTCAGCTAATATTGCGCGCAATATCGTTAATGAAAGGGCAAAAGCACCTATAACAACAACCGGTGAATTGGTTTCGATTATAGAAAGAAGTATTCCTGCTAAGTTCAAGAAAGACGGGCATCCCGCAAAACGTACTTTCCAGGCTATAAGAATAGAAGTTAACGGCGAACTCGGTGGCCTTGCCGATGCCGTTAGGGATATTGCGGAAAAACTTAAAAAGGGCGGAAGGCTTGCGGTTATCACCTTCCATTCACTTGAAGACCGAATTATTAAACATACTTTCGTTGATTTGGCAACGGGGTGCACTTGCGATAGAAGTATTCCCGTTTGTATATGCGGAAGACAAAAACAGGTGGACATCATCACCAAAAAACCCATAATTGCGGGCGAAAACGAACGCGAAAGCAATACTCGCAGTTTAAGCGCAAAATTAAGGGTTATAGAAAAATTATAATAAAGTTTGCACGTTCAGTGACAAAAGTCGTTAAAATAGCGAATAAAATTAAAGGAGAGGTAATATGATTAGTAACGAAAAGCAGTACAAAAGAACTGGAAATACAAGATACGCCGATGATTTTGTGGACTACAATCCAGAAATGAAAGCTTCAAGAAATGCTTATACAGAAGATTTACAATTACGTGAAAGAAAAAACGTTAAAGATACGACTGCCGATTTTGATCAAATGATAGATTCTGCTACCAAGAATATGGAAACTAAGGATCTTGATTTACTTCCTACTCCAACAACAATGCAGTTCGTAGGTAAAGATAGAAGTTATATTTACGAAGATTTAAACGAAAAAGATACCGTTGATGAAGAAGACGATCAATCAGTTTATAAAATCAATACCAAAGGTAAAATTATGATTGCTGTGTACGCCTTGGTTGTTCTAACAATTTTTGCTCTTATTATTATGAATACAAGACTTATTAAAAGTATGAATACTAGTATTAGTGAGCAAGAAGCACGTATTGAAATGTTACAAACTGAAAATCAAGAACTTAACTCTGTTTACAACTTCGTTTCTTCTGATGAAGAAATCGCTCGTAAAGCAACAGAAATGGGTATGATTGCAGGTTAATATCCACATTTTCTTTTAATACGTTGAACTTCTAACGGCAAGTTGGAGGGACTAATATTTTTAAAGATTTTTCAATATCGAAATTACGAAAGAGGTTATTCGCAAGTTTTCTTGCGGTAGCCTTTCTTTTTTTATTCATTTTAGGTAAATTATTTTCAGTTACCGTGATTAAAGGTGAGTTTTTAAGGGCGAAAGCCTTAGACCAATGGACTCGTGAGCTTCCTATAAAAGCAAAACGTGGAGATATAGTTGATAAAAACGGAGTTTTACTTGCAGGCTCTAAAGGTACGTATTCGGTTTACGTTCGCCCAAGATGCGTAACCGATATAGAAGGGGTAATTAGCGTTCTTAGTAAATTATTTGAACTAAATATCGATAAATTACGCGAAAAGTTAACTAAGAAGGTTACTTCTGAAATCAAAATTGCAGGCGAACTTTCAAAAAATAAGATAAATCAACTTTTAGAATACGAGTTAAGTGGTGTTTATTATTCAATTGATAATACAAGGGTATATCCCTTAGGAAGTGCTTTATGTCAAACGTTAGGCTATTTATCTTCGGACGGAAGTGGGCAGAGCGGTCTTGAAAAATACTACGATGAGTATTTAAAAGGAAAAAACGGTGAAATCGTTTACGAAAGCGATTTAACTGGTACGGATTTATCAGCTAATGCAAGTTATCTACCGGCAACTAACGGTTTAAATATTCAATTAACAATTGATAGTGAAGTGCAATTAATTTGCGAAAACGAGCTTGCAAGGGCGGTTGCTGAATACTCGCCTAAAAGCGCTCAAGTTTTAGTATTAGAGCCATCTAGCGGAAAAATTATTGCAATGGCTCAACAACCATCTTACGATTTAAACCAAATTCCGCGTGATAATATGGAATATCTTTTAAAAGTTGGCAGAAACAGTTTAATTTTAGATAGTTACGAACCTGGTTCAACCTTTAAGGTTATAACTGCTAGCGCTAATATTGAAGAATATAATAAGGGAAACCAAAAAGCTTTTTCTCCAGAATACATTTTTAATTCTTCACGTTATCGAATAGTTTCGGGCAGAAAAATCAAATGTTGGACTACCCATGCAAACGGCAAACACGCTAATGAAAATTTGGCTATGGCTTTAAATAATAGTTGTAACCCTATTTTTGTGGATATCGCATTATCTCTAGGAAAATCTACGATGTATTCTTATATTCAAAAGTTTAATTTTGGAAAGCCGACGGGTGTAGATTTTCAAGGTGAGGCGATTGGAATGCTCGTTCCCGAACAAGCGGTAACCGAGGGGGATTTGGCAAGAATAGGTTTTGGTCAGACTATTGCCGTAACCCCTATTCAACTTGCAAGTGCGGTTTGTGCAGCCGTTAACGGCGGTAATTATTATCAGCCCTATGTTCTCGAAAGGGTATATAATGAAAATCAAACTATATCAAACAGTTATCCTACATTGGTTAACAGGGTAATTAGCGAGCAAACCTCAAAATATATAAGCGCTTGTCTAGAAGACGTTGTTGCAAGCGGAAGCGGTAAACAGGCTTATATTGAAGGCTATAGAGTCGGCGGTAAAACAGGTACGGCTCAAAAGTATAAAAACGGTGTGATTGACGTGGGTAAATACGTAATGTCATTCGTTGGATTTTTTCCAAGTAATAATCCTAAGTATCTTGCGCTCGTAATCGTTGATGAGCCCATTGGCGGTGCATACGGTTCGACTGTTGCAGCTCCTATATGTAAAAATATTTTCAGTAATATAATTCAAGCAAAAAACATAAAACCAGCGGTATAATATGAAATTAAAACAATTATTAAAAAACGTAGAGTGTGAAATTATAAACAATAACGAAAACCTTGAAATTGAATGGCTTAGTTTTAAGGATAGCGACTGTAAATCTAACAGTATTTTTTGCTGTATAAACGGAAAAGTTTCAAAAGGCACTAAGTTTATAAAACAAGCAAAAAATAAGGGAGCTGTTGCCATTTTAACAAGTGAAATTATTGAAGAAGAAAATATAACTCAAATTATCGTAAAAAACGTTAGAAAAACGGTTGGCGAGATGTGTTCGGTTTTATTTGATTATCCTTACAAAAAGTTAAGAATTATCGGGGTAGTAGGAACAAACGGAAAAACAACCGTGTGCGAGCATACTGCTAAAATTCTTAATAACGTTGGTATAAAATGCGCAACGATAGGAACTTTTGGGGCAAAGATTGGCGATAAATACTATGATACCGGATTTACTACTCCCGATACTCCTATGCTTTATTCTATACTTAAAGATTGCGTTGACAGTGGATATTCCACCGTTTGCATGGAACTTTCGGCTCACGCAATTTTTTACGAAAAGGCAAATTTTAAGTTTGATATATTGATTTTTACCAACTGTACGCCTGAGCATCTTGACTTTTTTGATAGTTTTGAAAGTTATCGCCAAACTAAATTGTCAGTATTTACTGAAAAGAAGTGTAAACTTGCTATAGTAAACGCTGATGATATAACTGGTAAACAAATAATTTGCTTAAGAAATAGGGGTACTATAAGCTACGGTATTGAAGATCCTTCGGACGTTTTTGCTATCGACCTATGCGAAAAGCCTGAAGGAATTAGCTTCATTATGAATCTTTTTGATAGTTTATATGATATAAATAGTTGTTATTTGGGAATATTTAACGTGTATAATATGCTTGCAATAGCTACTACTTGCGCCCTTTGTGGTGTAAAAACTTCAAAAATAGCGCAGGAATTATCTACTTTTAAGGGGATAAGTGGTAGAATGGAAAAGGTTTGTGACAAAATAAAGGTTTTTGTTGATTATGCTCATACACCCGACGGGCTTTCAAATGCTTTAAATGCGCTTAATAAAGTTAAAGGTGAGTCAAAATTAATTTGCGTTTTTGGTTGCGGTGGAAATAGAGATAGAAACAAACGCGAGGTTATGGGTAAAATTAGCGGTGAACTTGCCGACTTTACCGTAATAACTTCTGATAATCCAAGATTTGAAGATGAAAATTTCATTATCGGCGAAATTGAGCGTGGAATTCGCTTAATAACACGTGAATACATAACTATTCGAGATAGAGAACAAGCAATTGAATACGCCGTACAAATAGCAAACGCAGGCGATTATATATTAATTGCAGGTAAAGGCGCTGAAGAATATCAAGAACAAATGGGTTTTTTTAAAAGATTTTCAGATAAAGAGGTTGCTTGTACTTTGGTAAAAAGTAAATATGAGTAATTTAAATGATTATAAAAATGATTTATTAGCCTTTTTTCTATCAATGATTTTAAGCCTTTTATTGGGGTTTATTATTATTCCATTACTTAGGCGATTAAAAGCCGGACAAAACGTTTTGGGATACGTTGAAAAGCATGCGGGAAAAGCGGGGACTACCACGATGGGTGGTTTTATATTTGCTTTGCCTATTTTAATATTGCTTCCTATTTTTTCTAAAGGCAGTGATACTTTGGCTTGGGCAAGTTTAATAGTTGGTTTTGCTTTTTTAATCGTAGGTTTTTTAGATGATTATATTAAAATTCGTTCTGGCGATAATCAAGGATTAACGGCAAAACAAAAAATCATATTTCAGGCAGTAATATCGCTTATAACAGGCGTTTTTGCCTATTTTAGGGGATATACGCATTTTTTTATTCCCTTTTTTAACGTATATTACGATTTTGGCATTTTTGGCTCAGTACTTATATTCTTTGTGTTTTTAGCAACTACCAATTGTGTAAATCTTACCGACGGGCTTGATGGGCTTGCGGGTGGAGTTAGTTATTTGTATTTTTTATTGCTTTACGTTATTTTACATTTACAAACATATTTGTTTTGCAATAATTTTGCAAGTATCGTAGAAGCTCACAATTTGGCATTTCTTTCACTAATACAAAGTGGCGCACTAATTGGTTTTTTGGTATATAACAGCTATTCTGCTAAAGTTTTTATGGGGGATACTGGGTCGCTATATCTCGGTGGACTTATAGCCGTTGTTTCAATATTTAGTTCTAATGCTCTTTTTATTCCTTTTTTAGGAATAATGTTCGTACTTTCAGGCATATCAGTAATCATACAAGTAACGGTGTTTAAAAGAAAGGGTAAACGAGTTTTTTTAATGGCTCCGCTTCATCATCATTTTGAATATAAAGGGCATAGCGAAAGTAAAATAGTTTTCGTTTATAAGTTTGTAACCTTACTTATTGGAATTATTTGTATATTAAGTATTATGCGAGGATAATATGTATTTTAGAAAAAATAAATTTTTAATAGTTGGTTTATCGCGAAGTGGATATTCTGCTTGTAACGCTTTACTTTCAAAAAATGCAGAATGTTATATTTTTGATGACAATTTAAATTCAGGTATACAATCAAATATAGATAAACTGTGTGATCGGGGAGCAAAACTTGTAAACGGTGAAAATATTGAAAACGCTATTGAACTTTGCGACGTAGTGGTCCTTAGTCCGGGCGTAGCCATTGATAATCAAATTCCTATTTTAGCACGACGCTTAAAAAAGAATATTATAGGAGAATTAGAACTGGGTTTTTATCTAACGAAGTCACCATTGGTTGCAGTTACTGGAACGAATGGAAAAACTACTACTTGTTCGTTAATTGATCACGTTCTTTCAAAAAGTTCAATTAATAGCTATCTTGCAGGGAATATTGGTATTCCGTTATGTGAATATTGCGACAAATATGATGAAAATACTATTGGTGTTGTAGAGGTTTCGAGTTTTCAACTTGAAAGCATTGCTTTTTTTGCTCCGCATATAGCTTGTATTTTAAATATTTCGCCCGATCATTTATCTCGTCATTATAATATGGATAATTACTATTATTTAAAGGGAAGAATATTAAAAAATTTAAGAGAAAGCGAGTATGCCGTGCTTAATGCCGACGATAAAAAAATTTGTTCTTTTGCCGAAAATACAAGGGCGAAAGTTGTTTATTTTTCACTTAACGAAAAGGTAAACGGTGCATATTTGTTAAGCGATAAAATTTATTGGAAAGATGAATTTTTATTGGATATAAACGAACTCTCTCTTTGTGGAATACATAACGTTCAAAATGTGCTTGTAACCATTTGTGTTTGCAAAATTTTAGGTGTTGAAAAGCAAATTATAATAGAAGGATTAAAAGATTTTAAAGGTGTAAAACACCGCGTACAATTTATTTGTGAAAAAAATGGCGTTAAATATTATAACGATTCAAAATCAACTAATCCAATGGCTACAGTTTCGGCAATTAATACGATAAAAGAAAATATTCATATCCTTATTGGTGGTAGAGATAAAGGTGAGGGGTATGAACAGCTTTTTTCCACTATTGATTTGTCACAAAAGGTTAAAAGTATAGTTTTATATGGTGAAAGTGCTGAAAAGCTATATAAAATCGCTAAAAAATATTGTAAAAAAGAAATAAATCTAGTTAATAAATTCGAAAATGCTACAAAATTTTCAAAACTTATTGCTAAAAGTGGCGAGTGCGTATTACTTTCACCTGCTTGTTCTAGTTTTGATGAGTTTAACGGGTTTGAAGAACGTGGAGAAAAATTTATTGAATTAGTAAACGGAATAGAATTAAGTGAAAAATAACCTAATAAATATAAATAAAATTAAGTGCGATTTAATACTTATTTTTGCTGTTTTGCTTTTATGTATTTTAGGTGGGATTTTTGTTTATTCTGCATCATATTACGTTGCTGAAAAAGATTACGGCGATGCATTCTATTTTTTAAAAAAGCAAGTGATTGGTTACGTTATAGGTTGGATTGCGTTCGTTATAACGAGTATTATTGATTATAGAAAAATTAAAAAATATTCGCTTGCTTTTTTTATATTTTCTTCGGTTCTTTTAGCCCTTGTTTTAACACCACTCGGCAAGGAAGTTTACGGAGCAAAAAGATGGCTTGGAATAGGCTCTTTTACTATTCAGCCGTCAGATATTTCAAAACTTGCATTTGTTATTTTTGCAAGTTCATATTTATCAAATGACATATCTCGAGTTAGAACGTTAAAAGGGTCGCTTCCCGTACTTATTGCAGGTGGAATAACTTGTCTTTTAATTATTGCAGAGCCTAATATGTCTATAACCGTATGTGTAGGGCTTATTATGCTTGCGATGCTTTTTATTGCAGGAATGAAAATTAAGCATTTTGCGATAATATTTATTCCTATAATTTTAATGATTCCACTTCTAATTATAATCGAACCGTATAGGTTAAAAAGATTAACCGCGTTTTTAGATCCGTGGTCTTCGCCAAAGGGCGAAGGATATCAACTATTGCAATCACTTTATTCACTTGGTTCGGGTGGTCTTTTTGGCGTAGGGCTTTTTAAATCTCGCCAAAAAATGCGATTTTTACCTTTTGCTGAAAGTGATTTTATACTTTCGATTATAGGCGAAGAAACAGGATTTATTGGGGTTATTTTGATATTATTAGTTGCAGGACTTATCGTATGGAGAATTGTAAAAACAGCTAGGGATTGCGATAATTTTTTCGGTTATTTGCTTTCAATGGGGATTGCATCTATATTCGTTATACAAATTGCAGTGAACGCTTTAGTAGTTACCGGTAGCATTCCACCTACGGGATTGCCTTTTCCTCTTGTAAGTAGTGGTAATACACAAATTATTGTATTTATGGCATCATTTGGTATTGTTAATAGCATTAAAATAAATAAAAATTAAAGTAATTATTGACAATTGCTTCTAAATGCTTTATAATACAATTAATGTTACATAAACTGAAGAGGATAAATGAGAAAATTATATCAAAAAAACGAATTGCTTTTTACACTTGCGTGGATTGTTGCTTACATAATAATAATGAGCTTAGCCGATAGTTTTTCTGCTAATATAGGAATTGAAAAGGTACTAACTGCGCCCATATCTTTAATGATGGCTTTATTTTTAGTATGTTGGATAAAAAGTAACGACTTAGAAAATAAATATGGTTTAGTTAAAGCACAATACGATTTAAAAACTTATTTGTATTTTATTCCTTTAACCCTTATGATATCCGTTAATTTTTGGGGTGGAATAAATCTTAATTTTGTACCTTTAGAAGGAGTATTATTTATTATTTCAATGATAGCCGTTGGTATTATTGAAGAGATAATTTTTAGAGGTTTTTTATTTAAAGTTTTAGAAAAAGACAATTTAAAGGTTGCAATAATAGTAAGCAGTTTTACATTCGGCATTGGGCATATAGTAAACTTACTTAACGGAGCAGAGCTTATACCAACTTTATTGCAAATCGTTTATGCAACTTCGGCAGGGTTTTTATTTACAGTAATTTTTCATAAATCGGGTAGTTTATTTACGTGTATACTTACGCATAGCATAGTTAACGCTACTAGTTTATTTCATAATAGCGATTTTGTTTTAGATATCGTTTTAGCGATAGTTTTAACGATAACTTCAACTGCCTATGCTTTTTGGATATTAAATAGTAAAAAAAATAAACAACGTTAAAAAAAAACACCACTTAGCAAAATCAAAAATTAAAGCTATTGTGGTGTTATTTTTTTGTACTTGGTTAAAACTTCTTGTAAAATTATAGTTTTTATGCTATAATTTTTATCGTTTAGAAAAATAGAAAAAAACAAACGCCTTATACCGAAGTATAAAGCGTTTTGGTTAGCGAGACGCGATTCTTTCGCGCTTACCGATGGTTTTGGAGACCACTACTTTACTTTGAGTTACGACTAGTAAAACACTAAAAATAGAAAAAACAAACGCCTTATACCGAAGTATAAAGCGTTTTGGTTAGCGAGACGCGATTCTTTCGCGCTTACCGATGGTTTTGGAGACCACTACTTTACCTTGAGTTACGACTAGTAAAACACTAAAAATAAAAAAAACAGACGCCTTATACCGAAGTATAAAGCGTTTTGGCAGGGGAGACGCGATTCGAACACGCAACCGATGGTTTTGGAGACCACTACTCTACCGTTGAGCCACTCCCCTAAGCAAGCGATAATAATTATATATTAAACTTGCTGTTTAGTCAAGCAAAAAAAGAGCAGAATAATAAATTAAATTTAAAAAAAGGGCATTATGTTAAAAAAAGTTGAAATTTGGACGGATGGCGCTTGTTCGTGTAATCCTGGGCCTGGTGGTTGGGCTGCAATTTTAAATTATCGCGGTATCGAAAAGCAAATTTCGGGCGGTAACGCTAATACTACCAATAATATCATGGAATTAACAGCAGTAATTGAAGGGCTTAAGATGCTTAAAGAAAAATGTGACGTAACCCTTTATAGTGATTCAAGTTACGTTGTTAATGCTATTGAGCAAAACTGGCTTGATGGATGGCGCTTGAACGGTTTTAAAACGGCAAATAATAAGCCTGTAAAAAACGTTGAATTATGGCAGGAACTCTCAAAATTGCTTAGTGACCAAAAGGTTAAATTCATTCACGTTAAGGGGCACGCTGATAACGAAAATAATAATCGTTGTGATAAGTTGGCAAGGGCAGAGGTTAAAAAGTTTAGCGAACTTCCTTTTTAATAAATATTAGAACAATAAACCTTGAAAAAAACAACTATTTTTTTCAAAAGGCGGTTATTTTTTGTTGAAAATTTTAAATTACAAGATTATAATATAAATATAAAGTTTAGATAACGATGGTGATGCTTTTTATTCCCGTCGTTATTTGTATTATAAAGAAGCGAGATCTTAAATATGTTTATAAAATACGCAAAAGATATTTTGTTAATATTAGTTGGCAGTTTAATTTCTGCAATAGGTTTGCATTACTTCGTATATCCTGCAAACTTCGCACCAACAGGGGTAGATGGTATTGCTACTATGTTACAAGCTAAAACACCGGTTAGTGCAGGTATATATACGTTGGCATTAAACTTACCTTTAATTATACTATCCTTTGTGTTTTTAGATAAAAAATTTGCTATTTATACTATGCTTAGCATTGTTACAATGTCTATAATGCTAGTTATCTTAAAGGCAATTGAGGCTAATCCTGCAGCCCAAACAGAACACGAAATATTACCTGCGGTTTTTTCAGGTGTGTTAATCGGTATTAGAACGGGGCTGGTATTAAAAGTCGGTGGTTCTTCTGGTGGGGTTGATATAATTGCGGCAATTATACAAAAGAAAAAACCTTACGTAAATATTGAAACTTATATAGCAATGATTTCTTATGTTATTATTGGTGTTTCATTCTTCGTTTACGATAATAATATCGAGTGTATTTTGCTTTCAATTATTCAAATGTTCGTATTTGAAAAAACCGTAGCATCGGTAATGCGTAGCAGACGTAATGCTGTTGAGTTTAAGATTATTACCAACGACCCAGATTCTTTGAAAACGGATATTTTATCTAATCTTAAGCATGGCGCAACGGTAATAAACGGTCAAGGGATGTTTACCGGTGCAGATAAATCTATTATTTTATGCGTAGTAAATTTACGCCAAGTGCCAGATTTTATGAAAATTTTAAAGAAATACGATAATTTATTCGTATATTGCACGAATATAAGTAGTGTTAACGGTAACTTCCGTTGGAGCAAAGACGACGTAGTAAAATAATTTGTTTTAAGGATTTTTGTAATAAACTTATGAAAAAAAGTATTTGCGTTGAAACGCTAATAGATATATTATATAGTGTAGTGGCAGGGATTATCGTATCTTGCGGTTTATATTTTTTTGCGAATTCTAACAATTTTGCTCCGGGCGGAATTACTGGTATCGCATCATTTATTGCCCATTTTACGCCGAATATAAAAATGGCGTATTATATGTTAGCATTCAATATTCCTCTATTCGTTCTTTGTTCAATTTTTGTTGAAAAAAAACTTGGAATATATATGTCGATATATTTAGGGGTACAGTCACTTGTTTTAATCCTTTTAGAATCTTTTAACGTTGAACCCTTTATTGCAAGTGAGGGTACGCTGATTTTCGCCTCAATAGCTACGGGCGTTGTAACTGGGGTTGGTTTCTCAATTCAATTGCGTCGACACGGTGCTTCGGGTGGAACTTATGCTATATCAGCCCTTATAAAACGTAAAAATCCTGCTACGAATATTGCTTGGCTAACCTTTGTTTTGGATAGTTTGGTTGTTTTATTAATCGTTATCTTTTACAAGGAAAATGCTGTTTTATCAGCTATGTGTACACTAATTAACTTATTTATCGCTAATATTGTGGTTGATTACTGTTTACAGGGCGCGAAAGAAGGATATAAGTTTGAAATAATAACGGATGAGCCCGAAACCCTTTCAAAAGAGTTAATGACAGAACTTAAACACGGAGTAACCGAAATGTCGGTTCATGGAATGTATACCCATAAAGAAAGGTATATGATAGTTTGCATTATCCGTAAGCGCGAGCTTTCAAAGATGATGAGAATATTAAAGCGTTACCCAAAAACCTTTGCTAATTTCTCAAGGGTAAACGAAGTATTCGGCAACTTTAAATAAATTAAAATCGCTTGAGTTTTCAGGCGATTTTTTAGTTATATGTAAACGTGGTAAAAGCATATAATATTTTAAAGGAAACCAATTTGTAAAAGTGTTCAAGACTAATAAAATGCGTAAAATATCTTTAGTGGTAATGTGTTTGTTAGCCGTTTGTATATCCACCTTTTATTATTTTTCACTAAAGAGCACGGTGGCTGTATCAAGCGCAACCTTACAACCTATAAGGAATGGAAATCGCGACAGTAATAAAGTTGCGCTAATGTTTAAC
>JAZNFS010000011.1:0-81670 GCA_045589175.1 Christensenellaceae bacterium
GAAGCATAGCAAGAATACCGATGTATCAAGCACTCAATACCATTAAAATTGATACCAATGCAAAAACCGTGGCTATGATTGCCAATGAGATAAAGCTGTTGTAATACCGTCAAATTCCAATAGGTAGAACAGTTAGGAAAACAAGAATTTGCAGGTGAGATAATGATTATTTTAATTACAGGAGCATCGCATACGGGCAAAACTGCACTTGCTCAAAAACTGCTTGAAAAATATAAATATCCATATCTTTCAATAGACCATCTAAAAATGGGTCTGATTCGTAGCGGTAATATAGAACTTACTCCTATGAGTGATGATACGGATCTGACCGCATACTTATGGCCCATTGTTCGTGAAATGATTAAAACGGCTATTGAGAATAATCAGAACCTAATTGTCGAAGGTTGCTATGTTCCATTCGATTGGCAGAAAGACTTTGACTCAGAATATCTTGAAAGCATCAAATATTACTGTCTGGTAATGAGTGAGGAATATATCAGAAACCACTTTGCCGACATTAAGAAATATGCAAGAGTCATTGAAAATCGTTTGGATGATGAATGGTGCACAATGGAGAGTGTGTTAGCAAACAATTTAGAAATGTTAGCCCTTGCACAAGAGCATAATGTGAACTATATACTCATTGACGATAAGTACGAAATCAATATTGAGTTATAACGATAAATTCCAATTTGTCGAGAAGGCAACAGAGGAAATCCACCTGCGGCAAATTGAAATCGCTTCGCGATGAAATCCCGCTAACGCAGGGTTAAGGGAGGCGGATTTGATTTCATCTGAAGCCGTAGGCTGAAGATTTCATCCGAGTTTGCTCGGATTTCATCGTGCAACGCACGATTTCATTAAAGATACAAGGCTTGCGCCTTGATTTATTTCTAAAAGTATGATATAATAAACTCACCGATAAATGAAAACTTAACTAAGGAACAATTATGGCAAAACATCAATATATTACTTTAAGAGAAAGGCCTGAATTAATGATTCCTGCAGCTGAATGGTTTAGCAGTAAATGGCGTGTTCCCACCCAAGCGTACTTAGAATGTATGCAAGCATATTTGCATAATAAAACAGAATATGGATGGTATTTGTGCTTGAACGAAAATCAAATAATTGCCGGATTAGGGGTTATCGGAAACGATTTTCATAATAGAAAAGACCTTACTCCTAATATTTGCGCTGTTTTTACCGAAGAAAAATTTCGTTGTTTGGGCATTGCGGGAAATTTGCTAAATATGGCAGTAGAAGAGTTGAGAATAAAAGGCATTTCACCCGTATATTTGCTTACCGACCACACAAACTTTTACGAAAGGTATGGATGGGAGTTTTTGTGTATAGTGCAAGGAGATGACGAACCTAATATGTCAAGAATGTATATTCATAGATAATATATTACCATGCTATAGATTGGCGAGATATGTACGCGTGTAAGCATCAATTTAAAACAAACAAAAAAAAGGAAGGATAAGACTATGAAAAAATTTAAAAAACTAATAATGATTTTTTTAACTTGTGTTTTATTAACATCAACAACGGCTTGTTGGTTTTTCTTGCCCCCTTATACCTATGGCGGTGAGCACGCGGATTTATATACGGTGGCGGTAAATAATATACTTAGCGCGCAAGGGCTTTTTTCAAACGGCGAAGTTTCGTACGATCCCGAAATTAAAATAATTGAAACCGACGAATACGGCAGAACTTTATTTTACTATAACGAGTTTCTTGATTATTACGATAAGGGATTTCAATATGATGAAAATCATTTAAATTTTTATTATGCAATTCTTATAATGCAACAATCAAAAGATGGGTTTGTGTATTATTACGAAGACCTTTGCTATGAAACACACCTTGTTTTAAACGTTTTAAACTATAACCAATTTAAAATAGACGAAGAGTTAACCAGCAAAGATTTTACCACCTTAAAAGAATTAAACGATTGGAACAAGCCGATTAATGAAGATAAGTGCGTTAAAAAAGAAATAACAACAAGAAAAAACGAACCTTCTTTAGATATTTCTGAAAAAACCTTTAGAAAAATAACGAGAGAATACGCAACTAAATTAGGAGATAAAGGCAACGACACGATTCATAGATATTCAACCTATTTAACTAGCGATTGTTACGGAAGAGAATTATATTACGTGTGGGGAATAAGTAGAGACGTTTACGGTGAAGGCATAAGCCCAACTTCTGCAACCCAATATTTTCATTTTGCTATTATTTTCAACCCAGACGGCAGTTACAACAGCGATACTTGCATTACAGAGATTGAAAATATTATGCTTTTTAAAGATGACTTAGTTTTATTAAAAAGTAAAAACCAATGGAATCAACCTTACGGTATTACAAATGCGTTATAAACAACCATTAAAGGAGAATTTTATGAAAAAATTTATACTGATATTAGTTCTACTTTTAAATTGTATATTTTTTACAGCGTGTGCGGTACAAACTCAAAATTCAGGCGATAGCAGTAGTTTAGCGCAAAGCAGTAAACCACACAGTTCAAAAGAAAGTTCTAGCACCCAAGAAGAAAGCGTTCATACTCATAGTTTAATTACAATGATTGAAAAGGCTTCAACTTGTACCGTTCAAGGCAATATTGAGAATTATTATTGTTATAGTTGCAAAAAGTATTACTCAGATGAAAACGCTGAAAATGAAATTTCATACGACGACACAAAAGCTCCACTTGCCCCTCACACTTTAAGTATTCAAGAAGAAATTTATGCAACTTGCGGTGAAACCGGTGTGCGTGAACATTGGCTTTGCTCGGTATGTTCTAACGCTTATGAGGATGAAAGCGGTAGTAAGTATCTTTCAAAACTTGATTTAATTACTCCTACTTTATCACATGAAAACTTACAGCACTACGAGGCAAACCCAATAGTCGGCACGCAAAACGGTAACGTGGAATACTGGTATTGTGAAGATTGTAATGGATATTTTTTAGATGAGCAAGGAAAAGAAGAGGTTGATGAAGTGGATACTATTTTATTTTCAGCAATGAATATTCCTAATTTCTTGGTAACCGTGCCAGAGGGGCGCGATCCCGTTATTTTACAACTTACAGATACTCAAATTATCGATGGTGCGCAAACTCCACCTGAAAAACACCCAAACGATAGAATTACTTACGCAACCGCGCTTATTCAGACTTATTGCTACGATTATATTACTGAAATAGTTAACGCAACAAAGCCCGATTTAATTCTTTTAACGGGCGACCTTATTTACGGTTTATACGATCACAACGGTTCTGCATTGCTTGGGCTTATTAAGCACATGGAATCTTTCAAAATTCCTTGGGCTCCTGTTTTTGGTAACCACGAAGCAGAAAGCAATATGGGTGTTGATTGGCAATGTGAGCAACTTGAAAATGCTGAGTATTGCTTATTTGAAAAAAATAATTTATCGGGTAGTGGTAACTATTCGGTTGGTATAGTTCAGGGCGAAAAACTAACACGCGTATTTTATATGCTTGACTCTAGAGGAGTAAGTAATGCAAGTGCTAAATCGCTCGCTGATGATCCCGGCATAACAATCGTTGGCTTTGGCGCAGATCAAATACAATGGTACACAAAGCAAATTCAGCGAATTAAAGAACTTTCACCTCAAACAAAATTCTCGTTTGCATTCCACATTCAGTTATCAGTTTTTGCAGATGCTTATGCACAATACGGTTTTGATAATTCCGTTCAAGACCAAAATATTTTTATTGATTATTTATCTAATAAAAAAGAGGGCGACTTTGGTTATATTGGCAGATATTTAAAGAACGGTTGGGATAACGCTAAAACGGTTTACAACGGGCTTAAAGAGTTGGGGGTTGATTCTATTTTCGTTGGTCACGAGCATTGTAATAGCGCAAGCGTTGTTTACGAGGGCATTCGTTTTCAATACGGACAAAAATCTAGCGAATACGATCGTTTTAATGCCGTTGACTCTACCGGTAAAATATTTGCAAGCTATCTTTACAACAATAATCACGCTAAACTCGTTGGCGGAACAGTAATGAGCCTTTCAAGTGAAACCGGTGAAATTTTAAATGCGTATATTTATTATTGCGGTAATGCCGATCAAGAAATAGATACAGAGATATATACAAAATAATAATACAAGAAGTAAAAAACTTGCTTGCAAGGGATTTTAACTTTTTATAGTTTATAAGATAAACGCGGTAAAATATTTTTGTTATTTGTACTGATTGGTGGCGGTTAACCCTAAATTTTAGGTAAACGTCGCGAAATACTTAACAAACTTTTATTAGAGGTTTTTTATGATTTTACATTTAGATACAAGGGGTAACGTTCTTTCGGTTGGTGTTATTGAAAACGGTGTTTTTGTTAGTTGTGGGCAACATAACGGAACTTATCTTGCGGTAATTCCAGTTGATAGATACGGAAAGGTTGTTGGAATTGACGAATTTGGCAATTTGTTTTTAAACGCACACGGCTCGCTTGACTACTACGAATACGGCTACCGCGCAGGTAAACTTTCAAAAACGGGCGAATATTCGCTTGATTACTACGAATATGGTTACCGCGCAGGCAAAATTTCAAAAATAGGCGATTATACCGTTGATTATTACGAATATGGCTACCGCAATGGCAAGCTTTCAAAAATAGGGTATTATTCGCTTGATTACTATGAATACGGATACCGCGCAGGTAAACTTTCAAAGGTAGGGGATTGTTCTCTTGACTACTACGAATACGGCTACCGCACAGGCAAACTTTCAAAAATTGGGTACGCAAACATTGACTACTATGAATATGGTTATAGAAGCGGAAAGTTATCGAAGGTGGGGGATAGCTCGCTTGATTATTATGAATACGGTTACCGCGCGGGTAAACTCGAAAAAGTAGGTGCTCGCAGGGTTGATTATTATGAGTACGGCTACCGTAGCGGTAAAGTTTCTTGCATTGGCTCGGCAACGGTTGACTACTATGAATACGGTTATAGAAGCGGAAAACCTTCAAGTATCGGCTATTCTTCACTTGAATATTACGAATACGGCTATCGCGAAGGTAAACTTTCTCGTGTTTAAAAATATCTCAACCAGTCATACCCATGCGTATTGTATTGTTATGTTGAGCGCAAAAACTGTCATGTTGAGCGTTAGTCGAAACATCTCGCTTGAACATAGCTACAACTCGCGTTCGCTCAAGCAAGATCCTTCGACGTTGCTCAGGATGACGATAGGGGCTTATAAAACAATAAATAACGCTTTGAGGGTAAAACTTTTAAAGCGTTTTTTATATATTTTTTTTATTAATATAAAAAACCTTGCAATAAAAACCAAAAAGTGCTATAATTAACTTGCGAACTCAATTTAATTAAACATAGGCGTATACTTATAGGGCATAAGTGTACCTTTTCGCGTTACAGAAAAATCGTCTATGTTTATGGTTTTTGAATTGAGTGTCGCAACTTTAGCGAACAAGTCACTTTTGTTAGGTGTCGGCTTCGCTATAGTCGGCACTTTTTTTGTTTTAAAAATTCTTTTAAAAAGTTGCCAAAGGAGAAAAGTTATGAAAAAAATGACTAAAAAAATAGTTTTATTAATTTTAACCATTACTGCGTTTAGCGCATTTTTAACAGCTTGCTCTAATTCTAAGCACGAGCATTTATTTGACTATAAAACAATAAAAGAATCAACTTGTGGCGAATCGGGTAAATTATTTGGTGTGTGTTCGTGTGGGCAAATCGATGAAAAAACCATCCCTGTGCTTGAACACAGCTACCAAAATGGTGTTTGCAAAAACTGCGGTGAAAAATCACCCGATTACGTAGAACATATTCACGTTTATACCGAAGAAAGGGTAGAACCTACTTGCACAGTTTTAGGTAAAATTACTTATACTTGTGAGTGCAATTATTCTTACATTGTAGAAATTCCTGCGCTTGGTCATACTCCGTCACTGGTAGTTATAGAGAATAACGTTGCGCATGATTGTGTAAACGATGGTGGTTACGATAACGTTGTTTACTGCTTGGTTTGCGATGCTGAATTGAGTAGAGATACTATATTGATAGAAGCAACTGGTCATACCTATCAAGCAGTGGTAACCAACCCAACTTGTACAACGCAAGGTTATACTACGCATACTTGCCATTGTGGCGATAATTACGTTGATAGTTACGTTGACAGCATTGATTGGGCTCACGCTTACGTAAACGGTAACTGCTCGTTGTGTGGCGAAACATCAACTGAATATTTTAATTTTAAGCTTTTAGACAATGATACTTACGAAATAACTGCAAAAAACGTAAATAATATGCCAGCCCAAGTGGTTATACCTTCAACCTATAATAAAAAAACTATAACTTCTATTGGAGAGAGAGCGTTTTATAATTGCAATAGTTTAACTTCGGTTGAAATACCAAATAGTGTAACTTCTATTGGTTCATATGCATTTGGGGGTTGCAGTTTAACTTCAGTTGAAATACCCGATAGCGTAACTTCTATTGGTGATTCTGCGTTTGCGGGTTGTTATAAGTTAACTTCGATTACTGTCAGCGATAAAAACGAATATTACACTTCTTTAAACGGTAATTTATATAATAAAGATAAAACAACTTTAATTCAATATGCAATTGGTAAACAAAATTCTTCTTTTATTGTGCCCGATAGTGTAAATTCTATTGGGCGAGCAGCGTTCTATAATTGCGATAGTTTAACTTTGGTTGAAATACCTAATAGCGTAACTTCAATTGGTGATTTTGCGTTTGATGGTTGCGATAGTTTTACTTCAATTGAAATACCTAATAGCGTAACTTCAATTGGTTTAGGGGCATTTCAATATTGTACTTCACTAACTTCTGTTAAAATACCAAATAGTATAATTTCACTTGAACAACAAGCCTTCAATGAGTGTAGTTCATTAACTTCAGTTGAAATACCAAATAGTGTAACTTCTATTGGCATTTATGCGTTTGCTTTTTGCAGTAGTTTAACTTCGGTTGAAATACCAAATAGTGTTACATCTATTGGTGATGGGGCGTTTTATGGTTGTGATAGTTTAACTTTGATTGAAATACCTGATTCCGTAACTTCTATTGGCGATTCTGCGTTTAAGGCTTGTTATAAGTTAACTTCGATTACTGTCAGCGAAGAAAACGAATATTACAGCTCTTTAAATGGTAACTTATATAATAAAGATAAAACAACTTTAATTCAATATGCAATTGGTAAACAAGATTCTTCTTTTATTGTGCCCGATAGCGTAATTTTTATTGGCGATTCTGCGTTTTATAATTGCAATCGTTTAACTTCAGTTGAAATACCAAATAGCGTAACTTCTATTGGTAATTCTGCGTTTTCTAGTTGCCATAGTTTAACTTCGGTTGTAATAGGCGATAGCGTAACTTCTATTGGTGATTCTGCGTTTTCTAGTTGCGATAGTTTAACTTCGGTTGAAATACCAAATAGTGTAACTTCTATTGGTTCATATGTATTTGGGGGTTTCAGTTTAACTTCAATTACTGTCAGCGAAGAAAACGAATATTACAGCTCTTTAAATGGTAACTTATATAATAAAGATAAAACAACTTTAATTCAATATGCAATAGGTAAACAAGATTCTTCTTTTATTGTGCCCGATAGTGTTACATCTATTGGTAATTCTGCGTTTGCTGGTTGTAGTTTAATTTCGGTTGAAATACCCGATAGCGTAACTTCTATTGGTAATTCTGCGTTTGCTGGTTGCAGTTTAATTTCGGTTGAAATACCAAATAGCGTGACTTCTATTGGTAATGAGGCGTTTGCTTATTGCTATAGTTTAACTTCAGTTGTAATAGGCGATAGCGTAACTTCGATTGGTTATGCTGCGTTTAGGTTGTGTGATTCTTTAACAATTTATTGCGAAGCGCAAGGGAAACCAAATGGTTGGAATGAGAGTTGGAATTATTCAAACCGCCCAGTATATTGGTATAGTGAAAGTGAGCCAACTAAGGAAGGTAGCTATTGGCATTACGTAAACGGCGAGCCAACAAAGTGGTAAGTTTAATATAATAATAAAAGCCTATAACGTGATTTAGTCGCGCTATAGGCTTATTTATGTAGAATTTTATAAGTTTTGTTAATAATAACAGCGAGAGATCCTTCTACGTTGCTCAGGATGACAAGAATAGCCATATTGAGTGCAATGAAATTTGAACTGCCGTTCAAGATAAATCGCTTGGCGATGAAATCACTAACGTGATGAAATCCGCACCCGTGCGGGTTTAGGGATGGCTAATATTATATAGTGCCATTCGGCACGTATGTCACCTTGAGCGTAAGTCGAAAGGTCTAAAACAATATACAAATAAAAAAATAGAACGAGTCGGAAAAACCGAGCCGTTCTTTTTTACTGTTTAATAATCTTGATTGCTACAAAAGAACAATCTTTATAGCGTTAATTTTTGCAGGGTAACTAAGCATTACTTGCCCCGTGTATTCAATTTGTACGTTATCGCCAGTATTCAATTCGCTAAAAGCAATTTTTTCGCCATTTTTGTTAACTAATTTTGTTTTGTTGCCTATTAAAACGCACATTTCACCGCTGTTGTATTCATCTTTTATAATTTCAACTAGCAAACTGTTATCTTCATTTACTTTAATAATTTTTGCTTGCATTATCAAATTTTTATTACCCCCTTGATTATTACAACCCACCGTAAAGCAAATAGCTAACGGCAATAATAAAAACCATAAAATTAACCTTTTCATATCTTTAGTATTCGCCTTTTTAATCTAAAATATTTATAGGCTAATTTTACAGCTTAATTTAAAATTTGTCAACAAATATTACTGATTGCATAGTAATTATAGTGAAAGTATAGCCTAAAAGCCTACGCAAAGCACAAAATTTAATAAAAATTAAATTTTTTTTAAAATTTTAATGACAATTCGCAAATATTATTATATAATATAGTTAAATTAATAACATTTTAATATTTACCCACAAAACGGGCAAAAATATTAGTAATTAAAACGAAATTTTTATAATTTAAGGAGATATTATGATAATAACCCCAGATATTAAATACATTGGCGTAAACGACCACAAAGTTGACCTATTTGAAGGGCAATACAAAGTGCCCAACGGCATATCTTATAACTCTTACGCTATAATCGACCAAAAAATTGCCATTATGGATACCGTTGATGCAAACTTTACTCACGAGTGGCTTGATAACATACAAAACGTTTTAAATGGCAATATGCCTGATTTTTTAATTATTCAGCACATGGAACCCGACCATTCTGCTAATATTGCTAACTTTGCAAAAACCTATCCAAACGCAAAAATCGTATCTTCAGCCAAGGCGTTCGTTATGATGAAAAACTATTTTGGCACAGCTTTTGAAGACCGTCAAATCGTGGTTGGCGAGGGTAGTACGCTTTCACTTGGTAAGCACGAGTTAACCTTTGTTACCGCGCCTATGGTGCATTGGCCTGAAGTAATCGTTACTTACGATTCTTACGATAAGGTTTTATTCTCTGCCGACGGGTTTGGTAAGTTTGGCGCGCTTGACGTAAACGAACCTTGGATTGATGAATCACGCCGTTATTTTATAGGAATAGTTGGCAAATACGGCGCGCAAGTTCAAAGCCTACTTAAAAAAGCAAGTGGGCTTGATATTCAAAAAATTTGCCCACTTCACGGCCCTGTTTTAACCGAAAATTTAGGTTATTATTTAAACCTTTATAACACTTGGTCGAGTTACCAACCCGAAGAGGAGGGCATAGTTATAGCTTACACTTCGGTTTATGGCAATACTAAAAAAGCAGTTAATTTACTTGCCGAAAAATTAAAAGCAAACGGCTGTAAAAACTTAGTAGTTCACGACCTTGCAAGATGCGATATGGCGCTTGCAGTTGCAAACGCTTTTAAATACAGCAAAATCGTTTTAGCAACAACCACTTATAACGCCGATATATTCCCATTTATGCGTGAATTTATCAATCACTTAACCGAACGTAATTTCTCAAACAGAACGGTTGCCTTTATTGAAAACGGAAGTTGGGCACCACTTGCTACTAAGGTTATGAAAGGAATGCTTGAAAATAGCAAAAACCTTAATTACGCGCAAAACACGGTTAAAATTTTATCTTCTTTAAACGAAGAAAGCACTAATCAAATTTGTGAACTTGCAAACGAACTTTGTATTGAATATCTTGCTACAAGCGAACAAACTGCAAACAAAAACGATTTAAGCGCGCTATTTAATATAGGTTACGGCTTATACGTTGTTACTTCAAACGATGGTAAAAAGGATAACGGTTTAATCGTTAATACCGTTAGCCAAGTAACTAGCGTACCAAATAGAATTTCGGTTACTATCAATAAAGAAAACTATTCGCACCACGTTATTAAAAATAGCGGTGTTATGAACGTTAACTGTTTAACGGTTGATGCGCCTTTTGCTGTTTTTGAAAAATTTGGTTTTCAAAGCGGAAGAACGGTTGATAAATTTGCAGGATGCGACGTTTTACGCTCGGATAACGGACTTGTTTTCTTGCCAAGAAATATAAACAGTTTTATGTCTCTTAAGGTTGAAAGTTACGTTGATCTTGATACTCACGGAATGTTTATTTGTTCAGTTACCGAGTCACGCGTTATTTCTAACCGTGAAAGTATGACTTACGCTTATTATCACTCAAACGTTAAACCAAAGCCACAAACCGAAGGTAAAAAGGGTTACGTTTGTAAAATTTGCGGGTTCGTTTATGAAGGCGATAGTTTGCCTGATGATTATGTTTGTCCGCTATGTAAACATGGGGCGAGCGATTTCGAGCCCATAAAATAAGCCTTATGTTGGGCTCTTCAAAAAAAAACAATAGGAATAAAAACGCTTATATGCGTTGCAAATAGCCCAAAACTTTACGCTTAAACTTCGGTTACGTACGCACAAGTACGCGCCCTTGTTTAATGCGCAGTTTTGCTCTCTTGCGTGCATCTAAACGCTTTACGCTAAAGCTTATTCTCAATTGTTTTTTTATCATCGCCTTGCAATACTTTGTTCTTTTGATTTTACCCACATTCATACGTACGATGTAGTACGCTCCCATCACAAATGCTCTTTTTTACGCGACTATCTCGCATCTAAGGCTTATTTTGAGTTGTCATGTTGAGCTTGTCGAAACATCTCATTAGATTCTTCGATTTCGCTAACGCCACACTCAGAATGACATTATTCGTCATACTAAGCCTAAGTTGAAGTATCCCACTTTTTTACAAAAAAACACAAATAAACAATACCAATTACTCAAAGGAAACACTACTTATGAATAAAACAAGGCGCGCCGGCGTACTTATGCCTATATCTGCTTTGCCTGCAAAATACGGCATAGGAACTTTAGGGAAGTGCGCGTATAACTTCATTAAATGGCTAAAAAGCGCAAAAATTAAGGTGTGGCAAACCCTACCACTTTTGCCAACCAACTATGGTGATAGCCCATACCAGGCCTGTGATTCGCACGCTTTAAACCCATATTTTATTGATTTTGATCTTTTAAAAGAGCAAGGTTTATTAAAACTTAGCGATTATAATAAAATTGATTTTGGTAGCGACCAGTCACGCGTTGATTATGAAAAAATGTTTTATGCTAAAGCCAAGGTTTTACGCGTGGCGTTTAGTAGATTTGATAAAACTAACAGCGATTGGCAAGCATTTTTAAAAGCAAGCGAGTATAAAGATTACGGCGTTTTTATGGCTTTAAAGTGCGCTAACGATTACAAGCCTTTTACCGATTGGGGGAAATACGCTAAGTATGAGCAAAATTTAATCGATCAGTTTATTTTGCAAAACGCAAACGAGGTTGAGTTTTGGCAGTTCACGCAATTTTTATTTTTAAAGCAATGGAATGATTTAAAAGATTTTGCACACCAAAACGGCATTGAAATTATGGGCGATATGCCTATTTACGTAGCGTTTGACAGCGTTGAAAACTGGAAATACGGAAGCGAGCTATTCCTTTTAGACGCTAACGGAAACCCTGCTTTGGTGGCGGGCGTTCCTCCCGACGCATTTTCAGACGACGGTCAACTTTGGGGTAATCCACTTTACAACTGGCAAAAAATGAAGCAAACGGGGTATAAGTGGTGGAAAAATCGCATAAATTACGCGCTTTCACTTTTCGATATTTTAAGAATAGACCATTTTAGGGGCTTTGATAGATTTTTTGCTATACCAAGTGATGCTGAAAGCGCAAAACTAGGCGAATGGATGCAAGGACCTTCTAGCGAACTTTTTAAAGATATTAAGCATTTAAGTATAATAGCAGAAGACCTTGGCGTTATAGACGAAGGCGTTATTAATATGATGCGCCAAACGGGTTATCCGGGAATGAAAGTTATGCAATTTGGGCTTGACGGCAACCCTTGGAACGAGCACACACCATCAAATTACGTAGAACATTGCGTAGTTTATACAGGAACTCACGATAATCAACCTTTTAAGGGGTATATCGATAGCCTTGAAGGTTATAAAAAAGATGCGTTTGAAAACGATTTAATAAAAGAGTGTGCTAAGATGGGCGTAGTTTGTGATTTAAAAGACTCTAACACTAAGTGCAAAACGGTTGTTAAACTTCTTTTAGCATCAAACGCATTTTTAGCAATAATTCCTATGCAAGATATTCTTTGTTTGGGCGATTATTCAAGAATGAACACTCCGTCAACTCTTTCGCCTAATAATTGGAGCTATCGCTTTAAAAAGGAAGATTTTTCAAAAGACAACGCGCTTTGGCTTGCAACGTTTGTTAATAAATACGATAGATAGTTTTCTCGATTGTCATGCCCCCCACGTTGGGAGAAACATCTCCCTGCCTTCTCCAGTGGGAGAAGGTGGCGCGTGAGTTTATGAGCGCGACGGATGAGGTGTTTTAGATCCTTCGATTACGCTAACGCTACACTTGGAATGACGGTGGAGTGTCACCTTGAGCGTTGGTCAAAAGATCTCAAAAAAAATTATAACTTGCTAATGCTCGAATTATATCAATTTTGCGATTGTATTATAGTTTGCTTTGTTTACGTTATAAGGAGAAAAAGTATGAAAAAATCGAATTTTAAAAGATTTATATGTTTAGTAGCTTTAACCGCGCTTATTTTATCATCTTTTTCAATTGAAGTAAGCGCAAATTCTGCGCAATGGCATTGGAGCGGAGTAGACTCAACGGGTGCAATGGTGTTTGACAAAGATTGCCCAATTGAGGTAGAAAAGGAAGTTTTAACCTTTGATATTTCGCAGTTTCCGTCAAATCATTATGCTTCGCAAGAGGATTTTTTGGCATACGACGGTAAGGTTAGTGCAGAATACACCTTTTATAATCCAAGCGATTTAACTATAACTGCAACGCTTGCCTTTCCTTTTGGTAATCAACCTGACTATGCGAACACTTATAACGAACAAACGGGCGAGTATGAAACTGCAACCGATGCTGAAAAATACGATATAACCGTGAACGGCGAGCCTGTAAATAAAAAAATACGCTACACGTTGAAAACTGATTCGCAATTTAATTTAGAAGGCGATCTTAAAAATTTACAAAACGAATACATAACGCATTCTTTTTACACCCCAAGCACAACCGTAACTAAATATACTTACGTTGTTGGCGGTGAGAATAAAGAAGGTCTAATTGGCTCGCAGGTTGGCGATTATTACACCGCGCCAACCGCAGGCTTTGATTGGGATGGCGGTAACGGACAAACACGAATTTATTTTCCAGATTGGAATAGTTATCACCTTCAAGATAATGGTGTGGGTAGGTTTGGCACGTTTGTTAGAAACGGCGATTATTTAACTCTTTACGCTTTTGGCGAGCCTTTAACAGCGCCTATAACTTGGCAATGTTATCAAAATGGTGGTATGAAAAACGGCGAAGAAATTTACGGTTTAGTTTCACTTGTTAGCACACAAACCACCACTTTTGAAAGTTTTGTGTTTGAAAAATATAGCGAAAAATTTGGTATTTCAACAGTCGATTGGTATAACGCGGTTTTGTGTTCTTTTAAAGATTATAACGGTGGTAAAAATAATCTTAACGTCGTTGAAAATTATTCAGATTTTAGTTCGCCTTACGTTGAAAGATTTTTATCTAATTTGCTACGTTGGTATGAATATGAAATAACTATTTTACCAAAGCAAACTATAGTAAATTGCGTTACTGCGCCTATATATCCATCAATTGATTTAAGCTATAAGCCAAGCGTTTGTAAATACGTGTATTTACTATCGCCTGCAAGCACTTGGGCTAGTTTTAAAGAAATTGAAATTATTATAAACACCCCTTACTATATAACTGAAAGCAGTATAAAGGGCTTTAATAAAACCGAAAATGGTTATACGTATAAACAAAGCGGGCTTCCTACTTGCGAACTTGAATTTACGCTTTGTACCGACCAAAATCCAACCCCACCAAATATCGACGGTTGTAGATTTTTTAATTTATTTTGGTGGTAAATTGTAAAATTAATAAAATGAAAAATCAGCCTATAAGTTGATTAGGCTAATAAATAAGAATAAATGGGAGCGATATTGTATGAAAAAATATATTGTAACAATATTAGTATTTATGTTGTTGTTAGCGTTATCATCCTGTGTCTATGAAAATGTTGTTTTAGATGATTTACAAACGTATAAGATAACATCCGATATTTACTCTTTGGATATTCAAATAAATGCAGCCGATTTCAAAATTGAACACGGAGATAAATTTTTGGTTGAAAGCAATTTGAAATACTTATCTGTATCCGAAAAAGAGGGTGTTTTGACAATCACCGATGAAGCTAAAAGTAATAGTAACTATTTAAATGCGGCTTTAACACTTTATCTGCCCAACAGTATCGTATTTGATAAAGTGAACATTACAACTGGGGCGGGAAAAATGACGGTGGTTGATTTGTATACAAGTTCGCTAAAATTAAATCTCGGTGCAGGTGACGTGCGATTTGAGAGTCTTTATGTTTCTTCATCTGCCGATATTAAAGGCGGTGCGGGACAAATTACCATTGCGTGTGGTACGATCAATAACCTAACGCTTAATATGGGTGTAGGCGAACTAAATTTCAGCGGTTCTTTGCGTGGAAACAGTAATTTGAAGTTTGGTGTTGGAGAATCTAATTTAACGCTGATTGGTAGCAAAGATGACTACAAAATAGATGTTAAAAAAGGTATTGGAAGTATTTCTGTTGATGGAAAGAACGTATCCGATTTCGAAAGCAACGGAAATGGTCAAAATCATATTTATATTGAAGGTGGAGTTGGGGCTGTACGTATTGTATTCCAAGAAGACTAACAAATTGTAATTTTTCGGTAAATTTAGTAAAAATACAAATGAGCTATAACTCTAAAAGTTGTGCACATAGCAAAATAATATTAAAATTTGGGATTATTCATAAAAAAACGACAGGGCAAAAACCTGTCGTTTTTTCATCAAAGCCAAAACATGGCATATCGTTAATATTTATCGTGTATTTAATTGCTGAATTGCTATTCGCAAAATACTTCGTCAAATAAGCTTACTTTGCTCTTTTTTAAAACGAATTTAATAGCCTTTAAAGTAAAGGTTGGAAATAATCTAGTAAAAAAGTCCATAGCTTTGGCATCAGCGCCTAAAACAATTCGTTTTTTCTTTCTTGCCATCTTTTTTAAAAGCTTGTTAACAATTTTTTCAGGGTCGGAGCAAACTCTTTGCAATAAAATATTTTCTTTTTCGCTACCTTGCTTTTGTGAGCGAAAAATTTCGGTTTTTGCAAAGCCTGGGCATACGATAGAAACGTAAAAATTTTTATTTTCAAGCGCTAAACTTTCGGTAAAACTTTTAAGCGCGCTTTTTGATGCCGAGTAACTAACAGTACCCACTACCGTTGAGAGTGCAGCCGAACTTGAAATGTTGATAATCGACCTATTTGGAGACTTTTTAATTAGTGGCATCATATTTTTAACAGAATAAACGCTTGCAAAAAAGTTTGTTTGCATCACCTTTTCAACGCTTTCAATGGTTGTGTTTTCAAACTTTTTAAAGGGTGGTAAAACCCCTGCGTTATTAATTAAAATATCAACTGAAATTTGTTGCTTAGTTAAGGTTTTATATAACTCTTCCCACTTGCTATTATCGCTAACGTCAAAGGAATAATAGCTAAAATTTTCGCCAAGTTCTTGTTTTAAATCTTCAAGCTTTGAAACCGTTCTTGCAATACCTATTACCTTGCAGTTATGATTTTTAACAAGTTTTTGTGCTAAAAGTTTGCCAAAACCCGAACTTGCGCCCGTTATTATTACCGTTGTGTTGTCGTACCATCTTTTGCTCATATGATAAATGATAGCATAAAACGATTGAATTATCAAGGCATTTATGCTATAATATCAAAAGAAATTATTTTATAGGAATTTTTTATGCAAAGCGTTGTTATTACAGGTGGAAACGGCGGAATAGGCTCAGCCGTTGTAAATTATTTTTTAAAAAACAAATACAAAGTTTTTTCATTAGATATTACTGAAAACACACAAAAACAAGAAAATTTAATTTCAGTTGCGTGTGATATTACAAGTGAGCAATCTGTTAAAAACGCCTTTGAAGAGGTTTCAAAAAACACAGGCGAGATAAGTGCAGTTATTAACCTTGCAGGCGTATATCGAATGGATTCGCTTATTGAAATGGATTTTGAAAGGTTAAAAAACACATACGATATAAATCTTTTTGGCGCGTGCTTGATTAATAAAATTTTCTTTCCGCTTTATAAAGATAAGGGAAGGGTTATTATCGTTACGAGCGAACTTGCACCACAAAAAATTATGCCCTTTAACGGGCTTTATATGTTAACCAAAAGCGCTCTTGATAAATACGCTCAAGGTCTTCGCGCCGAACTTTCGCTACTTGGTATAAAGGTTGTTACCGTTCGCCCAGGCGCAATCAATACTGGTATGATTGATAAAAGCAATCAAGAAATGTACGCTCTTTGCGAAAGGTCGAAATTATATAGTGCAAATACTAAAAAGTTTTTTAAAATTATGAATAGCGTTTCATCTAAAAATATACCACCCGAAAAACTTGCAAAACTGCTCTATAAGGCGGTTAACGCTAAAAAACCTAAAAACGTTTATACAATAAATAATGGTTTTTTGTTAAAAGTTTTTAGCTCTCTATCAGAAAAATTTCGTAATTTTTTATTAAAAAACATTTTAAAATAAAACAAAAATTAAATGCCTTTTAAAGGCAATTTACCAAAAATTTACTGCAATATTCTTGCAATTTTCGGTATTTTAGTATATAATATACTAACTTGTTAATAATTACTAACTACTAGTCAAAAAACTTGCCCCAATGCGGGTGTAAATATAGGTACATTATGGAAGATAACATTAAAAAATCGGGTGAAAACACTCTTGAATTAAAACCAAACGATAATGGCGACAATCTATCACTTCAAGCCCAAGAAATACCGCCTTCAATTATTGCAGAAAGTGAAAACGTATTTCCTATGGTAGCGATGAAAGGTCTTGTGATTTTTCCAAACGTTGCAACTTCCTTCAACGTTGGCAGAGCAAAATCACTTAAGGCTTTAAGCGTTGCAAAAGAGAGTGCAAAAAATATATTTTTAGTAGCTCAACGCGATAGATTAATCGACGATCCTACGCCATCACAAATTTATTCTGTTGGCGTTGTTTGTAAAATAAAAAGGCTTTTCCACTTCGAGGGTAACGTAAGCGTGCACATCGAAGGGCTTTATCGTGCAAAAATAACCGAATACGTAACAACCGACGAATATTTTTCGGTTAAGGTTGAACAAAGTGAACCTATTTTTGATTCAACTGAAAGCGAACTTACCGCTTGCATAAATCTACTTAAAGAAAAATTCCGTGAGCTTGCGCCAAGCGGTGACGATAATAAGGATAAAACCGAAAGAATACTTGCTATTTCCGACCCTGATGCTTTCGTTAATATTGCATCTTTTAAAAGCGAAATTATGGATGATGAGAAGCAATCTATTTTACAAACGCGTAGTGTTCTTGATAGAGCAGAACAGCTTTTAACAGCATTAGTTGCTCAAGAAGAGATTGCTGAAATGGGCAAAAAAATTAGCGAACGCGTTAGAAAAAACGTTGAAAAGGGGCAAAAAGAATATTATTTACGCGAACAACTTCGCGCTATTCACCAAGAACTTGGTGATGACGAAAACGAAAAGGAAGAACTAAAAAAGGCTATACTTGCAAAACAACTTCCTGCCGAAGTTGAAGAAAAGGCGTTGAAAGAACTTTCAAGAATGTCGAAAATGAATCCAAGTTCTCCCGATTACACCGTACTACGCGGATATCTTGACTGGATTTTAGATTTACCATTTAGTGAAAAAACGGTTGATTGTGAAAGTATAAAGCAAGCAAAGGCTGTTTTAGATGCCGATCATTTTGGTCTTGAAAAGGTAAAGGATAGAATTATCGAATATCTTGCAGTTATGAAATTAACCGGTAAAATTGGTGGTTCAATTATTTGCTTAGTTGGCCCTCCGGGTGTTGGTAAAACCTCGGTTGCATCCTCTATTGCAAGAGCGATGGGCAGAAAGTTCGTCCGTATGAGTTTAGGTGGAGTAAAGGATGAAGCCGAAATTCGTGGGCATAGAAAAACCTACATTGGAGCAATGCCTGGTAGAATTATTTATGGGCTTAAAAACGCAGGAAGTAGCAATCCACTATTTTTACTTGATGAAATAGATAAAATTTCTTCTGATATGCGTGGCGATCCAGCAAGCGCGTTGCTTGAAGTTTTAGATCCTGAACAAAATCCAACATTCCGCGATAGATATTTAGAAGTGCCATACGATTTATCCGACGTTTTATTCGTAACTACCGCAAACACTCTTGATACTATTCCAGCTCCACTTCTTGATAGAATGGAAGTTATTGAACTTTCAGGCTATACTCGCGAAGAAAAATATGAAATAGCAAAACGCTATTTAGTGCCTAAAAAATTAAAAGAAAACGGTATTGAAGAAAAACGCGTTAAATTTAACGAAAGTGCTGTTTACGAGATTATAGACGGTTATACTCGTGAAGCGGGCGTTAGAAATTTAGAGCGTGAAATAGGTGGCGTATGCAGAAAAATTGCTTACGACATTGCTGAAAACGGCGGTAAGAAAAAATACACTTTAAACGCAAGCGACATTGAAAAATATTTAGGCGTTAAAAAATACAGTCAAGACGATGAAATTTTTGAAAGCGAAGTTGGCTCGGCAACAGGGCTTGCGTGGACTGCAGTTGGTGGTACTACTTTAACCATTGAAGTTAGCTTAGTTCCTGGTAAGGGAGATATTTTACTTACTGGTAAACTTGGTGACGTTATGAAAGAAAGTGCAAGAGCGGCTATTAGTTTTATTCACTCAAACGCTTTAAAATATGGAATTGACGAAAGTTTATTCTCAACGCGTGATATTCACGTTCACGTGCCTGAAGGAGCAACTCCAAAGGACGGGCCTTCTGCCGGTATAACTATGGCAACTGCTTTATGCTCGGCATTTACGGGTAAAGAAGTTAACAAAAAGATTGCAATGACTGGTGAAATTACCTTACGCGGTAGGGTTTTACCTATCGGTGGGCTTAAAGAAAAGGCACTTGCTGCATATCGTGTTGGCATAAGAAAGGTAATTATACCAAAAGCAAATCAAAAAGATTTAGAAGAAATACCTGCTGAAATTCGTAGTCAAATTGAATTTATTCCAGTAAGCGAAGTTTCTAAGGTATTTGAAGAAGTAATAGAAGGTATAAAAAATCGCATTTAGAGGTAAAATATGGTAATCAAAAACGCCGAATTTTTAAAATCTGCTGCAGATAAAAGCGGATTTATGAGTTTCGACAAGCCTATTATCGCCGTGTGTGGTAGAAGTAACGTAGGAAAAAGTTCTTTTATAAATATGCTTGCAAATCGTAAAAAACTTGCCAGAACCTCGCGTGATCCTGGCAGAACAAGGCTTGTTAACTATTTTGATTTTGGCGAATTCGTTATTGCCGATTTGCCGGGTTACGGTTTTGCGCAAGTATCAAAAAGCGAAAAAATTAAATGGGCAAAAACTATAGAAAACTTTTTTGCCGATAAAAAGCATTTAGACCACGCCTTTTTGCTTTTAGATATTAGGCGCGAGCCAAATGCCGACGATATCGATTTTATTAACTATTTAAATCATTACATAATACCCTTTAACGTAATATGTACTAAAGCCGATAAATTTGCAAAAACTAAGGTTAAACCCGAGGTTAAACGCATTGCTGATAGATTAGCACTCGGTGAAGATAACTTAATTGCCGTTTCTAATGAAAATAGTTACGGAAAAGAGAAAATTTTGCTTTTACTTGATAAAATTACACAAACCTATCACATGATAAATAATAATGATGAAAGTGATAGCGTAGATGATGAAGAATAACAAAAGTGGCCAAATAAGTTGATTAAACGGTAGTTGGTTTGTGAAAAATATCTTTTTTAACGCAAAATGCAAAGGTGAACTGAAAAAAAGTTAAAACAAAAAAACGCTAGCAATAGCTAACGTTTTTTAAATAAAATTCTCATTTAAATTTTTATTTAATTAGTTTGTAGAAACCCCATCTGGCGTGATAACGTAAATATTAGTTTCAAGTTCACAAAGCCCACCTTTTAAAGCATAAACTGCACCGCAAATAATATCGAGTACGCGCTGAGCCGTAGTTTCTTTTATTTCTTTTAAATTAACGATAGCTGGCTTACCCATAATTAAACTATCGATAATATCAGAAACGTCATCAAAAGAGCGTGGATAAAAAATCTTTATTCCGCCAGCCGAATTGCTTTCAGCAGATTGATTGAAGTTAAGGCTTGCTCGTTGAGCGCCCGTTTGAGTTTTTTGTTCGGGTTGTTGCTCTACCGATTTATTCTTTTTTGTTTTTTGTGTTTTAGTAAAAAAATCAAACATAGGTCACCTAAATAATCATATTTTTTATAATTATAGCATATCTTTTTAAGATTTGCAACTAAAACTTAAAATAAATTATCTTATTTTTCTATTTGATAATCAAAAAATTATTAACGCTATATATGCGAAAAGTAGGTAAAAAATGAAAAATATTTTTAAAAAATTTATAGCTTTAACAGTTGCTCTGGCAACTTGCTTTGCGTTTACGGCTTGTTTATCCAAAGATAAGGAAGTTATTAGCGCTTACGACATAGCTGTTAAAAACGGTTTTAAAGGCACAGAACAAGAATGGCTTGAGTCTTTAAAAGGTATCGACGGTAAAGACGGAAAAGACGGTATTAACGGCATTGATGGCGAAGATGGTAAAGATGCAACCAATTTTTCGCTTGAGGATTTATATTTGGAAGCGAAAAACAACGGTTTTGAAGGTAGCTTTTTAGAATTTTTAGATGAATATCTTGATTCAAAGGTTATCGAATACGACGTTGAAAACGCAATAAATAGCGCACTTTTAAGCGCGGTAAGTATAATATCTGAGTTTACTGTGTTAAGTTCAGGGCAGTTGACAACCGGTTATTCGGCAGGATCAGGTGTTATTTATAGATTAGATAAAGATAATGGTGACGCTGTTATAATTACTAATTATCACGTAATCCATAATTCTTCGGCATACGGCACTAATAAACTTGCAAAATCGGTTAAGTTATTTTTATACGGTCAAGAAGTATTAGATTTTGCTATTGATGCAACTATCATTGGCGGAAGTATGACTTACGATATAGCTGTTTTAAGCGTTGATAATAGCGAAGTTTTAAAAAAGAGCAACGCAAAAGCGGTTACTTTTGGCGATAGTAATCACATTAAAGTAGGCTCAACCGCTATTGCAATAGGTAACCCAGACGGCGCTGGTATTTCGGCAACTAAAGGCATTGTTAGCGTTGATTCTGAATATATTGATTTACAAATTGATGAATCGGGAGAAGTTATCCAATATCGTAGCATTAGACTAGACGCGGCAATTAACCCAGGCAACTCGGGTGGCGGTATGTTTAACGCAAAAGGTGAGCTTGTGGGAATAGTTAATGCAAAAACTGTATCTAACGAAGTTGAAGGAATGGGCTATGCAATTCCGGGTAACTTAGCTAAATACGTTACTGATAATATCATTTGGAACGCATCAAACGGAAGAACAGGTGTTTTAAAGGGCTTAATGGGGGTTACGGTTGTTGCAGAAGAGTCTTCAGCTGTATATAACGACGAGCTTCAAATGACTCAAATCGTTGAAAAGGTTGTTGTTCAAGCGGTAAACGCAGGTTCGTTAGGTTTTGGAAAAATATTAGAAGGCGATACCCTTGTCAGTATTGAACACAACGAAAACTTAATTGATATTACGCGCACCTTCTTTATAGTTGATTATATGTTAAACGTGCGCCCAGGCGATGAGTTTACTATAACCGTTATTCGTAACAACCAAGAAGTAAAAGTAAGTTTAACCATACAAGAAAAGCATTTTACAAGCTTAGTATAAGGAGAAATAATTATGAAAGTAACTTTAAATACTAATGAAGAAGTAGTAAAAGCCGTTCAAGAAGGTTTAAAACAAACGGGAGGGTATTGTCCTTGCCGTCGCGAACGCACGCCAGAAACAAAATGTATGTGCAAAGAATTTCGCGACCAAATAAAAGACGAAAATTTTGAAGGCTACTGCCATTGCTATTTGTACTATAAAAGCAAATAAGTTTTTACTTTTAGCGCAATTTGTATGATATATTTAAAAATAATATAGTCAAGTACCACCGGCTTAGCCGGTGGTACTTGACTAAATTGCATATTTACGTTTTATTTATTTTTATAAATGCGAACTTCAAAAGGTTTAAATTCATTAAAAAGTGAATTGTTTACGTTATAATTAGCCAGTATAAGCGAATAATTGCTTTCGTTTAAACTTTCAGGCAATTTAATTTGTTTTTGCTCTTTATAGTTACAAACAACTATTACTCTTTCATTATCGATTGTGCGCTCAAAAATAAAGCAATCAGTTTGCCCGTTGGTAAGGTCTTTAAATTCACCACGCCTAATAGCAAGGCTATCTTTTCTTATTTTGAAAAGATTCTTATAGAAATTAAAGATTGATTTTTTAGACGCCAAATCATTTTGTAAATTAACTTCATTTGCTCGTGTTGGCATTTCTAGCCACGGACGCGCTGAGGAAAAACCAAAAAATCTTGACTCATCATTAGTCCAAGCAAGTGGACGCCTTGTGTTATCACGGCTACCGTAATTTATTTCACTAATTAAAAGGTCTAACGGCTTACTATATACTTTTTCATTAAAATAGTTAATTGTTTCAATATCGTTATAACAACCAATATCTTCATAAAATGAGTTAACTGAGCCAAACTCCTGCCCTTGATAAATAAGAGGAATACCCTTTAGCATATAAAAAGTAGTTGCAAGGGCTGTTGCACTTTCATATCTAAGTTCTTTATCATTTCCAATTCTAGAAAGGTAATAAGGCTGGTCGTGATTATCGGTAAAAAGCATATATAAAAGCTCGTGCGTTGCAGAAAAGTTTTGCCACCTAATCAACGTATCGCGAACCTCATTGTAAGAAAAATCGCATGGCGTGTATTTATTTTTTCTACCAATATCTATGTGATCAAATTGAAAAACAGTTGTTAATTCTCCACGATCCTTTCCGCAAATATCGCAAATACTCTTCTCGTCAGACCTACATTCACCAATAGTAAAAAGATGTTTTGATTCATCTCTACCAAAAAGCTGGTTTATGTATTCGTGAAGACGTGGACCGTTGGACTTTTTATTTTCTTTAAAATCCTTAGAAATATTGTCAAGCACGTCACATCTAAATCCATCAACCCCTAAACTCGCCCAAAAATCAACTATATCACAAGCTTCCTTGCGCACCTTTGGATTTTCCCAGTTTAAGTCGGGCTGTTGAACGGCAAATGAATGCAAATAATATTCCTTCGTTGGCTCATTATATTCCCAAGCACTCCCACTAAAAGCAGATCGCCAATCATTTAACGGCTCATCTGCCCAAATATAATAATCATGATAAGGATTATCGCGCGATTTTCTTGCCTCCTTAAACCAAAAATGTTCTGAAGAAGTATGATTAACAACTAAATCCATTAAAAGCTTCATTCCGCGCGAGTGCATCTCTTTAACTAAAAGTTTCCAATCTTCAAGCGTTCCAAAATCGCTTGCAATATCACGATAGTCAGAAATATCGTAACCATTATCGTAATTTGGACTTTTATAGCAAGGTGAAATCCAAATTGCATTAACACCAAGCTCTTGCAAATAATCAAGCTTAAGCATTACCCCCTTTAAATCACCTATTCCATCCCCATTAGAGTCGTAAAAGCTACGTGGGTAAACCTGATAAAGCACTAGATCTAAAAAATTATCTCGATCAATCATAAAAAATCTCCAAATTACTTGTCTACATTCTAATCACAAAACGAAGTATTAAATAAGTTATAGCATACTTAAATCAAATGCCAATATAAATTACAAAATTGTTTTCTTCTTTTTCATTATCCTACGCTTTTAATGTTTTTACAAGGTATTTTTTTATTTAATCACGTGTAATAAAATTTAACTAAAACACATAAAAAGCCTTGCATATCATAAAAGGTGGCTTTTAAGTTTATATGGTTGTTATCTGTTTATTTCTTCTTTTTTGATAGCGGTGTAGCCCTTGATACCCGTTTTTCTAAATAAGTCTTTAACGTAAATAAAATAAAGTGCGAATAAAATTGCTAAAGTGCAAACAGAAACTATAATTATTATAACGTATAATTTAATATTGCCTGCTTTAACTCTATTCCACATAGCGTTTATAAGCTCGTCGTCTTCTTTAGAAAAATATTTCATAACGGCGCATCTGTCAACCACGTCACGTGAAGGGTATTGAGTGCTAAACTGCCTACCAAGAGTGCTAACTTCAATTACGGCATCACTATCAACAACCCCGTCAACGCCACTAAAGAAGTAAGAAAGGTCAACTTCGTAGCCTTCTTCGCCTTCTTCTACTGGGTCGTAATCTTTTGCCCAGTTTAAAACCTCTTGCCCTGCAATCGCACTTGTATAGCCTATATATTCCATATTTTCAATGGCCTTTTCGGGAGAAGAAATATAGTTTAAAAATGCGCTTGCAAGAGTTTTGTTTGCACCCTTTGGCATAACCCAACCATCGAACCAAACGTTACTACCTTCCATAGGAACGGCGTAATAAAGTTCAATATCGTCGTTTTCTGCTTCGTCAAGCGCATAAACCGCGTCACCCGACCAAGCGAAGTTAATCCAAACCTTGCCTGTTACCATATCGTCTTTACCACTATCAACTTCAATGGTAAAGGCGTTTTCTTTTGCTTTTACAAGCATTTGTTCAACGGCATCAACACTTTGTTTACTTGTGTCGTTAAATGCGCCTTTAAGGTATTCGTGGTATTCATCGCGATAATTTATATCGCTTTGATATTTTAAATTTTCAGCCTTTAAATCATCAAGCTTAGCAAGAGCAACGCCTAAAAAGAAGGTGTCGCGCACGCTATCTTTAATAGTGGTTTTGCCTTTAAATTTGGGGTTAATTGAACAATACCAAGTGCTTGCTTCTTCTTCGCTAACAAACTCTGGGTTGTAAATAAAGCCCATCGTACCCCACATATAAGGTACAGAGTATTCACTCCAACCATTTTCATCAAAAAGTGATTTAACGTAAGGCGAGCCGTATTTGTCGTAATTTGGAACGTCAGTTTTAACGTTGTCAAACTTTTCAAGCATACCTTCTTCAAGCATTTTTTGAATCATATAATCGGAAGGACAAACTAAATCGTAACTGCCGGGGTTAATCTTTAAGTTGTTGTAAAGAATTTCGTTTGTACCGTAGGTTGTGTATTCAATGGTTATATCAACGCCGTGTTCTTCTTCGTAAACTCTTTCAAATTCTTCGTAAAGGGTTTCGCCAGTTTGCTCGTTTTCGCTAATATAATCTTCGCAGTTGCAAATACGCAAAATATATTGCCCTGCTTCGGTAGGTTTTTCTTTACAACCCGTAAAGGTTAGGGTAAGAGTAAATAGGGTTAAAAAACAAAGGGTAAGAGAAATCAATCTTTTCATATTATCTGTTCTCCTTGTTTTTTGATTTTAAATTCATAACTACTACTGCAATGATTATAACTAAGAAGATAATTGAAGATAACGCACGTAGCGCGGGTAGTGATGAGTGAGTGGGCACTTTAACCGCGTTATAAACGTAGGTTGAAATTGTATCAAATGTATCGGGTTTTGTAAACGCTGTAACGATATAATCGTCGAGAGAAAGGGTTAACGCGAGCATAAATCCTGAAAGGATACCAGGCAAAATTTCGGGAATAACAACGGTAAACAATGCGTGAATTGGCGTTGCTCCAAGGTCAAGCGCCGCTTCGTAGGTGTTTGCATCCATTTGTTTTAGTTTGGGTAAAACCGATAAAACAACGTATGGAACTGAAATTACTACGTGGCCTATTACTAATGAAAATATAGTTTTGTTTGCAAACGTCAAAACCATTGCGAACATAAGAGCAAGAGCAAGAGCGGTAACTATTTCGGCATTGACTATAGGAATATTGCCAAGAGTATTCAAAGCGGTAGCCGTTCTTTTCTTTGAGTAGAAAATACCAATAGCTCCCATCGTGCCTAAAATTGTTGAAATTGCGCCAGCGCCTACTGCAAGAAATACGGTATCGCGCACGATTTTCATAATATCGCTATCTGCGAACAATTTTTTATAAAGGTTAAATGAAAAACCATTCCACGTGCCTATTATAATAGTGTCAGTAAAACTATAAATTACAAGAACTAAAATGGGTGTGTAAATAAATGCTAAAACAAGGAATAAAAAGGCGTATTTTAATAATTTTTTAATCATAGTAGCGCCCCCCTTGCATTTCCGTTTTGTTGGTCGTTAAATCCACCAGTTGCCCAAGTGAAAATCAACATTACCGCGAGTAATAGGGTTGAAAGCGCAGCGCCCATATTCCAGTTGCTGTGCATAAAGTAGTTTTCAATAAGTTTACCTAAAATTGTTATTTGACCTCTGCCTAAAATTTCGCTTACAACGTAATTTGTCATAGTTGGCATAAACACCATGGTTATTCCACTTACAACGCCAGGCATTGACAAAGGTAGGGTTACCTTTAAGAAGGTAGTAATTTTATTTGCGCCTAGATCGTAAGAGGCTTCTATCATGCTATTGTTTAGCTTAGATAGAGTTGTATAAAGTGGCAAAATCATAAATGGTAAAAAGTCGTAAACCATACCGATTACGGTGGTTAGAAGTGGGTTTTTATCAAGTAAGCCAACTAATGAGAAAAATTCTTTTAATGCGTTCATTCGTAAAACGAAGTTAATCCACATAGGAGTAATGAACAAAATTAGTAGAGTAGGGGCAAATTTAAGTTTACTTCTTGCTAAAATATATGCTACGGGATAGCCTATTAGTAAGCATACCGCCGTTGTTAAAATAGCAACCGAAAGTGAAGTTAATATTGCTGCAAGCGCCGTTATATCAGAGAAGATACTTACGAAGTTTAAAATCGAAAAGTGCCCGTCGGAGTCGGTAAACGCGTAGTATACGATAATTATTAGGGGCAAAAGAACAAATAAAATTAAAAACAGCGCGTATGGATAGCCCAAGTGTTTTCTTGAAATTTTAAGCGCTCTCATTTCTTTTCAACCACCTTTAACGAAAGTTTAATTTTTTCAGGTGGGATTTTAACGCTTACTTTGTCGTTTTCATTCCACACGTATTCTGTGTCGATAACGAAATCTTCCTCTTCTTCAAAAGTTCTTACGATAACTTGATAGTGGTCGCCTTTATAAATTATTGAAACTATTTCACCACAAGAATCGCCGTCTTCTTCATTGTCGATAATTTCAATATCTTTAAGTCCAACTTCAACTCTAACGTCAACGTCGGTAAGGTCAAGTTTTTCGCCGTTTTTCAACACTAAATAGCCCTCTTCGTCAAGAGTGGATTCGGGGTAGAGTTGAGTAACGTCACATTCAAATTCGCCGTCGGCAAATTTAACGGTATTTCTTTTGGTAATATAACCGTCGTAAACGTTTGAAACGAATTCTTTATGCATTATATGAATGTCGAAAGGTTTAATTATTATACTTGCCTTTTCACCAACTTGGCGTTGGATCGTGTCTTGAATAATAATTTCGTTTTTTCCAATTTGCATTGCCATTTCATAGTGAACGCCTTTAAAAATGCTTGAAGTAATAACTCCGTCAACAGCACCGAGCCCAGCGTCAACCAAGAATACGTCTTCGGGGCGAACTACAACGTCAACCTTTTCGTGAAGTTCAAAGTCGTCAACCATGTCGAATACTTTACCCAAAAATCTAACTTTTTTATCGCCAACTATAGTGCCCGAAAAAATATTACTTTCACCGATAAAGTCGGCAACGAAGGCACTTTTTGGTTCGTTATAAATGTCGGTTGGAGTGCCTATTTGTTGAATAGCCCCGTCTTTCATAACGACGATAGTATCACTCATAGTTAGAGCTTCTTCTTGGTCGTGCGTTACGTATATAAAGGTAATGCCAAGTTTTTTATGCATTTCTTTAAGTTCAAGTTGCATATCTTTACGCATCTTTAAATCTAACGCGCCAAGCGGTTCGTCAAGTAAAAGTATTTGTGGTTCGTTAACGATAGCGCGTGCAATAGCGATACGTTGTTGTTGCCCGCCTGAAAGTGTAGTAACGTCGCGTTTTTCAAAGCCTTCTAGGTCAACCATTTTAAGAGCCTTTTTAACCTTGGCAGAAATTTCGGCTTTTGAAAGTTTTTCTATTTTTTTCTTTTGGTCGCCATTTTCATTTTGATAGGTTACTTCCATCTTTTTGAGTTTTAATCCGTACGCAATATTATCGTACACGTTAAGGTGTGGGAAAAGCGCGTATCTTTGGAACACCGTGTTAATGGGGCGTAAGTATGGCGGAATAGTTGAAATATCTTTACCATTAAGTAAAATTTGCCCACTATCAGGAATCTCAAAACCTGCTATCATACGAAGAGTAGTAGTTTTACCGCACCCCGAAGGACCAAGTAAGGTCACGAATTCGCCCTTTCTTACGTAAAGGCTTTCGTTATCAACAACAACCGTTCCGTCGTAAGATTTAGTAATTCCAATAAGTTCAATAATTTTTTCTGCCATGGCAATCTCCTTTGTTGAAAAATAAAAAAGATAGTCTATAAGTCGGTTAACTGCAATTATCGTGCGTTAATCTATTATTTTAAAAGGTTGGTGGGGTAGAAACCCAAATAAAAATCGCTTCGCTTTTTTTAGTGTTTATAACGTAGTGGGGTTTATCTGCTTTATAGTAAAAACTATTTCCCTTTTTGCAAATATATTTGCGATTACCAAGACACAAACATATTTCACCAGCTAAAACGTATCCAAACTCTTCGCCTTCGTGCGCAAAGTCAAGTTGAGTTTTTCCACCCGGAGCAAGGTTTATTCTTATGGGTTCCATCATGTTTTTTTGTGAGTTAGGTATTAGCCAGTTAGTTATAACTTCGCCATCGTTCTTTTCAATAAATTCTTCTTCTAAATAAACGATTTTTTCTTCCTCTTCGCTATTTGAGAAAAAATCTTTTAAATTAGTGCCGAGTGCGGCTAAAATATCAACTAAAGTAGCTATTGAAGGGCTTGTAAGGTCGTTTTCAATTTGCGAAATATAGCCTTTTGTAAGCTCACATCTATCAGCAAGCTCGCCCTGCGTTAAATTACAAGCGTGTCTTAATTGCCTAATTTTTTCCCCAAGTTGCATAATTTCTCCTAATTTTGCATTAAATAAGCGCAAGTATTAAGTATAATAGTTTTGTTAAACTTTTTGTTTAATAAAAGTAAACTATGCCATAATTATATATTTATGAATATATAATGTCAATCATTTTTTAGCCTATAAACAAAATTTATAAAAATGATTTTTTTTAATATTTGTTTTTGTAAAAATACTAATAAAAAACCAAGCGATAAATTTTTATACTCGCTTGGTTTATTCGTTTTAGTTATAAGTTTAAAAATATAGCGTTAACGGGCTTATAGGCTTACTTTTTGCCTTGATTTTCGGTATCGAGTGAATAAAATATCTTTGAATTTGCTTCGCGAAGAGCTTTAACAAAATCATCGAACTCGTTTTTGTCGATACACACGTTTGAATAGGTATCGTCGTCGTAATAAATAACTAATTTTTCACTTATTCTAAAAAAGGTAATTTGAGTTATGCTTTTTATTTTAGTTTTGTTTGTGATAAGCCCCCATTTTGTTAATAGTTCACAGTTTTTTATTTGATACTTTGAACTAATCATTGCAGGTATTATAAAAATAAAAGCAAGTATTCCTATAATAACGCTTAGAGCAGAAGCTATGTAATTGGTTGCAGACGCGTCGCTTGTTGATAATAGTAAAATAAAACGCCTTATATTCATGCCAATGCATAGCGTTGCAAGTAAAATGCCTGCTACGAACAAAACGTAGAATATTTTTGTAAATTTATACTTAAAAACTGTTTTCATTATTCACCTCGCAAAATAATTGTAACATAATGCAAATATTTTTTCAACCAAAAAGAATAAAAAAATTTCTTTTGTATTACTATTTAGTTAAAAGTTGCTTTAACCGCGTTGACTATTTTTTAAAAATAGGTTAAAATTATTTTATTGATAAAAATTTTTAATTATTTATTTGAAATAGCTTATTACAAATGGTGAATTATGAGTGTACTTGAAATTAAGAATTTAACTCATCGTTACGATGATAAATATATTTTTAACGACGCTTCGCTTACAGTAAATAATGGTGAGCATATTGGTGTAGTTGGATTAAATGGGGCTGGGAAGTCCACCTTTATCAACATTATTGCAGATAGACTTACCTATGATGAAGGTAGCGTTTACTGGCTTCCTAACGTGCGAAAAGGCTATCTTGATCAGCACGCTACTTTAAACGGCGAGCTTACGGTAATGGAATATCTTACCGGTGCTTTTGATTATCTATACGAACTTAACGATAGACTTGAAGAGTTATATTCTTCAATGGGTGAACTTGAGGGGGACGCTCTAGATAAAGCAATTTCAAAAAGTGCGAGAATGCAAGAAAGGCTTGAAAACGAAGGTTTTTACGATTTAGAAGCAAAGGTTAAAAGGGTTGCTAACGGGTTAGGTGTTAATTTTTTTGGTTACGATACAAAAATAGGTAGACTTTCGGGTGGAGAAAGAGCAAAGCTTATGCTTTCAAAACTGCTTTTATCTGAACTTGATATAATGCTACTCGACGAACCTACCAACTTTTTAGATATTGAACATATAGACTGGCTTGTGAAATATCTAAACTCATTTAAAAAGACTTTTATAGTTATTTCTCACGATATAAAATTTTTAAATGCGGTTGCAAATTTTATAGTTAACATTGAAAATGGTAATATTAAAAAATACTCGGGCAATTATGATAAATTTTTAGTGATGCACGAAATGAACGCTCGTCAGTATGAAGAAGAATATAACCGTCAACAAGAACAAATTAAAAAGCTTCAAACATATATTGATAAAAACTCTGCTCGTGCAGCAACCGCTGGTATGGCAAACGCAAGAAAAAAGCAACTTGCCAAAATTGAGGTTATGCAAAAGCCTGTAGTTTTATATGATGCAGAGTTTAATTTTCCATCACTTGATTTGAATACAAAAGATTTATTAATAGTTAAAGATTTGGTTATTGGCTACGACCATCCCATTTTACCAGCTTTAAATCTCCATTTAAAATCGGGAGTTAAGCTTTGGGTTAGGGGAACTAACGGTATAGGAAAATCAACCTTAATTAAAACCTTACTTCATAAAATACCGCGCATAGGTGGATTTTTTACCTTTCATAACGGCGTAAAAATCGCTTATCTTGAGCAAGAGTTGAATTTTGGTGAAAGTAGTGAAAGCGCATCACAATATTATGCGAACCATTTTCCAAGAGCAAATCCTAAAGAGATTCGTAACGAGCTTGCTAAAGTAGGATTAAAGGGTGAACTTGCTGTAAAACCACTTAAAAATATGAGCGGTGGCGAGCAAATTCGTGCGAAGTTAGCCGTTTTGTGCAAAACGCCATCTAATTTGTTGATTCTTGATGAGCCGACCAATCATTTAGACGTAAAAGCTAAAAAAGCTCTTAAAGAAGCACTTTTAAAATATGAAGGAACTCTAATTTTAGTCAGCCACGAAGAAGACTTTGTTGAAGGCCTTTGTAATGAGGTAACCCTGCTTCGAGATTAATTATTGAATACTTTGATACGTAAACGCCGAATAAAAATATATTCGGCGTTTTGCTATTTTAATAATTTTTTATTATTAAGGGCATAATCGTTTGCCAAATTATTAAAAAAAATGTATAATAAACTTAATTGTGCAAGTTGCACAAAGAAAATATGGAGTTTTTATGGAAAGAGAAATTATTCTTGCGTTAAAAGCGCTAAAACAAAAAACTGGTATCGCAGTAGACGCTTATTCGTCAACATTTAATTTTTTATATAGTGCAGATGAAAAAATACCGTTTGAATACTCAGGCGGATATACCGACGGGCTTCAAGATAAAAAGCAAAATATCACTCTTTTTAGATTTCGTTTCAAAAAGGATATGTATTACGGCGTTATTAAGGGTAGCGGTGAAGTTGAAAGAAATTACGCTATGTTTATATGTTCATATCTTGAAAATAGCGGAACTCAAGAAGAATCATTACCTAAAGTCGATTTTTTAAGAAGTATTGTTTTTGGCGAATGTAGTGGGATGCAAATAATAAAATACATGCGTAAATTTGCCGTTCCTCCCGTTCCTTGCTACGTATTGCTTATAACTGCGAAAGCTAATACTTCTGCAGATATTACAGAATTTTTAGAAAGTTATGCTATGAATGGAGTTGATACCGCTATACCAGTTAGCGACGATAGCTGTGTGTTCGTTAAGTTCTTAACAAGTGAAAGCGATACTGAATTTCAATCGCCAGTTGACTTTGCAGAAGTTTTTTGGCGCTCGCTGTATGAAGAAACTGGTATTAGGGCAAAAATTGGTATAGGATCAACGGTTAGAACGCTTTCTGAAAGTATGCAGTCTTATGCTCAAGCGGAAAGCGCTTTAAAAATTAGCCAATCGTTTAACTCAAAAAATAACGTACATTCTTATAAAGAATATATGTTATATAAAATGGTTGAAGATATGCCACCGCTAACGCTTATGAATTATTATAATACCTTGGTTGACGGCGATGCAAAAAGCGTTTTCTCTGATCCGGATATGTTGGGTACAGCTGAAGAATTTTTAGAAAATAATCTTAACGTAAGTGAAACGGCAAGAAAACTTTATATGCACCGCAATACTTTAACTTACAGGCTTGATAAAATTGAACGTGCAACTGGGCTTGATATAAGAAATTTTTCTGATGCGGTTACATTTAGACTTTGCGGTTTGCTTTATAAAATTTTAAATAAATAAATTTAACAAAAAGGAGAAAAGTGCCTGTATAAACTTATTATCGGCACTTTTGTAATATATGAACCATTTTTTTAATAAGAAAAACTTAAAAATAATACTAAAATACGTGCTTACCTTTTTAGGTGTTGGTGTAATATTTTTTTCGGGATATTTTACCTATCATTTTAGCTTAGATAAAGACCTTCGTTCCTTAAATTTTTTCTTGTCAACATATAACAAGCACTATTATTATGCTGATGAAGATCAAAACGTTTTGGACCTTTTAAGCGAAACACTGCTTGATAATTATTCTGATTATTACTCAAAAGATGATTATGAAGCTTATAAAACTTCCTCAAACGGATCACACGTGGGATTTGGATTTAGTTTGTCAACGGTAAACCATTTATATATAACTAAGGTAGTTGGAAATTCTCCTGCCGACATTGCAGGAATTAAATCGGGTGGTGTGATAGTTGGATATAAATTGCAAGAAGAAAGCGAGTTTATTTCGCCTACTACTACCGACCAAGTAACGCAGTTTCTTAGTAGTTTAAGTAATCAAACCGTTAGTTTGAAAATTGATTACGATGGGGATATTCGCCAATTTGAAATTTCAAAAAGCAGTTATAACGAATCATTCGTATATTATACTGATAGCACGGGTTCATATCATTTTATTGGAAGAGATAAACTTGTTTTAACTAAAAAACAATCCTCAGAATTCGCTATTAATGAAAAGTGGGGATATATTCGACTCACTTCTTTCACGGGAACAAAAAATGGAACGCTAGGAGTTGTTGGACAATTTGACCAAGTTATGAACTTGTTTAAAGAAAACAATAATACGAATTTAATTATTGACCTGCGTTCTAACGGTGGTGGAGCAATGAGTGTAATGTGCTCGTTATGTAGATATTTATGCAATACTGGTACTAATGGTGAGTTTTTGTGTGCTATGGCAACTTATAAAGACGGAAAAACCGAAGAATATGGGGCTAAAAATAGTTTATATAACAATTATGGTTTTGAAAAAATAATCTTTTTAGCTAATAGCGGTTCGGCATCAGCTTCGGAAGCTCTAATGGGCGCAGTTCTTGATTACGATAAATCTAGCTTAAAAAATATTGTTAAAGTAGTGCTTGAGCCATCAGTTACCGGAGAGCAAGTCGTATATAAAAGTTATGGAAAAGGAATTATGCAAACGACGTTTATTAATAATTTAACTGGAGAAGCAATTAAACTTACTACCGCTGAAATTTGTTGGCCAATATCAAAAATTTGTATTCATGGTAAAGGTTTAACGCCTGATTTAGATGGTAGAATTATTGCTAATAACACAGATAACGCAATAATCTTTGCTCAATCGCTGTAATTAATAAATATAGCGATAATCAACCTATATAGCCACTAATTAGCAAAAAACACGCCTTTTAAAAGTGCGTGTTTTTTATTTTTATTCACTTAAGCTGTTTTTGTTTGAGCCTTTTTTTTGTTCGCTAGCAGTACTGGCAATAGTATTCATTACTTGTTCTTGCCCCTCTCTTACTGCCTTTCTAACCTTAAAGGAATTTGCAGCTATAAGCGCACCGCCTAACATACCGGCAATAACACCAAAATAAAAATCTTTATCCATATTTTTACCCCCCTAAGTATATTTTGTAACCCTTTTAATAAAACTATTCACTAAAATTTTTAATAAAAATCATCACAGTTTTTTACTGAATTTAATAATAAATTATTAAAAATGCTTTATTTTTCCTTTAAGTTGCTTGCTTTTTGATAGCCTACATGTTATAATCAAAATGGAATAAAAGGGGTATAATTTAAACATGACTGAAAAAGCACAGCAAAATATAAATCTATTACGCAAAAAGTTTATCGAACTTTTTAAAGATGAAAAAACGGGGCACAGTATTGACCATTTAGAACGCGTTTTAGCATATGCGTTAAAAATTTGTGAGAAAGAAGGCGGTAATGAAAATATTGTTGCAGTTGCTTCTTATGCTCACGACGTGCATCGTATTTTGGGTTCAAAAATGGGCAGATTTTGTTCGCCAGTTGAAAGTTTACCTATGGTTAAAGAGCTTATAGAGCCACTTGCTTTAACTACGCAAGAAAAAGAACACGTGTTATACGCAATAGAGCATCACGAAGAATATGCTTTTGGAAAAGAAAAAGTTACTATTACCGATATTGAAAGTAAAATCGTTCAAGATGCGGATAATCTTGATGCAATAGGTGCAATAGCTATAGTTCGCGCTTTTAGATACGGTAGTTCAAATAATATGTTGGATTACGATCCCAATATCGAATTTTATCAAAACGAATATACCGAAAGTGTAAACGATAAATCAACGTTGCACCATTTATACAATAAATCGTTAAGGTTAGGAGAGTATTTGCATACTCAAACCGCAAAGCAAATTGCACAGCCAAAAACACGCTTAATTAAAGACTTCATTGAAATTTACTTAAAAGAATTTAACTGTAATTTTTAAGTTTTGTGAGAAAAATGCAACAAGAAAAACAAAAATTAAACAATAAATATTGCCTAACGCTTATAGTTATGGGTGTTTTGGTTTATTACATAGCATACTTAGGGAGATACTCATATAGTTCGAATATTAATCTTGTAATGGACTTTTATTCTGTTAAAAAAAGCACTGCAGGTTCTATTAGCTCATTCTTTTTTATATCGTACGGTATAGGGCAGGTAGTACACGGTTTGATGTGTAAAAAATATAATCCGCGTTACAGTATAGCTATAGCTTTATTAGTATCCTCACTAATGAACTTAGCGCTTGGTTTTATAGGCGTGAAATATTTTAACTTATTAAAATACTGTTGGCTTTTAAACGGATTTTTTCAAGCAGTTTTATGGTCGTCGATTATAAGACTTCTTAATGAAAACTTGCCTAAAAAGTATATTTCATTTGCAGTTCTTTTACTTTCGTTGCCCGTATCACTCGGTACTTTTTCAATTTATGGGCTAAGCGCGTTGATATCGGCTCTTTCAATAAACTTTAAAGCGGTATTTTTTATCGCTGGCGGTTTACTTTTTGCAATGTGTGTTTTTTGGTTTTGTTTTGTTGATTTTTTTAAAAACAAAGCTAAACAAGAACGAAATAGCGAGCAACAAGAAGTATTAGTTGAAACAAGTGATCAAAATGAGATTAAACAAAAGAGGGCAATTGATAAATCCTTTGTTTTTACTTTTGCAATTTTAGCCCTTCTTGCAATAGCCAACAACTTTGTTAAAGATGGGTTGACCACTTGGATGCCTACCATATTAAAAGAGATTTATTCGCTCGATAATTCAATTTCGACCTTTTTAACTTTATTTTTACCATTCTTTGCCGTTTTTGGAAGCACGGTTGCATTATTTTTAAATAAAAAGCTAAAAAATTACGTTTTTGTTTGCGGTATTTTTTACGTAGTTGCGTTAATTTTATTTTTGTTAGTTTTAGTGTTTTTAAATTTAGAAAGTTGGATATTACCACTTATTTGCTTTATTCTGGTGGCAATGTCAATGTCGGGCGTGAACAATATAATAACAAGCATCTTCCCGATGCTTTATTCTGCTAAAGCAAACGCAGGGACTATAGCTGGCGTGCTAGACGGTTTTTGTTACGTTGGAAGCGCTATAACGGCTTATGGCTTAGGCGCAATATCGGAAGCGGTAGGAAGTTGGACTACAATCTTTTACTTATTTATAGCAATATGCGCGTTTATGATGGTAATTTGCGTAATTTACTACTTATTAGACAGAAAGTCAAAAATAACTAACAATGGCTAATTTTGCTTTTTACATAGAATTCACTCTATTTGAAGGAGAAAGTATGAAAAAAAATATTAAACGTTTATTAATATCGCTAATTATGATTATCGTTTTGGGTTTACTTGGTTGTAATTTGCGTGACAAGGGCGACAATCAAGATAACAGCGATTCAGCCGGCACTTTTGTTCCTGAACAGAATCTTAACGTAACCGTTGAATTTGTGGTTACCGACCCTCTTTTATACGAGCAATATCAAGCACAGGGTTTACCTGAAGTTATTGAAAGAATTGCTCCATCAGTTGTGGGAATAACCGTTTCAACTGATAACTCAACCGCATCCGGAACGGGAATAGTGGTTGCTAATAACGAAGCTGAAGAATTAACTTTTATAGTTACCTCACATTCATTAATAGCTGGTGCAAAAAACGTAACGGTTACCGATTTTTCAACTGGAAAAGAATATAGTGCAAGTCCCGTTGGTACTGATCCGCAAACGGATATATGTTTAATTAAAATATCGGCGTTTCTACAAAAAAGCATAATTTACGCCGAAAGTTCTACTTTAAAAACGGGAACAGGGATTCTATCTTTATCAAACGTTATGGGTAGCCAAAAAATATTTGCCTCTACGGGTATAATCGGGGCAACCGATTTTGTTATGAGTGCAGGCGAAGGAAAAAGTAATTCATTAACCTTAGCTAATTTACTTTGGACTAACAACTCGATGGGTGGCGGTATTTTTACACAAGAAGGCGGATATTTGGTTGGTATGATTTGTACAGGCTCAACACCAAATATGCCTGCCTACGTAATTAATGCCGATACGATAAAAGAGGTTTGTGAAAAAATTCTTGAAACGGGCGTAGTTGAAGGAAGATATAAACTTGGAATTAGCGTTGCCGACAATAAGAGCGGTTGGGGTATTACAGAAAGCGTTTCAATAATTCAGTTAGCGCCCGACGGTTGTATGTATGCCGACGGTGCAGGCTTAAAAGAGGGTGATATTATTGAATCCTTTGTTTATGACGGAACAACCTATCAAATTAACAAGACTGAAGACTTATACGGATATTTATACGGGTTTGATTTTGATATAGGAGATAGAGTTGTGTTTAATATCGAACGTACTGGAACAAGAACACAGATAGAAATAACTATTAAACAATACAATTATTTTGATTATCAATAAAAAAGTTTTTGATTAACCTAATTAACAAAGTTAAAGAAAAAAATTCTTTAAGGAGAAGAGTATGCAAAAAAAGAACTGGTATCCGCTTGATAATGCGGCAAAAATATATCCACCAAATACTACGGCAACTTCGCCGTTCGTATTTTCTTTCACAGCAAGGTTAGAAAGTGAAGTAAATCCCGAAGTTTTAGAAAGGGCAGTAAATCTTGCGCTTGAAGTAATGCCTACCTTTAAAACAAGACTTAAAAGGGGTATATTTTGGTATTATTTAGAAAGAAATAATAAGCCTGTAAAAATAAAACCTCAACCAGCTCATTATTTAAAACAAATAACGCCTGAAAGCAATAACGGTTATATGTTTGAGGTTTTTTACCGTAAAAATACGGTGACTATAAATCTACACCATACTTTAACCGATGGAACTGGTGGCACAAACTTCTTTTTAGAAATTCTTTTTGAGTATTTTAAGCTTATGGGATACGACGTTGAAAGCGAAGGTGTAATTAGACCTTCTGCCGCACCACACGCATACGAAGAAAGTGAAGATACTTTTAGAGTGTTTGATAAAAAGCTTAAAAATAATAGTGAAAGAGAATATAGCGCTTATAAATTTAAGGGAACGCCTTTCTCTCACGACGGCTATGGTATAATCTGTGGCGTTTGTAAAATAGATCAGCTTAAAGCAGCTGCAAAAAAATATAGTGCAACCGTTACTGAATATTTAGCAGCTCTTTATATGTACGTAATTTACGAAACTTGTTTACAGTCAAAGCCAGAAAAAAATAAAAGAGTTCAAATTTTAGTACCTATAAACTTACGTAAACGTTTTTCTTCAAACACCGTAAGAAATTTCAGTTTATTCGTGCGTTTAAAACACGATTTTCATACCGAAATATCCTTTGAAGAATGTATTGAGCTTTGTAAAAAGCAGTTAGCGGAAGGCAGTACGACCGAGAAGATAGAACAGCTTATCCACTCCAACGTAAAGCTTGAAAAAAATCCTTTTATGAAGATAATTCCTTTGTTTATGAAAGACATTGCAATGCGCCTTGCCTATAAGCGCGTTGGCGAGAATTTGCAGTCGGGCGATTTAAGCAATATAGGCCTTATTAAAACTCCTGAAAGTTTTTCAAAGTATTTAAAAGATATTACTTTTGTAATTGGACCTACGGCTTCAGCTCAACAAAACTTTACGGTTATAGGCTATGATGGTAAGATATATATATCTTCAGCGCGTAGTTACGTTGAAACTAAAATTGAGCGTGCACTATTTAAAAAACTTACTGAAAACGGCGTTGAAATGACCGTTTACAGTAATTATTGGGAGAGTGAAGTATGAAATACTGTGCAGATTGCAAGGTAAAAATCGACGGGGAAAGAAATCATTGTCCATTATGCTTTCGCGAAGTAAAAGAAATTAATAATGAAAAGTCGCTTGATTATCCTTTTGCTGAACGTAAAAAAGATGAAAAGTATCAAAAAAACAACTCTTTCGTTTTAAAGCTTTTCGTATTTATGTCTATTTGCGTCGTTTCAATTTGCCTTTTTATAAATTATTATTTAATGGGACTAGAAACGCCGATTAACACGAAATGGTGGTCGTTAGTCGTACTAAGTAGCGTAGTTTACGTTTGGGTGCTTATTGCTCATACTATAATTTCAAGAAGAAGTGTATTTGAAAAAGTTCTTGCTCAGCTTCTTGCTATAGTATTCTTACTTTGGACGTGTGAATTTATAAGCACAAATACAAAATGGCTTGCTAACTACGTTTTACCATCAATTTCAATTTGTACCGTTTTATCTCTTCTTATGATTACCCTTATAAGAAAGGATAAATCTTGGCTTTTATCGTTTGTGTTTATTACTATAATATTAACAATCGTTTCAATTATATCTTTCATTTATATTGAAGATAAGCATCTTTTAAACATAATAAATCTTGCAATTAGCGGAATGACCTTGCTTGGTTATTTTACTTTTGGCTATCAAGCAATTAAACAAGAATTTGCAAGAAAATTCCATTTATAATATCGATTAGAGGTTTATGCGATTATGTACGTACTAACGCTAAAAAAGGGCGAGGAGCGCCGAATTATACAAGGTGAACCTTGGATATATGCAAACGAAGTTGCTAAAATAACGGGGGAAGGAAAGCAAGGCGAAGTTTGTAAAGTTTTTTCTTTTGATGGAAAGTTCGTTTGCTTAGGTTATATTAACCATCAATCTAAAATTATCGTTAGAGTTCTTTCGTATAAAGAAGAGAAAATTGATAGAAATTTCTTTTTAAATCGCATAAAACAAGCAAACGATTATCGTTTGTCGCTCGGCTTTGAAAATAATTATCGCGTAGTATTCGGTGAGTCTGATTTGTTACCTGCTTTAATAGTTGATAAATACGGAGAGTATTTATCTTGTCAATTTTTATCGCTCGGTATGGATAAGCGCAAACAAATGATAGTTGATATTTTGGTTGAAATTTTTGCGCCAAAAGGTATTTACGAGCGTAGTGACGTTTCGGTGCGCAAGAAAGAGGGACTGCAAGAAGTAAAAGGCGTTTTATACGGCGAAGTGCCCGATAAAGTATTAATACACGAAAATGGGCTTGATATTTACGTTGACATAAAAGAGGGCCAAAAAACGGGATATTTTCTTGATCAAAAAGAAAATCGCGATAACGTTAAGCATTACGTTAAAGATAGGGTTGTGCTCGACTGTTTTTGTAATTTGGGTGGATTTTCACTATGTAGTGCAAAGCACGGCGCAAAAAAGGTTTATAGTGCTGACGTAAGCCAAAAAGCCTTAGATTTTTTATCTTTAAGTGCAAAGGCTAATGGTTTAAGTGATATTATAACTCCCGTTTGCGCCGACGTTTTTGAGCTTTTGCGTGAATACCGCAAACAAAAAGTAGAGTTTGATACTATTATTTTAGATCCTCCTGCTTTTACTAAGAGTAAAGATACCGTAAATGACGGTTTGCGCGGTTATAAGGATATAAATATTCAAGCCTTAAAACTTTTAAAATCGGGCGGTTTTTTAATAACTTGCAGTTGTTCTCAGCATATTTCAGTTAAGCAGTTTACCGAAATGCTTGCAAAAGCAAGTAATGAAAGTGGTAAAAGGGTTAAACTTGTTGAACTTCGTACGCAAGGTAAAGACCACGCTTCGCTTATCGGTTTTGAAGAAAGCGTTTATTTAAAGGTGGCGGTTTTATACGTTTTGTAGTAATCACAGCAATTGGTTGCTTTAATTGTTGCTTGTGGCTATTGTTATTTTTTACAACTTATTTGGTGAGTTATGAAGAAATCTAAAAAGAATATTAAAAAGACAAAGCTAAATTTAAAAAACAGCTTTACCTTTATAATATCGTTAATAATTTTAATAGTGGCCGTAATTTGGTATTTTGAACAAAAGAAGAATGCAGAGGTTGTATATTCTGGGCTAAACGAAATATTTACGGGTGTTAGTTCTGCCGATAGCGGTGATATGAATATTCATTTTATCGACGTTGGTCAGGGCGATTGTATATTCGTTGAGTTTCCCGATGGCAAGAATATGCTTATCGATTGCGGAACAAAATCTTACAGCGACGAGGTTACAGCCTATCTTAATGGGCTTGGCGTAACCGACATAACTTTGGTTATAGCAACGCATACCGATGCCGATCATATAGGTAGTATGCCGGCAGTGTTTGAAAATTATAACGTTTCTTATTGTTTGCGTCCATTCGTTTATTATAACGGCGATAATTCAAACCAATTTGAACAATCTTTTAACCTTGCAAGTTCCACGTCTGGAAGCTATAAGTGTGGTACTCCAACCTATTATAACTTTTTAAACTGCATATTAAACGAAGGTTGCGGTTATTCTTATTTTAATAAAGATAGCGATTTTAGCCAAGAATTTAAGGTTGGCGAAAATACTTATAAATACGAAGTTGATTTTTTAACACCTATTGCAAGTGTAAACGATATTGCTTACAGCTATCCAAACGATTATTCGCCTATTTTTATTCTTACTTACGGCGAGTTTTCAATGATGTTTACTGGTGATGCTGGCGAAGTTGTTGAAGAAGAATTTTTATTTGCTTATACCCAAATTCCAAAAATAGACGTACTAAAAGTAGGGCATCACGGTAGTAAAACCTCAAGCACGCAAGCATTTGTTAACAAAGTTTCGCCCGACCACGCAGTAATTATGTGCGGTGAAGGTAACAGTTATGGGCATCCAACACAAGAAGCAATAACCAGGTTATATGCCGAAGGCGCTAATATATGGCGTACCGATTTACAAGGTAATATTTCTTTAACCGTTGGAGTTAATGGCGTGTATGATGATGAGTTTTCTGTAGATAGATGGGCAGACCTCGATGATTTAATAACTGGCGCTCCACCCAAAAACGATTGATAAAAATTAAAAAACTAAAGAGCAACGCAATAGGTTGCTCTTTTTTAATGCAAAATATTTAAATATCAATTTACACAAAATAGTTTTTTAAGCACTCTTTTATTTGCTCGTTGGCAAGTCCGTCTATTTCACTAAAGTTACTTGATGGCGGGCAGTTGGTTTGGGTTCTGGTTGAGTTTAAACTTGAAAAAATTAGCGGTAGTAAACTTGGAATAATGCTTTTAAAATCAAAGCTTCCATCTAAAATAGTGGGCAATAGGTTGATTATCGTGCCTTTTAAATTTTCGTTTACACCTAAAAACTCTAATATCATTTGTATGTCGCTTGGCGAAAGAGATGATAAGATTTGGTTATAACTATTATCTTTTTTAGATAAAAGCATAAATATAATTAGTGCGATTGCTATGTTATTCATAAAAACTTCCTTGTAACATAATGATTTGGGTTAGCATAAAATATTAATAATGGGGAATTTATATGCGAAAATTTAGCGAATACGTTAATGATAGCCAAAAAGAGAACGATCAAAGTAAGCAAACCAATAACCTTAATATGAACGAAAGTGCATTTGAACTGTTAAAACGCGTTGCTTCGCAGTACGAGGGGGCAAGTCAAGAAGATTTGATTACAGCGATTATGAGCGAGGCTAAGATTGCAAAAGAAAGAGGCACTCTTTCAGTAAACGAAATACAAAATTTTGTTTTGGCGGTTTCGCCTATGCTTTCAAGCGCTCAACGAAAACAACTCGACAATATAGTTGAAAAAATATTAAAGGACTAACATAGGTATTCGCGAATATTCGAAAGTGCGTAAATAAATTGATCTATTTCAAAAAGCGTGTTAAATTGCGAAAACGAAAGGCGAATTAATCCGCACTCTTTAGTATTTAAAAACTCGTGGGTAAGTGGTGCGCAATGAAATCCACCGCGAACTGCTATGTCGTACTTATCCGATAAGATGCCCGCTATTTCTTGTGAAAAATAGTCGTAGTATGAAAAACTTACTATGCCTATTGGGTTTTGGTGTGAATAAATTTTTACGCCTGGTATTTTGCTTAATTTATCAATGGTATAGCCCGTTAATTTTATAAGATGCTTTTGTTTTTTTTCAATAATTTCTTTAGTGTATAAAATACCTTCGTAAAGAGAAATTATACTTGGTAAATTATGAGTTCCACACTCTAAGAGTTCGGGGTAACCCGAAGGAATTTTTGCAAAAGTTTCGCTTCCGCTACCACCAAAAATAATGGGATTTATATCAACTTTTTTATTAAAAATTAAACAGCCCACGCCTTGAACAGAGTCAAGTCCTTTATGACCTGCAACACACAAAATATCGATATTGTGCTTATGCGTGTCTATATAAATATGGCCTGCCCCTTGCGCGCCGTCAACTAAAAACAAAATATCTTTTTTACTTAAAAGCGCACCAATAGCTTCGTAATCGCTAATTTCGCCCGTTACGTTTGAGGCGCTTGTTAAACAAACCATTCTAGTTTTTGAGTTTAGCGCTTTTAAAATATCGCTTTCTAAAATCATATTACCGCGTTCGGGTTTTACTATGGTAAGGGTAATAATTCCTTTGCTCTGTAAATAATAAAGGGGGCGCAAAACGCTGTTGTGTTCGTAAACCGTGGTTACAACGTGGTCGCCTGATTTTAAAGTACCCAAGATTGCAATATTAAGTGCTTCGGTGCAATTTTTTGTAAATATAACGCGCTGGGTAAATTTACTGCCAAAAAAATTTGCAACCTCTTTGCGCGTTTTATAAATAAACTCTTCACCTTTTAGTGAAAGTTTGTGTGAGCTTCTGCCAGCGTTTACGCTAAGATATTTTAGCGCATTTAGTGTACTTTCTATAACTTGATCTGGTTTTTTATAGCCGGTGGCAGAGTTGTCGAAATATATCATATAATCACATAAAAACCTATAATTTAATATATTATAATACAAGACGAAATATGTCTTAATTGCAAAGGAGAAAGAATGACGGTAGTTACTTTTAGAACCAAAACCGAAGTTTTTGAATTTTTGCAGGAAAGTAGATTTTATAATATACAGTCAAAAATTATATCAATGCCGGCAGAAATTAAAATCGGTTGCGGATATGCAGTTGAAATTCCACAAATTGTTTATGCAACAGCCTATATGCTTATAAAAAGGGGGGACTATCCTACCTTTAACGGTATTTTTAGTATAAAAAAACAAGCCGGTAGAACAAAACTTGAACGGCTTGTATAAAAAGACGGTATCAGTTTAAGGGTTTGAAGACTTAGGTGCTTGAAGGCAAGGGTTGTTTATGTTATAACCTAAAATACTGCGTATTACCCACTATTTGTTTAAAAAAAGTGGGTAATACCTTTTTTATGCCTTAAAACGATTGAAAAAAAATATAATTTGTGTTAAAATAGATGCTCGGTATGAATAATAACAATCGCGACAAAATAATAGAGTATTTTGAAAAAAGATATCCCAATCCCCGCCCTGCGCTTGAATACGGCAGTAATTATCAACTACTCGTTGCCGTAATTCTTTCTGCGCAATGTACAGATGAAAGGGTAAATAAGGTAACTAAAGTTCTTTTTGAAAAATACCCAACGCCATACGATATAATAAAACTTAAGCAAGCCGAGCTTGAAAAATATATTTTTTCTTGCGGATTGTATCATACTAAGGCTGAACATATCTTGCAAGCTACTAGTGATATAATAAATTTTTATGGTGGCGAAATCCCTAACGATTATGAAAAGCTATTAAAACTTTCGGGTGTTGGCAGAAAAACGGCAAACGTCGTATGGGCAGTTGCATTTAATCAACCAGCGATTGCCGTTGATACGCACGTTTTTAGGGTAGCAAACCGAATAGGTTTTGCAAAGGCTAAAAATCCTATTCAAACCGAAAAGCAGTTAATGCAAATTTTACCAAAAGAAAAATGGCGCGACGCTCATCATTATATTATTTTTTACGGTAGGCAGGTTTGCACGGCTAAAAATCCTAAATGCGAAACTTGTGAAATAAGCGAGTATTGTGATTATTTTAATTTGAATATAAAAAAGTAAAAACTATCCTATAGGCTGATTATCGGCTATTTAAAGGTGAATTATGTTTGTAGATAAAGAGAGTATTTTAATAAAAAGTGGCGACGGTGGCGATGGCTGTACCTCTTTCATAAGGTATAAAGGTGTAGCTAACGGCGGGCCAGACGGTGGTGACGGCGGTAAAGGCGGTAACGTTATTTTCGTTGGTGACCGTCACAAAACCAGCTTGCTTGACTTTCAGTTTAAGCATAAATTTTTTGCTGAAAACGGTGTTAAAGGTGATACTAAAAACTGTACTGGTAGATGCGGTGAAGATATGATAATTCATCTTCCACTCGGCACGGTTGTTCGTGATAAAGAAACAGATAGAGTAATTTGTGATATTTTTTACGACGGGCAACGCGAGTTGGTTTTAGAAGGTGGTGCAGGTGGTAAGGGTAATAAAAAATTCTGTACCAGCCGTAGACATACACCACACTTTTCGCAAAAGGGTGAACGTACTGAAATTAAGCGAGTTGTTTTAGAACTTAAGATTATTGCCGACGTTGGTTTGGTTGGTTTTCCTAACGTAGGAAAGTCAACTTTACTTTCAAAAATTTCGGGAGCAAAGCCAAAGATTGCAAACTATCATTTCACAACGCTATCTCCAAATTTAGGTGTTGTTCGCCACAATGAAGAGGATTTTATCGTTGCCGATATTCCCGGCCTTATCGAGGGGGCATCTCAAGGAGCCGGACTTGGACACGAGTTTTTACGTCATATCGAAAGAACTAGAATGTTAGTTCATATAATCGACGCTTCGGGTGTTGAAGGAAGAAATCCTATTGAAGATTTTAACAAAATAAACGAAGAACTTGCAACTTATAGCCAAAAACTTGCCGAGCTTAAACAAATAGTAGTTCTTAATAAAACCGATATTTTTGGCGCGGAAGAAAACGTTAAGGCGTTTAAGAAAAAATATGCAAAAAAATACCCTATATTTACCATTTCGGCAATTAAGGGCGAGGGTGTTTTAGAGGTTTTAGATAAGGTTAGTGAAGAATTAAAGCAATTACCACCCGTTCAACCTATGCAATTTGAAGCATTCTCTTATGAAAAGAAAGATCCTAATGCTTTTGAAATCTTGCGTGACGACGACGGCGCGTTCGTTGTTGTAGGTCCACTCGTTGAACTTCTTGAAAGAAACGTTGTTTTAAACGATGCCGATTCTCTTGCATACTTTCAAAAAACTTTACGTGATAAGGGCGTTATTAAAGCGCTTCGCCATCAAGGAGCTAAAGAAGGTAGCGTTGTTGTAATAGGCGAAATTGAATTTGATTTTATTGACTAAACAAAGGAAGTGTATATAATGTTAACATCAAAAGAAAGAAGTAATCTTCGCGCATTAGCGCAAACTATTTCTCCCGTAACTCAAATCGGTAAGGGCGGAATTAGCGAAAATTTAATAAAGAGTTTATCTGAAGCGTTAGAGGCTCGCGAGCTTATAAAAGTAAGTGTTTTAAACAATAACGATGATGACCCAAAGCAAATCGCATTAGAACTTGAACCTCTTTTAAATGCAGAAGTGGTTGCAGTAACCGGTAAAAAAATTGTTCTTTATAGAAGAAGCAATAAAAAAGGTATCGAACATATTAAGTTTTAATCTTCAAAACTTAAAGAGTTTGTTTCCAATTTTTCTTTTTTAGTGCCAAAAATTAAACATGCTATAGCTAAAAAAGCACTGATTAAGGCGCAAATTCTGTAATACAAAGGGAAAAACGTAAAGGTTGAAAAGAGTAGTAAGCACCCAGCGATTAGGGTAAAGTTTATTGCTCTTTTTTTTGTGAAAACTTTATTAATCCATAGTTTAAACCTATCATTTTTCTTTTTTCTTTCCTCAATATTTTCAGCCATTTCAATGTTTGCTTCTTTAAAAAGTTTATACACTTTTTTTGAGTCAAATACTTTAATTTTATGTTTGAAATTTTTTAAAAGAGTTATGCTGTCGTCGCTTGTTTTATTGCAAAATAGATAAATTTTTTTATTGCAAAAACCACGCAGAAAATAGCAAATTTTTGTTCTTGAAGTTTCTTTATCAAAGTTGAAAAGATACACCGAAGATTTGCTTTCTAAATGATTTTTAATTTTTTCAACGCTAATATTATTATTAGATAAAACTTTAAAAAGTGCTTCTATAACTTCACTGTCCGGCGTTGTTTCAAGTTTTAACATAAGATTTTCAACCGATTTTTTCTCAAAGTAGTTAAGTTCGTTAAGGTTGTATTTGTCGCTTTTGAATTTAATAACGATTAAAAATAAACAAAGCGCAAAAATTATACCGAAAGCAATTTTTATTTCTTTTGAAAAATTCATTAAAGATAAAAAAACGTATGAAATTATAAAGGTAATAAAAAAGGATAAGATACTATCTGAAATAATTGAAAATTTACTGTTTTTCATGGCAGTAAAATTATTGCCAAAAAAGTTGTTAATTAAACTTGTAAAATATAAAAAAATGTGATAAAATATAAATATGAGAATAGGTATCTTTGGTGGCTCGTTCGATCCTATTCATAACGACCACTATGAAATTTGTACAAAATTTAAAAATTCGCTAAATCTCGATCGCGTTATTGTACTTCCAACGCATCTTTCGCCATTTAAAAGTGAGTTTTTAAGCTCGCCGAAAATGCGCAAAGAAATGGTTGAAATTGCGTTTTCCGCTCTTGATTACGTAACCGTTAGCGATTTTGAAATAAATTCGGCTCAGCCCAGTTATACTTATAAAACTATTGAATGGGTTAAAAGTCAAAATCAAAATGCAGAACTTTTTTTACTTATTGGCGTAGATTCTTTGGTTAATTTTTTAAAGTGGAAAAACGTTGAGTATATTTTAAATAACGTCACTTTGACGGTTATGGGAAGAAATGGTTACAACTTAAATGCCGAAGTTGAAAAATTTAAAAAGGCAACTAATAAACCTATTTTCTCATTTGATTTTAATGGAAAAATATCAAGCACTTTTGTTCGTGAGTTATTAAAACTTGGCGTTATGCCAAACGAGTATTTAAATTGTAAAGTTATTGATTATATTAAAGAAAATAATCTTTACAAAGGCAACGAATATTATAAGTACGTAGCTAACGAATTAAAAGAAAGCAGACTTATTCATACGGCTGGCGTAATAGTATTAGCCGAAAAGTATGCTAAAAGAATGGGTGAAAAGGTTGAAAAAGCAAAGCTTGCCGCCTTATTGCACGACGTTGCGAAGTATAAAAAACGCGAAGATTTTTTATGCGTTAATATTCCGCAAAGTGCACCTGAAAGTATCGTTCATCAATATATAGGCGCACATATTGCAAAAAACACACTCAATATTCAAGATGAAAACGTTATAAATGCTATAGCATATCATTCAACGGGAAGACCTAATATGTCTACCTTAGAAAAAATTATTTTTTTAGCTGATTTATTAGAAGAAGGCAGAACTTACGATGAAGTTGTTCAGCTCCGTTTAGCCGTTGAAAAGGATTTTGAAAAGGGCTTTAAACTTTGCATTGAAAGATTAATTCAACACGTAACCAACAGCGGTGAGCAACTTTTCGAACTTACCGCTTTAGCAAATGAATATTATAATAAACATTAAGGAAAAAAATATGGACGCAAAACAATTAAGTAATGAAATTTGTAACATTTTAGTAAACAAAAAAGCACGTGATATCGTTAAAATCAACGTAAGTGAAAAAACAGTTCTTGCAGATTATTTTATTATTGCAGGCGGAACATCAACCTCTCAAGTAAAATCACTTTGTGAATACGTTGACGATGGAATGTCTAAACTAGGCGTTGAAGTTAAACGTCGCGATGGCGAAAGCGAGGGTAGATGGGCAGTTCTTGATTTTGGCGATTGTATCGTACACATTTTTAACGATGAAACTAGATTATTTTATCACCTAGAACGCCTTTGGGGGGATGAAAGCACAATTGAAAGAATTGACGCTAAAAACTAATAAAGAAAAACGATTTTAACCTTAATCGTTATCACGCCTAGAATATGTTTCTGGCTTAGTTGATATTAAAATTTTATTTTTTAAGGCTATATCTGGTTTTTTATTATTTGAGGAATAATATTTTTTTACACGCTTTTGGTAATAAATTTTGCTTTTAGATTGATTATTTTGTTGGTTTTTATCACCTTCTTGATTATTATTCGTCTTATAGTGGTATAATACATTAAGTAAAAACGAAATGCTTAAGAAAAAGCAAAAAATACCAATAAGTAATAATATTGCAAAAAATGGATTTGGCATAATTATCTCCTAGCGTCTTTAATTATAGCTTATATAGTATAAAGAATTAACGACCTATTTGTGATAAATCAACCTTTTTTGTCGATTATAAGGAGTAATATTATATGGAAGAATTAAAAAATAACGACAATTTAGTTAAAGAGGAACAAAAAGAACTTGCTCCTGAAAATAAAGAAGCTGAAATTCAAGAATTTACGCAAGTTCTTATGCAATTAAACGAAGAATATACACAGGAAAAGGGTGAAAATCATCAACAAGAAGATATTGTTACTGAAGAAAACGGCGAAAAAGAGCAGATACAAGGCGAACAACAATCATTCTTGTTAAATTGTGAAGATGATAATAAAGATGAAAACCCAGTAGCGGTTGAAGACCTTCTTTTACCAGAGAATTCATCTAAAGGCTTGGATGCTGGAAATCAAAATGAAGAAGAAAAAGCTGAAAATGAAGACCTAAAGTTACCTCTTTTACCCGCTGAAAGTGAAGAAGAAAAACAAATTAGAGAAGCATTTGAAAAACAAGCGGAACAAAAAGAAGAAAATACGGCTGTAAAGTCCGAAGATCCTGAAGCTTTTTGCGAAGCGGAATACAAACAAATTAAGCTTCAAAAAATATATAATAAAATAGCTTATGATTTAACTGACCCAACTCTTACCGTTGCATCTTTGAAAGAGCGTATTTTAGATGCAAATAATTATACTTTTGAATCATATATGCTTTTAACAAGCAAAATAAAGAGTTTAAAAAAGGGTATAAAAGATTTAAGAAAAGTATGTGCAGTTATCGGTTTGGGTGAGAGTACGGCTCTTGCAAAAAAATGGGAAATTAGGCAAGCAAAGGCTTTAAAGGTAAGTGAAATTCAAGTTATTATGCCACTTTCTATTATTAAAGAGGGTAAAAAGCGTTTAATTGAAAAAGAATTTGCTGAATATAAAAAGATTGTTGGTGAAAAAATTGCATTCACCGTTGCAATTGATGCAAATAACTTAACTAACGACGAGTTTAATATGGCAATAAACTGTGCTTTGCAAGCAAAACCAAAAAAGATTTATCTTAAAAATGCTATAAAGCTTCCTAAATCAAAACTATTGTTTGCAGTTAAAGCATGTGCCGAGAAGTGTAAAGTTCAAGTTGACTTTATTATATCTAAGAGCGAAGAAATTAAACGCCACGCGGAACGCGGTATTGATATCTTCGTTGTTGAAAAGGCAATAGCGTTGGCTGAAAGTATAAAACACGAAGAAGAATAATTTTAGTATGATAAAATATAAAAGTGGTGCTATAGGTTGATTATAGCACCTTTTTTATTATTTCGTGGTATCGATTAAAGTTTTAAGCGGTAATAAATTTTTATTAAACAGTCATAATACTACTATGAAAAACAAGAGTGTATTAAAGGGGATAGAGAGTAAAATAGGAATAGCTGAAGGCACAATGGTTTTTATGCTTTCAACTTTGCTTATAAAAATAATTGGCGGAATATATAAAATTCCACTTTGTAATTTGCTCGGCAGTCAGGGGATGGGGCTTTATCAAATGGTTTTTCCTGTTTATTTTCTTGCTATTACCTTGGCGTGTGGCGGACTTCCAACGGCTATGACTCAAATAATTGCAAAGGGGTATAATGCCAAAAATCTTTTAAAAAAATGCATTAAGATATTTTTGCTTATCGGCTTATTTCTATGCTTTATTTTATTGTTTTTTAGTGGTAAAATTTCTAATTTGCAAGGTGACGTAAAGGCAAGTTCACTTTATTTTGCAATAGCTCCTGCTGTTGTAGTTGTTACTTTAATTTCTTGTTTTCGCGGTTATTTTCAAGGGAATGGAAACTTTAAACCAACGGCTTTTTCGCAAACGATTGAACAGCTTGTAAAGTGTGTTAGTGGTGTTATAGCCCTACTTTTGATTGATGGTTCGGTACAAAAACGGGCGTTTTTTGCTTGTTTTGCCGTTACGTTTTCAGAAATAATAGCACTTATATATTTATTTCTAAAATATCGTAAAAATTTTAGTGATGATAAAAAAAATGATAATCAAAAAGAGATTAGTATAAAAGAATTACTTTTAACTATAGCCCCTATCGCGTGTTCAGTGCTTTTCTTTCCGTTAGCCACTTTTGCAGATAGTTTTATAGTTATAAACTTGCTTAAAAACACCTATTTTGAAAAAGCAACCGAAGTGTATGGGATATATACTGGTGGTGTGGATACGGTAATTTCGTTGCCCGTATCATTACTTCATAATTTAAGCTTAGGATTTTTACCCTTAATAGTCAAAGATAACAAAAAGACGAAAGGTATTGTTATAGTTTTTTTTATCTCGATTTTATGGGCGGTTGGTATAGTTTTTTTAGCCCCATTAGCCGTTAAAATTTTGTTTGGTGGAATTAAAGAATATTCAAAACTATTAACGTTGCTTATAAGATATGCTAGTATAAACGTTGTGGCGCTGTCGACGTTGCAAGCTATAAATTGCTATTTAGTTGGTATATCAAAACAAAAAGTAATGCTTATTAGTATGCCGATAGGTGTGGCAGTAAAAATAATTGTGAACTTAACTTTGGTAAAAATGCCCAAAATAAACGTTTTTGGAATGATTATTTCAGACTTTAGCTGTTATTTTGTTGCACTATTAATAAATTTATTATATATTATATATATCAACAAAAAAGAGAGCAAAAATAATGAAAATTACTCTAATAGGTCTTGGCACAACCAAAAGTGCGTTAGGTCAAAGTGCAATTAACGAAATAAAAACTGCAAGCAAGGTTCTATGTAAAACTAAACTTGCTCAAAGTTCGCAAGTACTTGAAGATCTTAACGTAAACGTTATTTATTTAGATGAATATTTCACTAAATCACGCAACTTTGACACTCTTTCTAAAAAGATAGCAAAACGAGTTTTAGATGAAAGCAAGGATAGCGACGTTGTATATTGCGTTGATGGAGCAGTTGCCGACGACGTTGCTTGTTCGATAATTATAAAGCGTAATAAAAATACGAAAATAATTGAAGGTGTTTCACATACCTTAAACGCGTTATCTTTACTTGATACGCGTGGGGGATATACGGCTATTTCTGCATATTCGCCCGAAAAATTTAATTCTTCAGTTCTTCGCCCCTTCGTTTTGTACGATATTGACAGCCCGTTTATTTGTTCGGAGTGGAAAATACGCTTGACCGACGCTTTTGGCGACGACGCACCTGCCGTTCTTTATATCGGTGGAAGAGCAAAGAAAATAAAACTTTACGAAATGGATAGATTTAGCGGTTACGATTACCGCACCGTGCTAGTCGTAAAAGATCAACCGTTTACGGTAAAAAAACGCTTTTGCGTTGAAGATTTGCATAAAATAGTGCGCGCGTTAAGGGCTGAAAACGGATGCCCTTGGGATAAGGCGCAAACGAGGCACAGTATTCGTAAGGATTTAATCGAAGAATGCTATGAGCTTTACGATGCAATTGAGCGCGACGACAGCGCGTGTATATGCGAAGAAACAGGCGACGTTTTATTGCAAGTTATTTTTCATTCCATTTTTGGGGAAGAAAATCACGAGTTCACTTTAGACGACGTTGTTAGCGATATTTGCAGTAAGTTAATTTACCGTCATACACACGTTTTTGGTAGTGACAAGGCCAATAGTGGCGACGAAGCTTTGTCGGTTTGGGAAAAGAATAAAGCTAAAGAAAAGGGTTTTGAAAGAGGAAGTGAATATATAAACAGCGTGCCTAAAGCCTTTCCTGCTTTGATGCGTGCCGAAAAGGTTCAAAAGCGTGCTTCAAAATATAATTTTGATTTTTCTTCAATAGGTCAAGTTTATTCAAAACTTGGCGAAGAACTTGCCGAACTACACAGCGCTCAAAAGGGTGAAGGAAGCACCTTCGAAGAGATCGGCGATTTATTATTCACTATAGTTAATATTGCAAGGTTTTTAGGTGTTAACGCCGAGCAAGCACTTAACTACTCAACCGATAAATTTTCAAAGCGCTTTGAAAGGCTTGAAAATGCCGTGCTTGAAAGAAAACAAAATATGAAATCTTTAACAGAAGAAGAGCTTGATGAAATCTACAATGAAATTAAAAAGTCTTGATATAGGTCGATTAACGACTAATAATAATATATTTTTAGCGCCTATGGCTGGTTATACCGACTATGCTTTTCGTTCATTATGCTCAAAACTTGGCGCGGGTTTTGCGGTAACCGAGATGGTTTCTGCTAAAGGGCTTGCATACAATAATGAAAACACCAAGGAACTTTTAAGAAAGGGCGAAGAAGAAAAATGTGTTGCAGTTCAATTATTTGGTCGCGAACCTTACTATTTAAGAAAAGCTTGTGAAAGTGAAGAACTAAAAGATTTTGATATAATCGATATCAATATGGGCTGTCCTGTAACTAAAATTTATAATAACGGAGAGGGCAGTAGATTGATGCAAGAGCCCGAATTGGCAGGTAAAATTGTTGAGGAGTGCGTAAAATCGGGTAAAACTATAACGGTTAAATTTCGTGCTGGCATAACTGACGATAACCTACTCGCTTATGATTTTGCGCGTCGTATGGAACAATCGGGAGCAAGTCTCGTGACCGTTCACGGAAGAACGCGCGAGGGTATGTATAGTGGAAGAGTCCATTATAATGAAATTGCAAAAATAAAAAACGCCTTAAAAATTCCCGTGATTGCCAACGGTGGTATTTTTACGGTGCAAGATGCTGATTATATGATTGAGCAAACTGGGGCAGATGGCGTTGCTATAGGCAGAGGAGCTTTGGCTGACCCATTATTATTTGCAAAACTAACTCAAACACAAACTGAAAAAGGTTTAAAAGAGTGTATTTTTTATTTGATAGACAAAAGGCTTACTTATGAAAAAGACCAAAACGTAGCACACGATTTAAGAAAATTTGCCGTACAAATTTTAAAGGGCGTACGTGGTGGAAAGGAAGCAAAGTTAAAAATATTTCAAGCAGAAAGAACTAAAGAAATAAAAGAAATTTTAAACTCCGTTTTATAATTTGCAATAACAATCAAAATGCCTTTTGAATATAATAATTCGAGGGTAAAATCGTGCAAATTAGAATAGTAAGAAATTTTAAGGAGTATAAAGAGAAGCTAAACTGTATAAACTTGATGCCTTTTGAGCAAACGGGTATAATTAATTTTAAAAAAGAAATTGAAGGCAAGGGGCACGATTTAGTGGATTTAGGTAGATATTCTGCCTCGCTCGGCGGAGTTACGTTAGCCGGTGGTATAAGCGATAACTGTGGGCTTAAAAGAAAAAGTATCTTTGCTTTTGAAAAGGGTAGGCTTAACTGTATTTGTGATATGAATCGCTACGAAGAAAAATATTCAACGGCAAGCGGTTATAAAATCATTTGTTACGAGAATAAAAAAATAGGGATTTTGGTTGATAAAGATTTATATTCGCCAGATGCTGTTAAGGCTTTGATTTTATGCGGTGTTGGGCTGATAATCAACCTATACGAGGGGATTTCCGCCAAAAAGGCAATTGTTTCAAGTGAATTTTATTCTTACGTATACGGCGTTGATTTTATTCATATATCGCAAAATCAAGAAGTAGCTTTCGACTGCTACGGCATGCCTATTTTATTTAGCGATGGATGTGTAAAAGTAGATGCAACTGGTGCTTTTAAAGAAACCAAAATTAGAACTAGGGGTGTTTAATTAAAAATTTATACTTTTAAATTAAGGTTGAAAATATTGGTTAAGAGAATTTAAAATTTTATATATTTATGCTGTGCATAAAAAAATGGTTGTGTAAATCGTAAAGTGTGTTTTTTTTGCTTTACAATTTACACTTTTTTTTGTTATAATAAATCTTGTTTAAAGATTTAATCACCCAAGGAGTGTATGAAAATGCAAGAAAGATTGGTTGGCACGGTTTCAAGAGGCATAAGAGCGCCTATAATTCGCGAAGGCGATGATATAGCGCAAATCGTTGTTGACAGCGTTTTAAACGCATCAAAGAGCGCAGGTTTTGAACTTCGTGACCGTGACGTTATTGCCGTTACCGAAGCCGTAGTTGCTCGCGCACAAGGAAATTATGCTACGACTGAAGATATTGCTAAAGAAGTGAAAGAGAAATTTGGCGAACGTACCGTTGGCCTTATATTTCCAATTTTGTCACGCAATAGATTTTCAATTTGCTTAAAAGGTATAGCAATGGGGCTTAAAAAAATAGTTTTAATGCTTAGCTACCCATCAGATGAAGTAGGAAATCACTTAGTAAGCCTTGATGACTTGGATGCGAAGGGTGTAAATCCTTGGAGTGATATTTTAACCGAGCAAAAATACCGTGAATTATTTGGCTATCAAAAGCATACCTTTACGGGCGTTGACTACGTTGAATATTATAAAGAACTTATAACCTCTTGCGGTTGTGAAGCCCAAATAATTTTTGCAAACGACGCTAAGGCTATACTTAATTACACAAGCGACGTTATAGCTTGCGATATTCACACTCGTAAGCGCTCAAAACGAATACTTGCCTCGGCTGGAGCAAACGTTTATGGATTAGACGATATTTTAACGAAGCCCACGCTAACCGGTGGATATAATGAAGAGTACGGGTTGCTTGGTTCAAACAAGGCAACGGAAGATAAAATTAAGTTATTTCCACGCGATTGTAAGGCAGTTGTTGATAAAATCCAAAGCGGAATTTATAATGCTACCGGAAAACTTGTTGAGGTAATGGTTTACGGTGACGGTGCGTTTAAAGACCCCGTTGGTAAGATTTGGGAACTTGCAGACCCAGTAGTATCACCTGCTTTTACTAACGGACTTGCAGGTAGACCAAACGAAATAAAACTTAAATATCTTGCTGATAACGATTTTGCTCATTTATCAGGAGAAGAGCTTAAAGAGGCGATAAAAGGATACATTAAAAACAAAGAAGGTAACTTAGTGGGCAAAATGGCATCACAAGGCACAACTCCACGCCAAATTACCGATTTAATCGGTTCTTTATGCGATTTAACTTCGGGTAGTGGTGATAAAGGTACTCCTATCGTTTTAGTACAAGGCTATTTTGATAACTATACTGAATAAAAATAAAAACACCCCTTAAATGGGCGCTATAAATAAAGGAAGGTAAAAATATGGCTGAATTTTTAGCTGGATTAAAAAGAACTGATTATTGTGGAACTTTCAGACAAGAACATTGTGGAAAAGAAGTAGTTGTAACGGGCTGGACACAAAAGAGAAGAAATTTAGGCAGTTTAATTTTCGTTGACTTGCGTGACCGTAGCGGTATCGTTCAAGTTGTATTTGATGAAACTTGTGCTAAAGAAGTTTTTGAAAAGGCAGAATGTATTCGTTCTGAATACGTTCTTGCAGTAAAGGGCGTAGTTCGTGAACGTTCTTCAAAAACAACTAAAATTGCAACTGGTGACGTTGAAATTTTAGCAAGCGAGCTTCGTATTTTATCAGAAGCTGATACCACGCCTTTTGAAATCGTTGACGATACTAACGCAAACGAAGCTTTAAGATTAAAATATAGATACCTTGATCTAAGAAGACCTTCACTTCAACAAAAATTAATTTTAAGAAATAAATTATCAAAGGTAACTCGCGATTATCTTGATGAACAAGGCTTTTTAGAAATTGAAACTCCATTTTTGGGTAAATCAACACCAGAGGGCGCTCGAGACTATTTAGTTCCATCAAGAATACACGAAGGTTGCTTTTACGCGTTACCACAATCACCACAACTTTATAAGCAATTACTTATGATTTCGGGTATGGATAGATATTATCAACTTGCAAAATGCTTCCGTGATGAAGACTTGCGTGCTAACCGTCAACCTGAATTTACTCAAATCGACCTTGAAATGAGTTTCGTCGAAGATGAAACAGACGTTATGTATCCTGTTGAAGGACTTATCAAACGTATATTTAAAGAAACTATAGGCTTAGATTTAGGAGAAGAACACTTTAAAACTATGACCTATGAAGAAGGTATGAATCGCTTTGGTTCAGATAAGCCTGATACTCGTTTTGGTATGGAATTAAAGGATATTACTCATTGCTTTAAGGATAGTAATTTTGCAGTGTTTACAAGTGCAATGCAAAACGGTGGTAGCATTAGAGCCATCAACGCTAAAGGTTTTGCAGATAAACTTTCAAGAAAGGATTTAGATGCTTTAGTTGAATTTGTTAAAACTCTTGGAGCTAAAGGTCTTTGCTGGGTAACTCATAGAACGGGGGAGGAAATGAAATCTTCAATTATGAAGTTTTTAACTCCCGAACAAATTTCAGCATTTAGCGAAGTTTGTGATTTTGCCGAAGGGGATGCGTTATTTATCGCTGCCGACAAGAACACAACCGTATTTAACACTTTAGGTGGTTTACGTATCCACCTTGCTGAAAAGTTTAACCTTATTGATCCTAATCGCTACGATATTTTATGGATAACCGATTTTCCAATGTTTGAATACAGCGAAGAAGAACAAAAGGTTGTTGCCGTTCACCATCCGTTTACAGCTCCTAAAACCGAAGATTTGCAATACCTTGAAAGCGAACCTCTTAAAATGCACGCAAAGGCGTACGACTTAGTTATTAACGGTCAAGAAGCTGGTGGCGGTTCTATAAGAATTCACTCAAGAGAAATTCAAAAGCGCGTATTTACTGCACTTGGTTTGAGTGATGAAGTTATTAAGCGCAAATTTGGATTTTTCGTTGACGCATTCAATTACGGTACTCCACCTCACGGCGGTTTAGCACTCGGGCTTGATAGATTAGTAATGCTTTTAACTCATTGCGATTCAATCAAAGAAGTTATTGCATTCCCTAAGGTACAAACTGCATCTTGTTTAATGAGTGAAGCTCCTTCAACAGTTGAAGATAAGCAATTAAACGAACTTTATCTTGAAATTAAAAGAAGCGAAAAATAGTTAAGCGTATTTTAGGTTTTAGTTTAAGTATATTTATTGCATTAAAAAAGCAACCAATTGTTGAGATATCGCCTAAAATAATAAAAAAAAATAAATGGACTGTTCAAACAAACAGTCCATTTTATTTTTGCTGAAAATAGATCTAATCGCTTTACAGCGTGATTTTTTATCTTTTGCGCCGTGTTGGCGAACTTAATTTTCTTTTTTTATAAAGGTATTTAATTTCAAAGTAAACTGCTGTAACTGCACAAGCTATTGTAAGAAGAATGATTGCCGTTACGTTTCTATTTACAAAAGAGCCTTTCTTTCTAATTGCTTGAGTTACAACATAGCCCGTTTTTCCATCACCGTAAATAATTTGATATCCGCCTTCAACGGTTTGAGTGATAACTACGTTTGAACCTTTTGAAAGCTTGTCGCATTCAACCGTAAAAGAACTATCACTATAAACTGTAACCTCGCGATTAGTAACGGTAGCCGTTTTATATTCGTTAAATTCTGGCTCTGTGTATAAACTTTGAACTAAGAAAGTAGTTGGAATATATCCTACGTTTTCGCCTTGGCTTATTAGTGAATAATTAACACCTTCAAAGTCAAATGAGCAAATTTGTTTTACTACCGAATGTTTTTCAACGTCAAAACAAATAAAGTCTTCGTTAAGATATGGTAGTAAGTAGGCATTTGCACCGGTCGTTATAAACATATCTGCGTTAGAAGTAGTTAAACTTATAGGTGTTTTTTCAAAATCACTTTTTAAAACTAAGGCAATTTTTTCGCCTGCGATTAAATAATAGGTATTAGCGATTTCGCTTACAACCAAATATTTTTGGTCTTGTTCTTGTTGATGATAGCCGTTGAATACGAAATAACCTACGTCTTGCGAAGATTTTAGGTTTATATCGTATAGCATAGTGTCAGTGCTAATTTGAATATAATCAGGTGTTTGATTTAATTGAATGGCAAAATCTTCGGGAATAGTAATTTTGGTAAAGCTTATTTCAAAATTTGTAAGTTTGTTTTGTACAAGGTCGTATTCAATAACCCTATCGTTCTCTGTGTCGCAAATTAAAATCAAGCCGTTTTCTACAAAAAATTCGCTATCGTTTGAAACGTTTAAAGCGTTTAGGTCACAAACGAGTTGTGGAATAGCGTTGTCGTTTTCAAGCGAATAAATTTTATTACTATCCTTATAGTAAAATTTGTCGGCATAAAAGAAGCAGTCGGGCATATTGGTCGAAATATTTTGACAAGGACCTTGTTTACCGCTTTGTTTTTCCCAAACGTAAATTTGCCCTGAAGCGGGTGAATGGTAATAAAGGTTTAAGTTTTGATCGAGCGCGACTAACGAAGAGTTTGCAACTAACTCAACCCTTTCGCCTTGAGAAATAGGGGTAAAGGTAAAACTATTCGCGTTTTGTAAATCAACTTGGTATATGAACGCTTGTTGATTTGAACATATTACCAAGTGGTTATCTTTTACTGCAAATGATGAAATATCTCTTCCGATTGAAAATTCTAAAGGTTTAACTTCGTGAGTTTCAATATTTACCGAATATATAACGCCTTTTGAAAGAACTAATAAAAAATTACCGCACTTTTGCATACTTACTACATTAAAATCGTTAAGTTCAATTTTGGTGTAGGTATCGTTTTGGTATATAACTATAAGTTGTTCTTGGGCAATATAAACTTTATCTTGTTCGCGCCAAACGCTAATGGGCTTGTTTAGTTCAAAATACTGTAATTTTGATCCGTCCAGTGTTTCTGCTTTTGCTTTAACGTAAAAAGTTCCCATACTAAAACAAGATAGGGAAATAAAACAAGCTATTAAAATTAAAAATAGGCGCAATTTTTTCATCATAGGTATATTTTATTATAATTTTTAAATTTAGTCAACTATTAGCGCGTAAAAGCTCGAAAAATAAAAATAAGCTAACAAAAAAAGAAAAAAATATCGAATTTTGTTACTATTTTGAGCAAATTTTAAAAAAAATTAAAAAAATTCAAATAAAAAAAAGGATTTTTGAAAAAAAATTGGTATAATTAAGTGTATTGGATGCGTATAAATATTTCTTTATATATTTTTATATATATAATGGTTTGCTAAAAAAGCTAAATAAAAAAAGGATTTTAATCAAGCCGTGATAAGATTTGATCAAAAGTTCATTGATGAACTACTTGCAAAACTTAATATCGTTGACGTAATCGGTGGTTATTGTCAACTTCAACGCAAGGGTGGGTCTTATTGGGCTTGTTGCCCACTTCCAGGTCATAGCGAGCGTACTCCCTCTTTTGCAGTAAACGAGTCGGGGCAGTTTTACAAATGTTTCGGCTGTGGGCGCGGTGGTAATGCTATTAAGTTCGTTATGGAGATGGAAAGTATCGATTTTCCAGATGCAGTTACCTTGCTTTGCGAAAAGGCTCATATTCCTTTACCCGAGGACGATGGTAGTTATAAAGCAGAGTTTGATAGCAAGAAAAAGCTTGCTGATAAAAACCGTTTATATGATTTAATGCGTGATACAGCACTTTTCTACGTTGATTGTTTAAAGCAATCTTCGGCTCAAAAGCACCACGCTTATTTGCAAAAACGTGGGCTTGAAAAATCACAAATAACTGCTTTTGGATTAGGTGCTTCGCCCGATTTTGATTCGCTTGTAAAACATCTTGAAAAGAAGGGCTATACCCGTGACGAGATGGTACAATCTGGCGCGGTGCAGTACAAAAAAGAAGGTAATAAATATTTTGATGCTATTGGCGGTAGACTAGTTTTTCCTATAATCGATGCTATGAATCACGTAATCGCATTCGGTGGGCGCGTGCTTGAAAAAACAGATTTTGCAAAGTATAAAAACACGGGGGATACCCCCATTTTTAATAAAAGAAAAACACTTTACAACATAAATAATTTAAAAAAGGAAAAGGCTAGTAAGGGCAAGCTGGAATACGTTATTATCGTTGAAGGGTATATGGATACGATAGCTTTACACAAAGCAGGCTTTAAAAACGTAGTTGCTAGTATGGGAACTTCGCTTACTACCGAGCAAGCACGCCTTTTAAAACGCTACGCCGACTTAGTGCTTATTTGTTACGATGGTGATTCGGCTGGGCAAAACGCCACAGTGCGCGGACTTGAAATTTTAAAAGAAAACGGGCTTGAAGTTAGAATAGTTAGCTTACCAGACGGGCTTGATCCTGACGAGCTTATTTCACAGCGTGGTAAAGAGGCTTATGAAAAATGCTTAACCGACGCATTACCGCTTATTGATTTTAAACTTGAACGCGTTAAAAACGCAAGTGACCAAGATTCACTTGGCGGTAAGCGTAAATACATAGAAAAAAGTTTACAGGTTATTGCAAAATGTGAATCGGTAAGTTTGCAAGAAGAACTGCTAAAAAAACTTCGTGATGAAAGTGGTCTTACTTACGAATCATTATATCGCGATCTTGAAAAACTTAAAAACGGAGATTTACCTAAGGGACAGGCTACCGTAGCTTTAAACCTGCCAAATCAGTTTAACGGCACGAAACTTGAAATTGCAGAAAGATTTTTACTTTGTGCGTTTATAAAGGGCGAAACTTACGCAAAAGGAAGCCTTGAAGAGTATTCGTTTAGTGATAAATTCCGTGAAGAACTCGCGCAGTTTATAGGAGCAAAGATTTTGCTTAAAAAAACAATTGAGCAAGATAAACTTCAAGATTTTGCAGGCGAAGAAAATTTAGCCGAGTTATTAAAAGTATTAGGAGCAACGCAAGAGGTTGACGAGAGTTCACGCGAGCAATATTTTGCCGATTGTAAAAAAACTTTATTAACAAATTCAATAAAACTAAAAATACAAACGCTTAGAGCAGAATATTCTGCCCAAACCGACCGAGAAAAAAGGTCGAAAATAGCAACAGAACTAAACGCTCTCACTATAAAATTAACAAAACTAAAGTGAGAACTAACGGAGGATAAGAAAAAAAATGAGTGTATCTGATCAATTTTTAGAAGGTATTATAAATTCGCTTGTAGAAGAAGGCAAAAAAACCGGAACTTTAAGCTCGGATATTTTATTCGATAAAGTTGACGCAGCCGACGTTTCTGGCGAACAAATGGACCTTATTTATAAGGCTTTAGACGATGCTAAGATTAGTATCGTTAACAATTACGAAAAGGATAAAGACCTTTACGAACAACTTCTTAAAGAAATTAATATGGACGACCCTGTTAAGATGTATCTTAAGGATATAGGTAGGGTTACCTTACTTAGTGGTGAAGAAGAAATTGAGCTTGCTAAACGTATGGAAAATGGTGACCCTTACGCTAAAAAGCGTTTATCGGAAGCAAACCTTCGTTTGGTTGTTTCAATCGCTAAAAGATACGTTGGTAGAGGTATGCAATTTTTAGATCTTATTCAAGAAGGCAACTTAGGTCTTATGAAGGCAGTTGAAAAGTTTGACTATCAAAAGGGATATAAATTTTCAACTTACGCTACTTGGTGGATTCGCCAAGCTATTACTCGTGCCATTGCCGATCAAGCAAGAACCATTCGTATTCCGGTACATATGGTTGAAACAATCAACCGTCAAGTAAGGGTATCAAGAATGCTTCTTCAAAGATTTGGTAGAGAGCCAACTACGGCTGAAATTGCTAAAGAAATGGATATTCCAGAAAGCAAGGTTATTGAAATTCAAAAGATTGCGCAAGATCCTGTTTCGTTAGAAACGCCTATCGGTGAAGAGGAAGATAGCCATATCGGTGACTTTTTAGAAGATGAATCAGCAGTTGCTCCAAGTGATACGGTTGCTTTCACTATGCTTAAAGAACAGCTAATAAGCGTATTGGATACTTTAACTCCTCGCGAAGAAAAGGTTTTACGCTTACGCTACGGGCTTGATGACGGAAGACCAAGAACTTTAGAAGAGGTTGGTAAAGAATTCAACGTTACAAGAGAAAGAATTCGTCAAATAGAGGCAAAAGCTCTTAGAAAATTACGCCATCCTTCAAGAAGTAAACGCCTTAAGGACTTTTTAGAATAAAAGCATGACTAAGCGTTTAGAAACTATTTTTGCAAATATTCCACCGTGTAAAAGTTTTGCCGACGTTGGTTGCGATCACGGATTTATTGCAAAAGCGATGATTGAAAGCGGAAAATGCAATTTAGTTACCGTATCCGATATATCTATCGATAGCTTAAATAAAGCAAAAAAGCTTTTAAAAAAGTATATCGATCAAGGCTTAGTTTTTGCAATTTGTACGGATGGGTTGATAGGTATTAATTCAAATACCGAATGTGTTTTAATTGCCGGTATGGGCGGTGAAGAAATTATTAAAATTTTACTTTCTTCTACCTTTTTACCTAAAACTTTAGTGCTTCAACCAATGAAAAACACTGATAAGCTTAGAAAAACCTTGTTTTCGTTGGGTTACGGTATTGAAAAGGATTACATGTTTTACGATAAGAACAAATATTATAATTTGTTAGTTTGTTCGTTTGGGTATAAATGTAATGAATATTCAGAACTTGAATTTATTTTTGGTAGGGATAATCTAAAAACTCGAAGTGAGGATTTTATAAATTATCTTAAAAAAGAAATTTCAACTATTCAAAGTTACGCTTTAAAGGTTCAGTTATTAGATGAAAAACAAGCGATTGAGCGTAAAATTGAGTTATTAAAGGGTATTTTATATGGAAATTAAAAAAATATTAGAAGTGTTTGACAGTTTAGCACCACTTTCTTTGTCAGACGATGCTATTAAAAATTTAGGCTTTTACGATAACAGCGGTTTGCTTGTTGATTGTGGCGGTGATACTCAGTCGGTAGTTTGTGCACTTGATTTAACTGATGAAGTTATAGATTATGCTGTTTCGGTTGGCTCTAAACTAATTATAACTCATCATCCGGCAATTTATAGAGCGATTAAAAATATAAACGGAACGTACGTTAAAGCCATTAAAAACGGAATAACCGTTTACTCGGCACATCTTTGTTTAGATACTGCTACTAACGGTATTGAAGACTGTTTAGCTTGTTTTGCAGGGGCTGAAAGTAGTGAAATTTTACAAAATGTTAATCCAACACACGGCTTTGGTAGAAAATTTTTGGTTAAGTCACAAACTGCTGAAAGTGTTGTTAATGAGCTTATAGCAAAGCTTTCTACAAACAAATATATGTTTTTTGGAGATAAAAGCGCTACTGTTAATAAGGTTGCAACTTTTTGTGGAGCAGGACTCAACGAACAGGGGATTGCAAGCGCACGCGATTGTGAACTTTTAATTTCTGCCGATATTTCACATCACGTTTTATTATCTGCCTTAAATCAAGGTAAATGCGTTTTACAACTCACGCATTATGCAAGCGAAGTGTTTGCAATGAAAAAATTTACACAAGAGTTGTTTGAAAATCAATTAAAAATGAAATATTATTTTTATACCGATAAGCGATTTTTATAAAATTAAAATATAGTAAAATCGTTTAGGTATAAGAAGGAGTGTATATATGTCAGTTATTAAACAACTTCTTGCATATCAAGAAGAAGACGCAAAGCTTTTCGACATCGAAAAGAAACTTAATGAAAGTGAATCACGCAAAAAGGGTGTTCAAGCACAGCGCTTTTTAAAAACCGTTGCCGACACGCTAGCAGGTATTGAAGCAAAAGCGCAAGAACTTAACCAAACCTACGACTTGGCAAATGCCGAACTTGAAAAACTTACCGAAGAAAACGCTGAGTTTAAGAGTATTGCAGAAAAGGTGTCGGACGAAAAAGAACTTTCATATTTAAAAGAAAGAGCATCTAAACTTACCAAGAATTTAAACGAATTACTTCGCAAAATTCAAAAGCTTGAGCAAGATATGAACGAGCTTGCACTTCAATATAATAAGCTTAAAAAGGAAACCGTTGCATATCAAGAACAGTTTGAAAAATCTAGCGTTGAATTTGCCAAGCTTAAAGAAAGTTACGCTGTGGAAAGAAAGGAGATTGAAGAAAATCTTAAAAAATTATCTTCAACTATTCCGCCTGATATTATGGCAAAATACGTTGATAAAAGGAAGGATAAACAGTTCCCAATCGTTTATACGGTAAGCGCTAAAGATCGTCATTGTACGGCTTGCGGAACTGAGCTTTCACTTAAACAACTTGAAAATTTAAAAAAGGATGATGAAATTCACGAGTGTGAAAACTGCAGAAAAATTATTCTTTTAGGATAATAAAAAGCTAGTTAATCGTGTTATACGGCCACTTTTTACTTAAGGAGATAAAAAAATGAAATTAAATTATAAACGTACGATTTTTGTTGGTTTTGCATTTTTCTTAATTTCTGCCTTTTGGCAGGCTTACGAAGCAATAGTACCACTAATGCTTGTTAATAAGTTTGGTTTAAATCAAACTTTATCGGGCGCAGTAATGGCGCTTGATAACGTTTTGGCAGTATTTATGCTTCCAATATTTGGCGCTTTATCAGATAAATGTAGATCAAAACACGGAAAAAGAACCCCTTACATAGTTATTGGTACGGTGCTTGCAATAGTAATGTTCGTTTCGTTATCTTTTGCTGATAATGCGCAACTTGCTAAAATAAACGCAGGTAGCGACCAAGCATATCAAATTCAACTTTTTGAAAGTAATTATGAAATAACTAACGCTGAAAAAACAGCGGACTACGATAAGAGTATTTCAAAAAAATATACAGTTAAAGATTACAGTGCAAAGATTAAATTTAACAAAACTTTTGCTGAACTTAGTGAAGGAGAACAACAAGAACTTAAGCAATGGTTTTCAAATATTGGATATGAAGATACCTATTGGTATAGCACCAAAACTCATGAATACAAAATTTTTGCTGAAGGCGATGAAATCCCAGAAGATTTTGTTGAGTATAACTTGTTTACAAATTTGGTAACCCCATCAAGAAGTGCATACGCTTGGGAAATAACTTTAGGTAATCCAGTACCATTTATATTCTTTGTTCTTTTACTTTTAGCAGTTTTAGTTTCAATGGCAACCTTCCGTTCACCAGCAGTAGCGCTAATGCCAGACGTAACTATAAAGCCACTTCGTTCACAAGCAAACGCTATAATCAACCTTATGGGAACAGCGGGTGCAATGCTTGTTTTAGCCTTAGGTATAATATTTGGAACGGGTAAGGTGCAAAACCAAACCAGTTCGTTTACTTGGTATATAGTTGCGGTGTGTGCTATTATGGCAGTAGGTTTAGCTTTATTTATTGCTTTAGTTCGCGAACCAAAGTGGTCGAAAGAAATGCAAGAAGAGTCTAAAAGTCTTGGCATCGACGTTGATGGTAGCGAGGAAGAAGAAAACTCAACGGGTGACGGTTCTGGCTTAAGAGAACTTTTCAAAAACGATAAACCTAAATTTATTTCATTAATTTTAATACTTTTATCTGTTGCTTTATGGTACACAGGTTATAACGCAGCAAGCTCGAAGTATTCACTTTACGCAACTAATATTTTACATAAAGATTACAATACCACTCTTTTAATAGCGCAAGCTGCTGCAATCGTAGCGTACGTTCCTGCAGGTATGTTAGCTAGCAAGATTGGTAGAAGAAGAAGTATTTTATCTGGCGTTGCTCTTTTAACAACTGCTTTTGCAATTATCAGCGCATTTAACGCTCAAACCCCAACCTTTGCAATCAACCTTGTATTTGCTTTAGGCGGTATTGGCTGGGCAACTATTAACGTTAACTCATTCCCAATGGTAGTTGAACTTGCTAAGGGTGGAAATATTGGTAAATACACCGGTTATTACTATACAGCAAGTATGGCTGCGCAAATTATTACGCCTATTTTATCGGGCGCTGTAATGGATTTATTCGGTGGTATGCAACCTTTATTCTACTACAGCACGCTATTTATTGCTTTATCATTTGTAACAATGTTCTTCGTTAAACACGGCGATGCAGACCTTTCTAAAACTGAAGTAGCTGTAGAAACCGCTAATGCTGTTGAAACTCCAGCACAAGAAGAAAATAAGGAAAGCGAATCTAACTCTGAAGAATAAACAACTAACAAAGCATAAAAACGGGGCGATACTTTTAAAAGTGTCGCCCTAATAAATAATGGTGGTGATTTTTTGAAAATTGATACGCACGTACACTCGATGGGTATAAGTAAATGCAGTCGCGTTGCGTTTAATGAAATAATAGATAGAAAACTTGCCGGTGGTTACGGCGGTGCGGTGCTTATGAACCACTGTCAGCCTTGGTATTACGAACCCGAAGATTATAATAAATGGAAAGAAGAGTTTATTTTAGAATATCAAAGCGCTTACGAATACGCCAAGCAAAAGAATTTTAAACTTATGCTCGGTATTGAGGTTAGCGTTAGCCAGCCTAAATGGGCGGATTTTCTTATTTTTGGGGTTACTAAAGGGTTTATTCGTAGTTCGCCTGATTTGTGCCGTATAAGCCAAAAAGAGCTGTTTGAATACTGCGAAAGATATGGTGCTCTAATGGTGCAGGCTCATCCATTTAGATTAAGGCACGAGCCTATGGATTGTTCGTATATGCACGGTATAGAAATAAACACTCAGCCAACCGACTTGCATAACAAAAATTTAGTAATCAAGCTTGCTAAAGAAAAGGGGCTTTTTATAACCGTTGGAACTGATTATCACGACAATACCGCAGATAACCGAAGTGGAATTGTAGTGCCCGACTATATTGAAAATAGCGTGGATTTAGCTGAGTATTTGAAAAAAGCAACGTATACCGAAGTGTTTATTCACGATATCGCGCAAAAATTTGACAAAAATATTATTTAATAGGTATAAAAATAAAACTTGCGTAACATACTATTAGTACAAGGCGAAACTCAATTAAAAATTTAATTTAAGTTTTGTTTCTTGTTTAAATAGCTTTGCTAAAAACTAAGTAAAATCAATTTATAATTCATTTATAAAAATTTTGCTAATATGGTTAAGTTAGGTGAGTTTTTATACTAATTATAAGTGAAAGTTGAATTCATTAACTTATACGTTAATTATTTTAAAACTTAATAACGAACAGTCTATATCACAAATCATTGTGGTTAGTTGAAAAAAGTTTAAAAGACAACGCTTTAACGCTTTGCTTTTAAACGGGCAAAGCGTTAAAGCTGTGATTACTTTATCACAGCTTTTTATTATGCAAAAAATTAAAAAATGCAAATTATATATCTAAACGTTTGATATTTAGCGAGCTTAATGATATAATTAAAATGTTGTTTGTTATGAACATATTATTAATTTAGGAGAAAACTAATGAAAAAGAAAACCTTTTCCTTGCTCGCGTTGATTTTGCTAATTAGCGTATTGCTAACAAACTCGTTTGCGTGCATTACTTTTGATCCAATAAACTCTCAATCTTCATCAAGCGAACAAAATTCAAGTGAATTATCTCCAGATGATAGTAGCTCGGATGATAGTAGCTCAGACGATAGTAGCTCAGATGATAGTAGCTCAGACGATAGTAGCTCGTCAGGTGGAGATGTAAATCCCGATGACGACCCTGTTGTTGACGACTTATTTAATGATGGAACTTACCTTTACGAGTTTACTCAAAGAATCTTTACTGGTCACGCAAGCGCTCAACTTGGCGCTGCGGAATGGACTTTAGATGGCGAATATGATGATGACGTAGGTTATTGGGGTTATACTGGCGCAAAAGGTCAACAGTTTGGTTCTGCAGTATACGCTTATCGCGACATGACTTTAACTTCTTCAAGCTTTGATTTGGTTTCTAAGGTTGTAGTTTATACCTCAGGCGCAAATAAAACCAAATCAACTTTAACAGTAACGGTTGGCGGAGTTCAAATTGGCGAAACCGCAAACTTAACAAATACAAACGCAAAATACGTGTTTTCAAGTAACGAAATGCTAAGCGGTGAGGTAGTATTAACTTATTTACAACCTGCTGAAGCATCTTCGGTTGCAATATACCTAAAATCAATTTCACTTACTTGTGGTTTTATTGATGATACTCCTGAAATTTCAGATACCCCCACAACCGAAGAAATTGACGTTAATTTAGAAACTTATTCTCACACGTTTGAAGGTAAAACTTTTTATGGAAATTCAAGTGTTGATTTAAGTGGTAAGACCTGGACGTTAAGCGGTGAACATAGCGGTGATGGTTATTGGTCATATACTGGAACAAAAGGTCAACAATTTGGTTCTCAAGGCTCTCCATACAGCAATATGTATTTAACTTCTGAATTGGTTACTAACGTTAACGAGGTAGTAGTAAACACCTCTGGTGCTAGCGGTATAGTTGCTACCTTGACGGTTTACGTTGGCGATACTAAAATTGGTGAGAGCGTTGAATTAACGGCTGAAGCAACAGATTATACCTTTAAAGTTGACGGTTATTTGACTGGAACTGTTAAATTATCGTATAACGTAAATAGCGAAAAAGCTGTTTATATTAAAAATATTACAGTTAAATCACACAGTGGTAAGGCTACAAGCGAAGAAGATATACATAATTTACTTGCGCTTGGCGTTGATTATATCACCTTACAAAACGATATAGTGGTTGACTCATTCGTAGTTGTGGGCAGCAAGTTTACTTTAGACTTAAACGGCAAAACTATTTCGGCAACAGAAGATCGCGATAACGACGGTTCAACCTACGGCTTATTTGCTAAGGGTGGTGCAAACGTAACCGTAACCGGTAACGGAACTATATACGGTGGTGCAGGCACTAACTGGAATATTGCATTAAGAGCTTCAGGCGATGGCTCGGTAATCAACGTTTTAAACGGAACATTCTATTCCGGTCCTAATAGTGGAGATTCGGGTAATAGCACTATGTTTGTAAGAGGCTCGTCAACAATTAATATTTACGGTGGCTTTTTCTATACCGAGGCTTCGTACGATAACATTTATTTCGTATTTAACGTAGCGGCTGAAAGTTTTGAAACATCAACTATTAACGTTTACGGCGGAACTTTCGTTAACGCAAACCCATTAGATCGCGGTATTATTAATATTGTTGGCAGAGAATTTTTAGGCGAAGGCTTAACCATTCAAACTTCTACCGTTAATGGAGATAAGCACTATACGGTGGTTGAAGAATAATAAATAATAAATTATACGCTACGAGCAGAATTGCCCGTAGCGTATTTTATCAATCGCATTTTTTGACAAAGCCAAAAATAAAATATGAGTAAAAAATTTTGGCTTTGTTTTAAAACTAGTTGATATTATCCAAGTATATTGTTATAATAATGTTGTGATTACTTTCCATAAGTGGGTATTTTTATTATTAGCAATAATTATAGAGCTACGTTTTATAGAAAAATTAAGAAATATAGGATATAAAGTTTTGATATATAGGAGAATAAAATGAAAATCGTAATCGTAGGTGGGGTTGCTGGTGGTGCAACTGCCGCGGCAAGAATAAGAAGACTCAACGAACATGCAGAAATTATTATTTTTGAGCGTTCGGGTTTTATTTCATACGCAAACTGTGGATTGCCCTATTATATCGGTGGTATTATTGAAAATAAAGAAGATTTAGCACTTCAAACTCCCGAAAGTTTCTTTCGCCGTTTTAGAATTGTAGCAAAAGTTAATCACGAAGTAACTGATATTGACCTCAAAAAGAAAACCGTATACGTCACCGATCTAAAGAAGGGAACAAGTTTTACAGAGAGTTACGACAAACTCATTTTATCACCCGGTTCAAAACCCATTTTACCCGATTTTTATGCCGAAAATGATAGAACTTTCACCCTCCGCACCGTAGAAGACACTCTTAAAATTCATGCTTTTGTAGAACAAAAACAGCCTAAAACGGCAGTTGTTATAGGTGGTGGCTTTATCGGCCTTGAAATGGCGGAAAACCTTGCAAAACTTGGTATAAAAACGACCATTATTCAGCGTGGCAATCATCTTTTGCCTACAGTTGACTGTGATATGGCGTCCTTTATTCACGCAAACTTCCGTTATCACGGCGTACAATTGTTACTAAATACTAACACAACTAAAATGAGTTTTATAGGCGAACAAGTTTCGCTTGAACTTGCTGACGGAAAGCAAATCAGCGCAGACATGGTCGTGCTTGCAGTTGGCGTTACGCCCGAAAACACACTTGCTGAAAAGATAGGCTTAGAACTTGGCGTTAAAGGAGCAATTAAAGTTAATACCAAAATGCAAACTTCAATTCCCGATATCTATGCCGTAGGGGATGCAGTTCAAGTTAAACATTTTATAACTGAACAAGATTCAGTAATTGCACTTGCAGGACCTGCCAACAAGCAAGGTCGCATAGTTGCGGATAATATTTGTGGGTTAAATAGCGAATATAAAGGGTCGCAAGGCTCTTCGGTTATTAAACTTTTTGATATGACGGTTGCAACCACGGGCATTAGCGAACAGCAAGCAAAAGCAAACGGCATAGAATACGAAAAGGTTATTTTAACTCAAAACTCTCATGCTGGATATTATCCAGGCGCAACTCCAATGACCGTTAAAGTTGTTTTTGAAAAGGGAACTTATAAGATATTAGGTGCGCAAATTGTTGGCTACGATGGTGTAGATAAGCGCATTGACGTTATTGCAACGTGGGTTAGGGCAGGAATGAAAGCCTATGAATTAAAAGATTTAGACCTTGCTTACGCTCCGCCATATTCTTCTGCAAAAGATCCTGTAAATATGGCTGGTTTTGTTGTTGAAAATATCAAAAACGGAATAGTTAAGCAGTTCTATTATGAAGATATTCCGTCTTTAAGAGAAAGAGATGACGTCATTTTGCTTGATACTCGCACTCCGTTTGAATATATGCGTGGCCATGCAGAAGATTTTATCAATATTCCACTTGATGATTTAAGAGAGCGTTTAGGCGAACTTGAAAAAGATAAAAAAATTTACGTTATGTGCCAAAGTGGGCTTCGCAGTTATTTAGCAACTCGAATTTTACTGCAAAACGGCTTTGACGCATATAACTTCGCAGGTGGCTTTAGATTATACAGCAGTATTAAAAACGAAGAAATGTTATCCAAACAATGTTATACTTGCGGTGCAGATAAGTGATTGATAAATAAGAATTTATAGGTAAGATGGTATGAGAGAAATTAGTTTGCAGATGATAAATCGTCGAATATCTTCAGGTTGGTGGAAAAAACTTGTCAAATACTTCATAAAAGTAGGGTACAGTTTGGAAATCAGATGTTGGAAAGAAGAATCTGCTGAAATTCAGCAAGCATCAATATATGGAAATCCCATAGACGACAATTACGAGGTTTCTATCAAAGGTGTAGTTTCTGAGCAATTTATTTCAGAGATGCTATCAGAGAATCCTACGGATAAAAGCATCTATAATAAGATGACAAAATATTTCACAATCAATGCCGAGAGCGAGGGAGTTAAGTTCTGTAGTGCGCATTATGGCACGGAAATATATTTAATAGGCGTGTCTAATGATGATATTACCTTTTTAAAAGATGTAATGAAAGAATACACGGAAGAAGATTTTAGTATAGCGATAGATAAATAAAGCCCAATTTAATAAAATAGGAGTGTTCTAATGAAAAAGGTATTACTTAGCCACGATGGTAAAATGAAAATGTATCTTGTTCCCGATGATGTTGCCGATAACTTAAAAAAATATTGTATGGATTTTGCATTCGATTGGATATTAAATGATCCCAATGCTCAAAAACTTCGTGTTACCACACCAAGCGGAGAGGTTGGATATATGTTTGGGGCACAGGACTTTATAGACTACTTGAATGACTTTATATTTCCAAACCAAAAATCTACTTTAGTTAGTGAAATGGATTTTTATGATTATGAAATTCCAGAAGAATATAAGGATATTCCGTGGTTTAACTTTTAGCAAACAAAATCTAATTTAACGAGACTTATTATGGAAGAAATTTTAATTAAAATATTAGTATGTTTTCTTGCCGGTGCTGGAGCAGGTATTGGAACGGGTTTTGCAGGTATGAGTGCTGCCGCCGTTGTAGGACCTATGCTCATAACGTTTTTGGGTATTCCTGCCTATGATGCGGTAGGAATAGGTCTCATCAGCGACGTTTTGGCAAGTTTAGTTAGTGCATATACGTATAAAAGAAGCGGAAATTTAGACGTAAAAAACAGTTTGCCCTTACTTATAAGCGTTCTAATCGTAACGATGATAGGAAGTTTTGTGGCAAGCTTTTTGCCCGAGCAAGCTATGAGTGGAACAATGCAAATAGCATTGATTATAATAGGACTACGTTTTATTATAAAACCCGTTAATAAAACGAGAGAACAGTTAGAGGAGAGTTCTCCAAAATCAAGGTTTATAAAAGCGGTAATCGGTGGAGTATTCGTTGGTTTTATCTGCGGTTTTGTTGGAGCAGGCGGTGGAATGATGCTACTAGTTGTTTTAACTTCTTTCCTTGGCTATCCTATGCATTTGGCTGTTGGCACAAGCGTATTCATTATGGCGTTTACGGCGCTCACGGGTGGTGTTAGCCATTTTATAATTGGTGGGTTTCCTGACGCTCTTTGCCTTGTTCTTTGCGTTGTGTTCACTTTGTTATGGGCAAGAATTGCTTCAAAAATTGCCAACAAATCTAACGCAAAAACATTAAATCGTGTGGTGGGTATCGTTATGATTGCTACAAGTATAGTGATTTTAGTGGTGAATTATCTTTTATAAACTATAAGTGAAGTAATTGACGTATCATTTGCGGGAATGGAATATACTATTAACTAATGTATTGATAAGAATTAAAAAAGACATATATTTACACTTGCGTTAAGTTATAATTTAATTGATACAAAGAAGAAATAAAAAGATTGATAAAAGGTTAAGCCCGAACAATTTGTTCGGGCTTACTTATTAGTAATTATTGAATTTGTACAATTATTAAATGAGCAGAAACTGGGCGAGAGCCACCTGCTACTTGAGTAATAGTAAGTGCAGCAGCACTGCCTGCGGGATTACGTACGGTTAGCACTGAATTTTCAGTAGTTGTTTCTACCAACGCCATACCGATTATTTGCGACGTTCCAGTTGCACGCCCCGAAACGGTATATTCTAAATCAGCACCGTTTAAAGATAAAAGTAGTTGACCAGCTTCCGTAACACTCACTTGAAATAAAACTTGATAGGTACCTATAGCCTCTAAATTGAAGGAATCGGGACCAATTCTTGTAATATTAGTACCCCCGATAGGTCCGTTTTGCGGAAAACTAACGTCAGCTCCTGGTGCAACGGTAGCAGTATTATCGGGTGGCATCAAAGCATAAAAATCTGCGTAACTTAAAACGCCACCGGCTGGACCTACGGGGCCAGTACGCCCTATTGGGCCAATAGGACCACGTGGACCTGGCGTACCTTGTATCCTATATGGGTAATTTTCGTAAGGACATCTACAACAATCGAATAAACTTCGGTTATTGCAAGAATTACAGCAATTATCACAATAATTTTCTCTATTAATAAAAACCTCTTTTCATAAGTTAATCTACTACATAATATGAATTATATATAAAAAGATGTATACTGTATACATATTAAGTAGGGCATAGGCGACGGAATTTGAACGAGTTCAAATTGCGAACTCTTTTGTAAAACTATCGTTTACAAAAGCGGTTCTTAGCCCAATACCAACGAAACTAAAAAACGCACTTAGACAAAAGTCTAAATGCATAAAAATATAATTAAAAAATAAACGCTGGCACGGTACCTTTCAGGGACCGTCGCGCACCAACGTTTACTTACAAATATGTTTTTTATTATTCTTTGGCTTTTCACTTGCCTTAAGGGTAGGCGACGGAATTTGAACGAGTTCAAATTGCGAACCCTTTTGTAAAACTGTCGTTTACAAAAGCGGTTCTTAGCCCAATACCAACGAAACTAAAAAACGCACTTAGACAAAAGTCTAAATGCGTTTTTTGGTGCCGCTGGCCGGGGTCGAACCGGCACGGGTTATTCACCCGAGGGATTTTAAGTCCCTTGCGTCTGCCTGTTCCGCCACAGCGGCGTGTGGCTTATTAACTTAAGTTAACGAATGATATTATACTCTATTTTTTTATTATTGTCAACATTTTTTTTACAGTTTTTACTATTTTATTTTAATTTTTTTAATACTTTTTTAAATTATCATTATTATATAAAATAGTAGGGTTGCGTTGAACATTTTTTATATTTTTAGCCAACAAAAAAGCCTATGGGTAAAACCATAGGCTTCATTTATAAGGTTAATTATTCTTCATCTTCGCTACTAGTAACTGGTGGCAATTCTTCACTTTCTGAATGAGTGCAGTTTTCACAAGTTTTTGTTTGTGTGCCAGCTTCAGTTGCAGTAGGCTCTTTAGTTACTTCCCAATCACCCATTTTATGACCAGTTGCTGTAATTGCTTCCTTTTCGCTATGGTCGCAATTTTCACAAATTCTAGTTTTTTCACCAGGTTGAGTGCAGGTAGGAGCTTTAGTTTCTACCCATTCACCCATTGTGTGACCAGTTGCTTCGATTTGTTCGTTTTCGCTGTAATCACAATTTTTACATAATTTAGTTTTAGTACCAGTAGTTGTACAAGTTGGTTTAACAGTAACTAACCAATCAGTTAAATCATGACCTTTTACTGGAGTTTCTTTTCTTTCTTGGTGGTCGCAACCAACTGCTTTACAAGTTCTTACGTCAGTACCAGTATTTGTGCAAGTTGCTGCTACTTCAACTTTCCATTCACCGTAGCTATGACCAGTTGCTGGGATTTGTTTGCTTTCGCTGTGGTCGCAGTTTTTACAGAAACTGGTTTCTGTACCAGTTGTTGTACAAGTTGCTGCTAGTGTTACTTCATAATCGCCCATGTCGTGACCGGTTGGTGCAACTTCGGCATTTTGTGAGTAAGTGGTGCATATTGTACAAACTCTTGTTTTTAAGCCAGGAACAAGGCAAGTTGGATCTTGTGTTACTTCCCATTCGCCCATTGTATGATCTGCTAAAGAAAGATTTCTTTCTTGTACTTCGCCACATGTTGTGCATTTTCTGCTTTCTTTGCCGTGTTCGCTACAAGTAGACGCTTCTACTTGAGCCCAATCACCAAAGTTATGGCCAAGTTCAGTAATATCTCTTTGTTCTTCAAGTCCACAACCTTCACAAACCTTCTTTTCAAGACCTTTTGTGGTACAAGTAGGCTCTACTTCAACTTTCCATTCGCTCATTTCGTGCTCTACTTTTTCTAAAACGCGAGTTTCTTGCTTAGCGCAGTATGCACACGTTCTAGTTTCTTCACCTTCTTCGGCGCAAGTAGCTTGTTTAGAAACAATCCAGCTGTCAAACGAGTGAGGACATTTATCAATAGTAATTCCGCAAGCGGTGCAAACGCCATCTTCAAAGTTGTGACCGTTTACTGGAATAGGTGCGCGATCTTTGTGGTTACAGTCATAACAAGTTCTCATTTGAATACCCATAGAATCGCAAGTTGCAGGCTTAATCGTTACCCATTCAAGATAATTGTGATTACAATTTGGGTCGCCAGTACAAGCTGTTAAAAAGCTAAATGAAGAGATAACACAAACTAGTGCTAAAAGGATAAGTTTTAGTTTTTTCATAACAAACACCTTTAAAAATATTATTGCTAGAACATAATTAACAAATTATGTATATCACGCACATTATATCATAACATTTCAAAAAATACAATACTTTTTGCTCATTTTTTTTAAAAAATATGCAATTTTTATATATTTTATATAAACCACCTTTTTTTAGCGTGTTAAAAAGCAAAATAAAATTATTATACTCGTGTGCGTGTTAAATAGGCAAATAAAAAGCCGTATAGTGCGTTAATCGCGCTATACGGCAGTTTTATTGTTTTTCTATGCACTTTGTAGTTCTTGTTTACGATATTGAAGCATATACAAGCTATAATATCTGCCTTTGTTTTTAAGTAGCTCGTTATGAGTTCCTTGTTCGATTATTTCACCGTGCGATAAAACTATAATTTTATCGGCGTGTTGAACGGTAGAAAGGCGGTGAGCAACGATAAGCATCGTGCCGATATTCATCATTTTTTCAAGTGAGTTTTGAATTAAAATTTCGGTTTCGGTGTCGATATTTGCGGTAGCTTCGTCTAAAATCATAACTTCGGGTTTATGAATTATAGTTCTTGCAAACGAGAGCAGTTGTCGTTGTCCTGCCGAGAAGTTATTACCGCGTTCTAAAATTTCGTCGTCTAATCCCTTTTCTGTTTTTTCAATAAACTTATCAGCGTTAACGTATCTGCAAGCTTCCATTATTTCTTCATCACTAATATTATCTTCACGCAAAACTATGTTGCTTCTTATAGTTCCCGAGAATAAGAAAACGTCTTGTAGCATTTGACCGAAGTGCTTTCTTAGCGATGAAATTTTTATTTTTTTAATATCGATTCCGTCAATTAAAATTTGCCCTTTGTGAACGTCGTAATTTCTGCAAATTAGCGATAATATAGTGGTTTTACCAGAGCCCGTAGCCCCAACGAAGGCAACCGTTTCTTTTGCGTTAACTTTAAACGATACGTCCTTTAAAACCCATTCGCCTTCAACGTAATAAAACCAAACGTTTTTAAATTCGATATCACCTCTAATGTGTTCAAGCTCAATGGCATCTTCTTCATCAACTACGGTTGGAACCATATCTAAAATAGAAAATATCTTTTCTGCCGATGCAAAAGCTGACTGTAGCCAGTTAAACTGTTCGGCAAGCGATTGAATTGGGTTAAAGAATTTTGAAATATACATATAAAATGTAACGATAATTTCACTAGTTATGGCTTGCCCTAAAAAAGTGCTGTTATCTAAAACACCCTTACCGCCTAGATAAAATAAGCACATAACCGAAGTTATATATAGCATATAGACCATAGGTCTAAAAACGCCGAAAACAAAAATTTGTTGTTTTTTTGCTTTACCTAAGCTTTCGTTTTTGCCATTAAATTCATTAAGCTTTTGTTCTTCACGGTTGAAAATTTGAGTAATTTTTATACCAGATAGGTTTTCAGATAAAAAGGTATTAATGTCGGTCGTATTGTCTTTAACTTTACGATAAGCTTTTCGTGAAAACTTTCTAAAAATAATAGTGAATAAAAGAACGAAAGGCACGAAACATAAAACCATAAGAGTTAATTGGTAGTTTAAGCATAACATAGCAACCAAAACGCCGATAATTACGAAAGCGTTTTTAACAAGGTTAACTATAATGTTAGTAAACATCATAGAAACACCGTTTGTATCGTTGGTAACACGTGTTACAAGCTTGCCAACGGGTATATGGTATAACTGTTCGTGAGAAAGCTTTTCAATGTGGGTAAACAAATCTTCTCTTATATTTGAAATGATTTTTTGCCCTGTTTTTTGTAAAATAATCGCTTGTAAATAGGTACTTATAAGCGAAATAATTAAAATGCCTGCGTAAACAACTACTTTTATTATTAGTTCGTTAAGAGCAAAGCCGTTTTCGTTTTTAATAAGACCTTGAATGTTACCAACTAAAAGCGGAGATACTATATCATATGATATAGTAAATAGCATAATTAAAAGGACTAAAACAAAGTTTTTCCAGTATGGTTTAGCGTACTTTAAAAGGCGCTTTATAATTTCGCTATCGGGAATATTTCTATCAAAACCAATCGCTTCTTTTTTGTTTTTCATAAAGGCGTAGGCAAGAATAAATATTGCCGAAAAAGTGCCGATAATTGCGCCGGCTATAAGTAGTGGATAATAATCGTGCATCTTTTAGCCCTCCTTTTCTTCTTCAAGTTTTTGAAGTTCAACCATCTTGAAGTATTCTTTGCAATTTGAAAGAAGTTCGTCGTGCGTACCTACGGCAACTATTTCACCGTCGTCAATAAAAACTATTTTGTCCATTTGTATAATGGTTGAAATTCGATGCGCAATCAAAATAGTGGTTTTACCCTTTCTAAGTTCGTGTAGGTTATCAAGTAAACTTTTTTCAGTTTTGGTATCAACGGCAGAAAGAGAATCGTCTAAAATAAGTAGTGGAGCGTTTTTCATAAGCGCTCTTGCAATAGATATACGTTGCTTTTGACCGCCTGAAACTGTAACACCGCGTTCGCCTAACATTGTTTGATATCCGTCGTTAAATTCTTCGATATTATCGCTAACAACAGCCATTTTTGCAGCTTTTTGAATTAGTTCGATATCGTCGCTATCGGAAGCAAAGCAAATGTTATTTGCTATCGTATCGCTAAACAAGAAATTATCTTGTGGAACGTAAGCAGAGTTTTCGCGAACCGAGTGAATGGTTATGTCGTTAACGTCGTGTCCGTCGATAAATAAGGTATTATCGGGAACGTTATAGTTTCTTAAAATAAGGTCGACTAAGGTTGTTTTACCCGACCCAGTTTTACCTATAATACCAACGTTTTCACCCGCATTTATGGTTAAATTGATGTTTTTAAGCGCATCATAATCGCCATCGGGATATCTAAAAGTAAGATTTTTAAATTGAATAGCGCCGTTTAATGAATCAACTTCAACGGCTTCCGGTTTATCAACTACGTTTTGCTCGGCATCTAAAAGTTCACTAATTCTTGCAAGAGAGGCTTTACCGCGTGAGCGCATTTCGATAAGTTCGGAAACAGCCATTACCGGCCAAATAATTGCGTTAAAGTAACCTATAAATTCCATTAACTGACCGGCGTTGAATATACCTTTGTAAACCAAATATCCACCGTATCCAAGTATTAAGCATATTACAGATTCGATAAATAATGTTATGAATATACGAAGTAGGGTAGAAGATTTTGTGTAACTAACGTTTGCGTTCTCGTTTTCTTTATTTAGTTTTTTGAAAGCAAGAAGTTCTTTGGTTTCCTTAACGAACGCTTTAATAACTGCGATACCCGAAAAACTTTCTTGTGAAAAATCAGATAATGATGAAAAGGCTTCTTGTCTGGTTTTCCACTTTGATTGCATATATTTGCCTACTATTATTGAAACCGCAAGCATCATGCTCATAGGAATAAGTGAAAAGAGTGTTAACGTTAGGTTCATGTTCGCCATTTTAAGTAGTGATAAACCGCCTAAAAATACCGCGTCGGCAAAGGTTAAAACGCCCATGCCGAAACAATCTTGCACCGTTTCGATATCGTTTGTGAAAAGCGACATTAAATTACCAACTTTGTTTACTTGGTAGTATTGTTGAGAAAGATTTTTACATTTATCAAACATTTTAAAGCGCAAATTGGTTTCAATTCTAACACCTACGCCAAAGAAACAAATACGCCACAAAAATCTTCCAAATACCATTGCAAGAACAATGATAAGCATCGGTAAACAAATTTGGTCTAATAAAAAAGCAAAGTTAAATTCAACTATTTCGCCATTTTTTAAGGTTACTTTGCCCGTGTTTACACCGTTTATTAAATAATTATACAGTTCGGGAATTTTTAGCTGGCAAGCGTCAACTGCTATAAGGGCTAAAATACCGAATAAAAAGAAATGAAGGTATCGCAAATAATACCTATTTATATGTTTACCGAAAATCATATAAGTTCCTCTTTTATAGTTTGTTTTTCGTGCATGTATACTTTCTTTTATTTAAAAACTTTTTTTAATTTTGAAAAGAGATTTAAGTAAAATATAATTATATACAC
>JAZNFS010000012.1:0-27785 GCA_045589175.1 Christensenellaceae bacterium
TAAAAAATTACGGGGATATTTATTTTTTAAAAGCTAAGTACTTAACTATTAAAAAATTATCGCATAGCGAATGTGGTCAAAAGAGCAAAAAAATCACTGCAATATAATTTTGTAAAAAATTAATAGGTAAAAAAATTAATATTTTAAATTATTAAAAATCATCATCATTATCTTGCGAAACAGCAAGTTTTACGCTAGTTTGATTTTTAGGTTTAAACAGCAAATAAATAACGCTTAAGCAGGTAATTGAAAGCGCAATAATTATAACTATTTTCATAGTTGAGTCGATTGAAGCATCGGGGGATGGATCGGTTTGAGAATTTGAAGTAATATTCTCAGTTTGATTATTTGAATCGGGTTTAACTAATGGTATTTCGTGTAGCGGGATTTCAAAGGGAGCAAAAGCACTTCTTCTAACGTAGCCTATGTAACCGTTTGAATAAACGTAACAAAAATTTTCGCCCGCTATAGATAACGTTCCGTATATAAGTGCGGTATCGCCGTAAGAGAGAACGGTTTTGGGATAATTTTTATTACTGTCGGCAAACAAAATTTCGTCGGCCGTTATTTTTACTGAAAAATTGGGATACGGGTTGTAAACTGCATCTTCAAATATTAGTAAATCACAGGTTTTTAAATATCCTTCACGCGAGGGGATAGTAGAGTCGTTATCCATATATATAACGCGCGTACTGTCGTCACCAATTTGTAAAACTTTAACGAAATAACTTTTTGGTATATAGAATTTTATCATCGTACAAGCCATATCCGAATAAAAGGCGGTTTGGTCGTTTACAATTCTTGCCCAAGTAATTTCATCAGCTTTTACTATTTGGTTATTATTTTTTTGAGTATGGGGTGGGATAACAAAAAATACAAGTATAAAAATAATCGTAAATTTAAGCGTTTTCATAGTGCAACAATTATAACTTAAATTCGTGAGGAAAATAGGTCGAAATGGGTCGGCTTTTTAAAGTGTTTGTCAAATGAATGAAACTATAAAAAAATTAATGCAAATAGAAAAAGAGCAAGCAAAAAGAAAGAACTCTCCGCTATATTCTTATAACAAGGGTGATAAGGTACATAAAAAGCAACTTGCATTTCATAAATGTTTAAAAAACAATAGGTGGGTGTTTGGTGGTAACCGAAGCGGAAAAACTGAATGCGGAGCAGTTGAAAGCGTTTGGATTGCTAGGGGAATTCATCCGTACCGTGAAAATAGAAAAAACGTTTTTGGGTGGGTTGTTTCTCTTACTCAACAGGTTCAACGTGACGTTGCTCAAAAGAAAATATTGCATTACTTAAACGCTTGCGATATCGTTGATATAATTATGAGTTCTGGTCGTAAAGATAGCCCGGAAAAGGGGATTATCGACCAATTAATAGTTAAAAACGAATTAGGTGGTTTTTCAACTATCGGTTTTAAAAGTTGCGACCAAGGACGTGAAAAATTCCAAGGTGCATCACTCGACTTCGTTTGGTTTGATGAAGAGCCACCGCAAGACGTTTATGAAGAATGTAAGATGCGTTTACTTGATAAATGCGGAACGATGTTCGGTACTATGACTCCTCTTAAAGGATTAACCTTTATTTACGATGAAATTTATATGAATTGTAATCATTCAAAGGAGGTATGGTATGAATTTATGGAATGGGCAGATAATCCATATCTTAATCAACAAGAGGTGCAAAAATTAACTGAAAGTTTATCGAAAGATATACTTGATTCGCGTAGATACGGTAAGTTTAAGGCAGGAAGCGGGGCAGTTTATAGTGAATTTGACGAAAATATTCACGTAATCGAACCCTTTTCCGTGCCCTTTGATTGGCAGGATGAATTATCGATAGATCCAGGGCTAAATAACCCACTATCTTGCCATTTTTACGCGGTTGATTACGACGGGAACGTTTACGTTGTTGCCGAGCATTATGAAGCTGAAAAAACGGTTGATTATCACGCTAAGAAGATTAAAGAGATTGCAAATAGATTGAATTGGCATACGCGCCCTGACGGTAGATTAAGTGCCTTAATTGATAGCGCAGCAAATCAAAAGACTTTAGCGAGTTCAAAAAGTGTTACACAGTTGTTTTTTGAACACGGGATTGCCTGCAATCCTAACGTTAATAAGGATAAATTTGCAGGGATTGCAAGGGTAAAAGAGTATTTTGCAAGTAAAAAATTATATATATTTCCTTGTTGCGAAAAGTTAATTAAAGAAATAAAATCATATCGCTGGGGAGAAGGGGATATTCCTATTAAAAAAGACGATCACGCATTGGACGAGCTTAGGTATTATATTATGTCTAAACCAAGCAAAAATCCACCTAAAGAGAACTTGACTGAAATTCAAAAAGATAAGGAACGACTGATTAGAAAACTTAAAAGAAAGGGGGACAAATAGGCTTTGGAGCGTGAAAAAATTTACAAAAAAATACAAAAAGCGTTGTTAAAACGCGCACTCGGGTATGATTCAAGTGAAACTATTGAGGAATACGCAATGAACGGAGAGGACATGACTATGATTAAAAAAAAGATAACTACCAAAAACGTTCCGCCCGATATTTCTGCCGTTAAGGTTTTGCTTGAAAACTTTTCACAAAACGAGGCTGTTGATTTTTCTCAGCTTAGTGATGCTCAATTAGAGTGCGAAAAACAGCGATTACTTGCGCTTTTAAAGGAGAAAAGTAAAATTGAAGATAATTAAAGATAACAAAAAAATAGTGTGTGATATTAAGGGATGTAATAATCTTGCGAAATATAAGCTGGTTCTTGACGTGGGAGCAGTTGAATATATGCGCATTTGCGAACATTGCTTAAAAAGCTTTTATAAAGAAGCATCTGAAAAAATTAGGGAGGAAGATGAACGTGAGTCATCAAAGGTTAAAAAACAAAAAGTCAAAAAATGAATTTTATGAAGAATTAGCTAAAGAGGTTACCGAAGATTTTGAAAGACGACGTGAGGAGCGCAGAACATTAGAACAACAATGGCAACTAAACATGAACTTTTTAATGGGTAACCAATATGCTGAAATTAGCCCTACCGGTGAAATTGAGGAGGAGTCGGGCGGTTATTACTGGCAGGGTAGAAACGTATATAACCACATTGCGCCTATATTTGAAACGCGTATTGCCAAACTTTCAAGGGTAAGACCAATTATGTCGGTACGAGCTTCAGGTGAACAGGAAAGTGATTTAAAGAGTGCAAAAATGGCGACCGCTCTTTTAAATTCAACCTTTTCAAGATTAGAGTTAAACGACGTTATTAGCCGTGCTACACTTTGGAGTGAAACGTTAGGTACTTCTTTTTATAAGATTGTTTGGAATAAAAAGGGTGGAAAAAAGATAGGCGTTTATGATGGTGAAGAGGTTTACGAGGGTGACGTTGAGATTATTGCGGTTTCCCCCTTTGATATCTTTCCCGATAGCCTTTTTCACGAAGATATTAGCGACCAAAAAAGTCTTATTCATGCAAGAGCGATGCACGTTGATGAAGTTTATGAGTTATACGGTAAGCGTTTGGAAGGCAAGGATATTAACGTTTTTACCCTAAAAAATGGAGAAAGCGTAGGCGTACTTCACGGTGAAAAGCGCTTGACTGGCGGAGTTGTTCACGATAACGTTTTAGTTATTGAACGATATGAAAAACCAAATGAAAGGTTTGTAAACGGTAGAGTTGTTACGGTTGCTAACGGCGAGATTTTAGCGATTTCGGAACTTCCATATTTAAACGGTGAAGAGGGTAGACGCGAGTTTCCTTTTGTAAGACAGGTTGCCGTTAATCAAGCTGGGTGTTTTTTTGGTGTAAGTATTATTGATCGCACGATACCTCTTCAACGAGCTTATAACGCGGTTAAGAACCGTAAACACGAATATCTTAACCGCCTTACTATGGGTGTAGTGACAGTAGAAGATGGTTCGATTGATGCCGATTCATTAATAGAAGATGGTCTTTCGCCAGGTAAAGTATTAGTGTATAGGCAGGGTTCATCTGCTCCGAGTTTTATGGCAAACTCTACAGTTCCGCCTGATTTTTCATACGAAGAAAGTAGGCTTGAACAGGAATTTATTAACGTAAGCGGAGTTAGCGAATTTTCGCGAAATTCAAGCATGATTAAAGGTAATATGAGTGGTGTAGCTTTAGAACTTTTGGTTGAACAAGACGACACGAGGTTAGTAACTGCTGCCGAAAATATAAGGCGCGCAGTTAAGCGTATAGGTAAGCAAATAATACGATTATTTAAACAATTTGTAAGAGTAACTAGAATGTTAAGGGTTGCTGGGCGTGATAATTCGATTGAACTATATTATTTTAATTCAAACGATTTGTCGAGTGACGACGTTGTTTTTGATACTGAAAACGAATTAAGTTATACTCCTGCCCAGAAGAAAAGTATGATTTACGATATGTTAAACGCCGGACTTTTAAGCGATGAGGAAGGAAAATTATCGCAACGCACGAAATCAAAAGTGCTTGAACTTTTAGGTTTTGGTACTCTTTCAGGTGGACAAGATATTACCAACTTACATATTGAAAAAGCGCAAAGAGAAAACATTTTACTATTTAAGGAAAATCAAGTGGTTGAAGAGTTTGACGACCATAACTTACACGTTATCGAACACACTAGAGCACTTTTAACCGAAGATTTTTCAAATAAAGCAGATGCTAAACAACGAATATTAAAGCATCTTGCAGAACATAAAAAAATTAATTTAATACAGCCCGTTTAATTATTAGTAATTAAATTTTTGGGCATTTAAGGAGAGATTTATGAAAAAATTAAGCAATAACCATCAAGAAGCGCCTAATGCGGGATGGGTAGAGAATAACGTAAATGAAGGGGTTGAACAAGGAAACCAAGAACAAGTTTGTGATTTGCTGACGAGTGAAAACACACAAACCTCTTACGGTAAATTTGCAACGCCCGAGGCGTTACTCAACGCATATAACAGTTTAGAGGTTCAATTTACCAAACGCAGTCAGGAACTAAAAAGGTTAGAAAGGGAAAATTTACAGCTTAAGGAAGAACAAGCAAAACTTTTAGGTGAAGTTACAACGAGTGATTGTCAAAGTCGTGGGGCAGAAGATGAAACTGGGATTGCTACTACGAAACAAGCCGAAAAAGAAGTAGCCTCTTTCGAGAGTGGGGTAGGCGATGAAGAAATAGCGAAAGAGGTTTCGGATTTTCTTTCAAAAAATCCAATGGCCTGCGAATTCGCTGTGGAAATTGCTAAAAAAACGGGCGAAATTATTCAAGAGGAACAAAGCATTGATAAAAGTTTACTTGAAAAAGCTTATATTGCGGTGCTTCAAGATTGCCTTTTAGCCGAAAAAAATAAGATAAACGACGATTTCGTTTATTCAATGGCTAAACAAAGTGATTACGTTCGTGAAAAAATTATTCGCGATTATCTTGGGTCTTTTACAGCTAATAATCATACTTCGCTACTAAGTGGTGGCGGAAGTTCGGTTATTATGCCACCAAAAAAACCTAAAGATATTCGCGAAGCAGGTGCGCTTGCCGTAGGCGTTATTAAAAGAATTTAGTTTTTTAATTTTGATTTTATACGATTCGCCTCGTTAAATTAAACTAAACACCCAAAACTAAATTAAAAAACAACTTTAATAAAAATGCGGAAAATTATTAATAAAAAATATTATTTTTAAGGAGAAAATTATGGTAACTATGACTAGTGCTGATAATGCACTAAAATCACTTTATCTCGGTGTAGTATCCGAGCAATTAAATACAGGAGTAAATCCTTTACTTGCAAAAATTAAACAAACTTCTCAAGACGTGTGGGGTAAGGAAATTCGTAGACTTGCACAATACGGTATCAACGGCGGTATTGGTGCGGGTACCGAGGACGGTGAACTTCCTGAAGCGGCTGGTAATAACTACGATCAATTCGTATTAACTTTAAAGAATTTATACGGTAAAATTGAAATTTCTGATAAAGCAGTTCGTGCATCTGAAAACAACGTTGGTGCATTCGTTAATCTTTTAAATGCTGAAATGGAAGGACTTTTAAAGGCTTCATCTTTTAACTTTGGTAGAATGTTGTTTGGTGATGGCAACGGTACTTTAGCTACGGTTTCTGCTATTGCAAGCGACGGTACGATTACTATCAATTCGGTTAAAAATATCGTAGAAGGTATGGTATGTGACTTCCTTACTGCAGAAGGATCTACAATTAGCGGTGCTACTGCTAGAAGAGTAGTTTTTGTTGATCGAGCTGAAAAGAAAATTAAGGTTAGCGGTACTACGTTAACCACATCGGTTGTTCCAGTTGGTTCTATTATTACAGTTCAAAACTCTTACGGTAAGGAAATTACAGGTCTTGGCGCTATCTTTAAATCAACTGGTAGCTTATATGGTTTAGACAGAGCTAGCCATAAATGGCTTATTCCTTATATGAAAGAAAACGTTGGCGAAATAAGCGAAACCGTTATTCAAGCGGCAATCGATGAATTAGAAGAAAATACGGGCAGTAAGGTTAACTTTATAGTTTGTTCTTCAGGTGTAAAAAGAGCATATCAAAATCATCTTGCCTCATATAAACGTAATATCGACGTTATGGAATTAAAAGGTGGTTACAAAGCTCTTTCTTATAACGGTATTCCAGTTATTTCCGACAGATTCTGTCCAGAAGGAACTATGTACTTACTTAATACCGATGACTTTGCCCTTCATCAATTATGTGATTGGAAATGGCTTGAAGGTGAAGACGGAAGAGTATTAAAACAAGTTGCTAACAAACCAGTTTATAGCGCAACCTTAGTTAAATATGCCGACTTAATCTGCACAAGACCTTGCGGACAAGCAATGTTATCAGGCATTACTGAACTATAAAGCAAAGGAAAATGCATCCGCGCGTTTAATAACGCGCGGGAGTATTAAAGGGGGTAATGATGACTGTTAAAGAAATATTAATACTAACTGCAAAGATGCTAGGAGAAAAGCAAATTGTAAATCTTTTAACCAAGCAAACTTGCGATGATTTGCAATCGGTTAGCGAAGATAAAGATATGCTTTTATCTTGTTATAACGCTACTACTGAAGAACTTGCTTTAGAATATTTGCCCCTTGAGTTTTGTGAAGAATTTAGTGGGGTAGCAGATAATAAAATTTATTTTTCAGCCTTTTCAAAAAAACCTTTAAGAATACTTTCGGTATGTGACCTTAACGGAAATAAGTTGCCCTATAAGTTGATAAACGACTATATTTGGGTAGAAAGAAAAGGAGTTAAAGTAACTTATGAATATCGCCCTGAAATGCAAAGTGAAGAAGATGAAGCTATTTTTAGTGATAATTTAATAGGACCTTTTACTTTGTGTTACGGGATTGCTTCGCTGTATTGTTTACAAAAGGGCAGACATAGTGACGCTGAAAGTTTTTTTGAACGCTATTTTAGTGCTATTAAGTCTCGTATTGCAGAAAAACGAAAAATTATAATTCCTGCGAGGACTTGGAGATGACCTATTATTTAAAAAGAAACTCAATAAGAAGGTATAAGCGTTCAATTATTACTATTAGCGATTTTTCTCGAGGTATCGTTACTGATAGGGATGGCTATTTGTTGCCCTTAAACCAAGCTACTTCGGCTTTTAATTTTAATTTTTTAAGTGGGGTTTTAAAGGATGGTTTTGGTATAAAAGAGTGCCCGTTATACGAAGGACATTCACCTAAATTTGAATTAACTAATCAGCCTAAAAAAATATATTATTATAAGCGATTTGATAAAGAAAACTCTCGTTACGTTGATTACTTAATGCTTTACTGTAGCGACGGGTTTATTTATAAAAACCTTCTTGGTAGCGGTTTGCAGTTTGAAAAAATTGAACAATTATACTTTTCGAAAGCGCCCGAAAGTGTCGTATATACTTATAACGGTGAAGACGTAATTATATTTTCAACTAACGACGAATTCAAAATTTATAACGGCATTCAAGTTACGGTAGTTGAAGATTGTCCAACGATAACTTCTATGTGTATTCATAACGAAAGACTTTTTGCTACCGAAGGTGGAGAAAAAACTTCGCTTTGGTTTTCAGATGATTTCGACCCAACTAACTGGGCTATCTCACTTGATCAAGCAGGGTACATTGATCTTCGCGACGGTAGAGGAAGTTTATTAAAGGTGCTTTCGTTTGGTGGTTACGTTTACGTCTTTAGAAATTACGGTATTACTAAAGTTTCGGCTTATGGAGATCAAAGCGACTTTTGGGTTGAAGGTATAAGTTCAAACTCGGGTAAAATATTTGGTAAAAGTATTACACACTGCGGAGATAAAATTATTTATTTAGCACAAGACGGTTTTTATTGTTTCGGTGGAGGTAAGCCTACTAAAATTCTTGAAAGATTGCAAGGCGTTATTAGTGAAGTAGATAACGAGGAGGCAAAAGGCGTATATTTTAACGGTAAATATTATTGTAGTTTAAAAATTAAAACCGATAAGGACATAATTGAAAAAGTTTTGCTTTGCTACGATATTAAATCGGGAGATTTTATTATTGGACGTGGACTTAACCTGATTGATTTTTGCATTTTAGAGGGTGAAAATAATTGTGAGTTGCTTTTTGTTTGCGAAGGAAGGGATATTATTGGAAAACTTTCTAACAAAGCTCAATTTTTTGGTGAAAGTTTGCAAAAAATTTGGCGTAGCGGAAAAAGTGATTTGGGAGTTTTTAAGCAAAAATACCTAACTAAAATTTACGCAAATACGCTATCGCCTTTGAAAATTCGCGTTAAAAGCGAAAAGGAAAGTAGAACTTTGCATTTTATCGGTTCACCTTCTAATCAAATGCAATTAGCATCGGTTAGGGGGGATATTTTTGAAATAGAAGTAATTTGCGATACTCCCAATTGTAAGATTAATAATATATCGCTTGAGTATGAATACGGAAGGTAATTATGTTTAACGAATACGATTTAAGGGACTTTGAACGTCGATTGGCAAAGGTTGAAAAAAGTTTATTAAAACCAAGTTTTTGCCATTTTTTAGAGCAAAAAGAGGGTAGGTCGAGTGCAAAAAAACACACTTTTGATTTTGAGTTTATGGTTGAAGCTAAAACTTATTTAAAAGTTAAATGTGCGGTTGAGCTAAAAACCGAATACTATTTTAAGTTGAAACTTTTATTAAACGAAAGTTTTGCAAACGAGTGGGAATTTGATTCAAAAGATGGAGTAATTGAATTTCTTTTGCCTATAAGTGAGGGAAAAAACAAAGTAACGATATTAGTTGAAAGTGATAATCAAATTGAGGTTGAAAGTTGTACCTTTGAAACTTTTGGTAACATCAGCTATAAAGAAGAGGATTATCAATTGCTACATCTTATTTATAACGACGCTACCTTTATTATACTCTATCAAAACGGAAATGCAGTTTTAAAGAAATACCAAAATGATGAATTTGCTTTTGTAAAAGAATGGAAAAAAATAAAAAGCATAGCAATATGTAAGCTAAAAGAAAATATTTTAGTGGTTTATCCAAATCAAAACGGCGATATGCTGGTTGAATTATATAACTATGATTTTACAATGCTTGAAAGTAACGTTTTAGATAGAAGTATAACTTCAGTTTGCGCAATAAATGGCGATATTGCTACCTTGCTTGCAGTAAAGGGAAATACCGTTTATAAATATCTCGTTACAAGCTGTCATTTGTTTGAAAAAATCAAAACGGAGTTTAAAGGAAAGCGAGTACAAGCTAACCCCGAAGTTAACGTTTGTATTATTACTGATTTTAACGGTTTTGCAAAATTAGTCACCGTATAACACGATTAACGCACGTTTCCCAAAAACGAATAAGAGGTGATTAAATGATTGTAAATCTTAACAAAAAGAAATTTTATACTATTTTTAAATCAGATAATGGTACTATAGTAGTTAACGGATCAGAAGGGGGAGCTCTTTCGAGTAATAGCATAGGACAAAGCACTAATACTCAAAATTTTATTTCTATTGCCGACGAACAAATCGTTTTGCACGACGGTAAAAATTTAAAAAGAATACGTGATAAACTAATTATAGTAAAAGGAGAATAATGAATTACAAATTTTCTATTGATGAAAAGAAATTAAAAAAGCTTTTACAGCCTAACGAGCTAGAAAGTGAAGAAAAAATGGATATTGAAAGCACTCAAAATAACCAAATTGAGCAAACTAACCAAGCAGAAGTTAACGTTGATGGTAAAAATGAGCTTGACTATTACTTAAAACAGCTTAATGCCTATAACGGAAAAACCATTGATGAAATCGTACGCGATAAATATCAACCCGAAAAGCAACCATTAGATGAAACGACTGACGACGAGCTTTACTCTAGGGCGAAAGCATATGCTGATTCATACAAGGCTGAAAAGCAAACCAAATTACAAAATACGGCTGATACTAATGCGAATAAATTACGTGAAGAGTCGCAAAAAGTTCAACAAAAGAGTGGCGATGTTGAAAAAGCTATTCAAAACAAATACGAACAAGAGGTTATAGATAGTAAAAATTCTGCTATTAAAAGGGGGATTGCAAGGTCTTCGATAATAGAAAATCTATTAAGCGAACATCAAACGAAAAAGGATGAACTGTCTAAAGAAAATTTTCAGGCTACAAAAGCTGAACTAGATTCAATAAATCAAAAAATTAAAAAAGTTGAAGATGATTTAAGCGTGGCTTTACAAAATCTTGATATGGAAACTGCGGTGCGTTTAAACGACGAACTTGCTTCTTTAAAAAGTTCGCGCGATAAAGCAAATCTTTCAGCCAATAAGTATAACGCAATGATTGAAGATAGAATTCAGCAATATAAGAAAGAACTTATAAAAAGTGATGAGGGTAAAGCGATTCTTGATTATATCGAGAGTGGAAAAGGTGAACTTTTTGCTAATGCAAAAATCGCTTTAACGAAATATATTGACAACTTACCTATTGACGTGGCGATTGAAGAAATTTCAAAAGAAGAATATTCAAGATTATTTGGTAACGACGTTGTAAAAGAGCTTAAGGATTATCTTGACAGAAAAAAAGAGCACTATAACTAACCATTTTTAGTCCAATCGTGGACGTTTATAAAATCGTAGCTGTTAAAATATTGAAAAGATTAGAAGGTTCAATATTTATATCGGCTACGATTTTTTTATTTCAAATAAAAAATACAATCTAACAATATTATTTTTTTATCTAAAAGCATATACATTGAATATGAAATTTAAAAATGAAATTAAAAAAGCAAGTGAACAATTATTTCCGTATGATTTTTCTTTAAATTCAAAGGGCGGATACTTTATCGGAGTGAAAAAACTTATGGAAAACAGCCAAAATAAATTGCAAGTACTTACTTATTCAAGACGCATTACGGTTTTTGGGTGCGATTTAAGAATTATAAAACTTATTGAAGGAGATTTGGCCTTTTGGGGATTTGTCGAAAGGGTAGAAATTGAGAAACTATGAATTTTTTAACTTTTACTTATTACGTAACGGGTAGAAATCACTTACTTTTGCTTGAAAAATTAAAAAAGAGGGGCGTAAATTTAAAAAAAATTGAAATAATTGACACAAAAAGGTTAAAAATTACGATAGATAGCAAAGATAGGCTTAATTTTTTTGCAATTTGCAAAAATTCGTGGTATAATAAGTTAGTAAAAGTAGGGGGATTGTTCGCTCCTATACATTTACTCTTTAAAAATGCCTATATCTGGGTGGGTATTGCTTTTTTCTTATGCTTAAATTTTTGGGCTAATTCTCTTTATTTTGAAACGCAGTTTAAAGGCGATGCTAGGCTGTTTTCAAAGCAGATTGAAAAATGTTTTGATGAAGTTGGAATTAAAAAATTTCATGTTTTTACCCAAGCTCAACTTAACGAGGCGAATAAAAAACTTTTGATTGAAGACAAACTTTCTTTTATAAGCATAAGAAAAGAGGGTAATAACGCAGTCGTTTATATAAAACAGTCGCTTGTAGAACCTAATTTATTACAATCTTTAAACAGCGATTTTATAGCGAGCGAAGATATGCTTATTTTAAAAATAAGCGTTTATTCAGGGCGTGCGGTTGTTGAACAAAACGCCTTTGTTAAAAAAGGCGACGTTATAGCTAAAGCCAGTTATCTTATAAAAGAGCAAGAGGTGACTTGCCCACTTGTGTTTACTATGTCTTGTGAGTGTACTTTTGTTTACGAGTATACGACTGCTTATAAAGTTGACGATGGTATAAAGGCGAATGCCATTACTCTTGCTAAAATTGCTTTAGGTGATTATCCGGTGCGTTCTTATACGGTAGAAAGGATAGATGATAATAATTTGAAAGTTATTTTAAAATATGAAAAAACCTTTTTTGGAGGATAAATTTTTGCAAAAAATCACTCAAAAAGTTACCGTTGCAAATTCTGATGAAATGTCAAGATTGCTAGGTTCATTTGATGAAAATCTTGATATAATTTCGCGAGAGGCTCAAGTTGAGATAAGTGTTTTTGGTGACGAAATTAAAATTGTTGGCGAGCCTGATAACGTTAACGTTTGCGTTACGGTTTTAAATAAACTTATCGATATAATTCGCTCGCACGAGATTATAGATAAAAATAGAATTATATACTGCATTGAACTCGCAAAGGAAGGAAATACCGAAGGTATTGAGAAAATAATGAGTGGAGTTCTTGCTATTACCGCAAGGGGTAAACAAATAAAGTATAAAACCGTTGGTCAAAAAAAATACGTTGACGCGATAAAGAAAAATACCGTTGTTTTTGCAGTTGGACCTGCCGGTACAGGGAAAACCTATCTTGCAGTTGCTATGGCGGTTTCTGCTTATAAAAACAAAGAGGTTGAGAAGATTATTTTAACCCGTCCTGCCGTTGAAGCAGGTGAAAGACTTGGATTTTTGCCCGGTGACTTACAATCTAAGGTTGACCCCTATCTTCGCCCGCTTTACGATGCTTTGCAAGAAATGTTTGGGCTTGAAAACTATCAAAAATTATTAGAAAGGGGAAGTATTGAAATAGCCCCTTTAGCTTATATGCGTGGTAGAACTCTTTCAAACGCCTTTATAATACTCGACGAAGCACAAAATACTACGAAAGAGCAGATGAAAATGTTTTTAACCAGAATGGGTGAGGGAAGTAAGGTAGTTGTAACTGGCGATTTAACTCAAATTGATTTACCAGATGGCAAGATTAGCGGTTTACGTCACTCAACAAATATTTTAAAAAATATCGAGGGTATTGATATTATTGAACTTACGCATAAAGACGTTGTTCGTCATTCTTTAGTAATGCAAATAATTAAGGCTTATAACAAAGACGAAGAAAATCGCATTAAAAAAACCGAGCAAAAGTAAATTTGCCCTAAAAAAAGAGAGGATAAATTAATGATACACAATTCACAGATAACCGAAGCGTGGACAAGTAAAGACTTTTTTAAAACTATTTTTAATTTTTTCATTCACGCATTTGTAATAATGTTGTTGTTTTTGGGCGCAGTTCTCATTAACGAAGGTAGCGTTGAAAATTTTATAACGTTTTTTTCTACACAAAAAACGTGTATGAACTTTTTATACTGTGGACTAGCATTGTTTTTCTTGCTTGCAATGTTATATTTATATTTTTATTACGAATTTAGAGACTTTTTAAAGAAAATAAGCAACATATATTTGTTATTTTTCGTTCTTGAGTGTTCAATAATAATTTCATTTCTCGTTGGTAAATATTTAAACATTTATGCGCGACCCGTTTCTTTGTGCGCGCTACTAATACTTCTTTTAGTTAATCGTCGTTCTGCAATAATTTTGAATATTGCATACTCTTTAATAATGTTTATGATAGATACCCTTGCTTTTGGAGAGTTCGGTTACGATAAATCAATATATTTTTCAATGATTATAGGTTTAACAACAGGGCTTTTGGCTATTTATTTGGTTTCTAACGTTTCTTCACGTATTAAAGTGTTTTTTATGGGATTTTTAATTTCAATTCCCATAACGATTTGTGTAATTTGCTTCGAATTCACGCTTAGTAAAGATTTATTGTTCTTAGTTGTTTACGGTATAACTTCAGGTATGTTGTCAGTTGTTCTTATGATGGCTATCCTTCCATTTTTTGAGCAGATGTTTAACGTTGTTACCGATTATAGGCTATCTGAAATTACTGACCACAGTTCAAAACTTATAGAAAAACTTATGGAAGAAGCACCCGGAACGTTCAATCACTCCCTTACCGTTTCAACTTTGGCTGAATCTTGTGCAATTGCAATAGGCGAAAACCCTTTACTTGCCCGTGCCGCTGCTTACTATCACGATATCGGTAAACTAAAACAACCAGATTATTTTACTGAAAACCAATCGGGTTACAATCCACACAACGAGCTTGCTCCCGAACTTTCAACCGATATTATTAAAGCGCACGCTCGTGATGGGTACGATTTAATTAGAAAATATCATTTACCGCAAATTCTTGCCGACGTTGCAAGAGAACACCACGGAACGCTTCCAATAAAATATTTCTACGCAAAAGCACTTAAGTTTACAGAAGGTGAATTGAATATTGCCGACTTCTCTTATAACGGACCAACGCCAACTACTAAGATTGCTGCAATAATTATGATATGCGACGGTAGTGAAGCTGCGGTTAGAGCTCTTAACGATCGTTCGCAAGATAAGGTTGACAGCGTAGTTAAAAATATTATTGAAGAAAGAATGGATTTAGGGCAGTTTATCGATTGTCCAATAACTATGAAAGATTTAGATATAATTCGCAAAACCATTGCCCAAAGTTTAGGCGGTGTTTATCACGATAGAATTAAATATCCAAAAGTTAAACTAGGAAGAAAATAATTAAAACAAACAAGGAAATACTAATGTCAAAATTAACTTTATATTGCGATAATGAGCATATTGACCCACTTTTGTTAAGTTCTTGCGTTTATACAGCATTAAAACAAAGAGTGAAATTAAGTGCTGAAATATGTTTTTGTTCACCTGAAGAGATTAAGGAATTAAACGCTCAAACACGCGGAAAAGATATGGTAACGGACGTTCTTTCTTTTCCTGGCGCAGGCGTTTTAGCTGGCGAAATCGTTAAAATAAAAAATTATCCTTTTGATATTGACCCCGAAAACGGTGGCGTTTTTATGGGTAGTATTATGATCTGTGTTGAGCGCGCGCGTGAGCAGGCAGAAGAATATGGGCACTCTTTAAACCGTGAAATATATTATTTAGCAGTGCACGGATTACTTCATCTTTTTGGTTACGATCACGAAAATGAACAAGATAAAAAGGTTATGCGTGAAATGGAAGAGCTCATTCTTAATAAAATAGGCGCGATTAGGGGGTAAATATGAAAAGTGGATACGTTGCCGTTATTGGTAGAGCAAACGCAGGCAAATCTACTCTTATTAACGTTATCGTTGGCGAAAAGGTGAGTATAGTTTCTCCCAAACCACAAACTACGAGAGATAGAATTTTAGCCGTATATAATGATGATGACTCCCAAATTGTTTTTCAAGATACTCCTGGTGTTTATAAAGCGGATTCTCTTTTAAATGAAAGAATGCAAAGAGCAACTGATAACGCCTCCAAAGAAGTTGATTTAATTTTGCTTTTAATTGATGCTCATAGCGGACTTAAAGATGAAGATAAAGCGCTTATAGGTAGGTTTTCTGCTAGAAATTTGCCTATGATTATTGCTTTTACTAAAAGCGATATCATGCAAGAAAACACCTTAATTAGCGCAATATCAGAGCTTGGTGAACTTCCTAAAAACGTGTGTGACGTAACTTCAATTTCTTCACGTAGCGGTAAGAACGTTAAAAAACTGTTAAGTCTTATTAAAGAAAAATTACCAGAAGGTGAGCCTTTGATTACAGACGACATTATTTCAGATAAAAGCGAGAGATTTATGGTATCTGAAATAATGCGCGAAAAAATTCTTTTAAAGTACGATAAAGAAATTCCGCACGGTGTTGCAATCGTTATAAACGAGTTTACAAGAAGGGAAAACGGAAGTTATTACGTTAACCTTGATATAGTATGTGAAAAGCAAAACCATAAAGCTATTATTATAGGAAAGCAGGGCAAAGCATTAAAGGAAACTGCAGGGTTTGCCCGTGAAGGTATGGAAAAGTTTTTAGATGCAAAAGTTTTTTTAGAAGTTTACGTTAAAGTTAAAACTGATTGGCGTGACAGACCTGACAGACTTAAAGAGTTTGGTTACTCTGAAGACGATTTAAAATAAGAAGTTACAATTTTAGTGAAATTTTTTTTGCTAGATTTTCATTTTCTTAAAGCATAATAAAAGGTTTTTTGTGCAAAATATTTATATGGACGATAAAGGTAATAAAAAAAGTCCCGAGCAAATCGCTTGGGAACTATTTGAACAATCAGGAAATCCATCGTATTATTTGTTGTACAAAAAACTTACGAGCAAAGATTAATATTAATACTATGGAAATAAAGGTAAACGCCCTAATGCTCAAAGGGGTAGATTATAAAGATAACGATAAAATGTTAACCCTATACACTTTAGAAAGTGGACTTATGGGGGCGTGTATTCGTGGCGTTAAAAAGTCAAATGCTAAATTAAAGTTTGCTTCGCAACCATTTTGCTTTGGCGAATACGTGCTTAGCGTTAACGCTGACCGTGCTACGGTAATTTCTGCAAGCGAAATTGAAAGCTTTTATAATTTGCGTTTAAACGTTTTGTCGTATTATTGCGCAAGTGCAATTAGTGAGTTTTTACTTAAAAATGGGGCGGAAGAGGGTGACGAACCCCTTTTTATGCTTGCAATAAACAGCATTAAGCGCTTAAATTTTGAACAAAATGACCAAAAACGAGTTTTAGTTGAATTTGTTTTTAGTGCATTAAGTTTGCTTGGCTACGGCATTAAATGTAACGGATGCGCAAAATGTCATTTACCGGCACATTTAAGTGAATACTCGTATTTTGATTTTAATTTAGGTGAACTTCTTTGTGAAGAGTGTGCCGAGCCGGGAGCTACGAGAATACTTTCAGCAACTGCCGACGGGCTTCAAAGTTTACTTCTTGGCGACGATATTTCAAACGAAACGCTTAATTATTTACTTAAATTTTTTAATTATTATATTGAATTAAAAATAGGCGAGCCTATAAATACTATAAAGGAAATTTTACCGCTTTAAAGCTTAAAAATAGGTCTATAAGTTGATTATCTGCTATTTTATAATAAAATTTATTATAAATTTACGACAAAATTGAACGTAAAAAACCGAGACAATGTCTCGGTTTTATTTTTTACATCATATCAACAAGTATTGGAAAAGCTGAGCGCTCACCATCTTTAAAAGATTCGTAATCCTTAATTAGTTCTTCTTCAACGTTGTCGTACTTAACGGTGTTGAACTTAAATAAAGAAAGGTCAATAACTTTATTCGCTATAAGGTTAATGGCTTGTTCGGTATAACCAAAGCCGTTAGTAATACAGCAAAACTCAAGTTGTTTTTTCATGGCGGTGTTGAAATTTACTTTTAGGTTAGGGGAAGAAAAACCAACGAAGCCAACTTTTGCATTATAAGAAGCAAGCTTTAAAGCAAGATCTGTATTAATATTACTGTCGGCAACGTAAACTACCTTTTGTGCCATATGAGCACCGGTTAGTTCGCTTACTTCTTTTTCAACCTTATTATCAGAGAATAGGTTATAGTAAATACCAGCAAGGCGAGCTTTATCTAAATTTTCTTCTTGCCCGTCGATTAAAATAGGAACACCTTGATAGTAGATAATAAGCATCGAGGTTATAAGACCTATAAGCCCACCGCCTATTACTGCAACGTGTTCACCTTTTACGATGTCAAGTTTATCAATCGTAGCAAGTGCTAAAGTAATATAATCGATTAAAATAGCATCACTATCTTTAACCAAGGTTGGCAAAAAGTAAAGCTGACTGTTTTTTACTACTGCGAAATCGCGCAAAAAACCATTTATGTTTTTACCAGCGGTTTGTAATGAAGTGCAAGATTCACTATTGCCAGATAAACATTGAACGCACTCGCCACAGTTAGTTATGGGATTAACGTAAACTCTTGTTCCCTTTTCAAGATAAGCAAAATTACTTGCGTCTGAAATTTGCCCAATTGCAATACGGCCGGGAATTACGGGATATAATGCGCTATCGTCACCGAGTAAGGTGCGCGTATCTTCAGGGGTTAAAAGAACTTTGGTAATTTTAACCTTTGAACTGTTAGCGTCCTCACACATTTCCATTCTATTAATTTTTTCAAGTTTTCCTTTTTGGGAAATTTGTAAACCAATCATTTAAAACTCCGTAAGTTTTATTTTTGCAAACAGAAAAAAACATCGAATATAGAATTAATATAACACAAATTTGTTCCTTTTGCAAGTAAAATATACAAAAAAAACGCTTAAAATGCTTAAAAAAGTTAAAAAGTATGAAAAAGGTTGAAAAAATAAAAATAAAACTAAATAATTATATAAAATGGGGCTTATTGGCTTGACTTAATTTAAAAAATATAATATAATCTAACACGGCATTATGTTGTGAGCATAATGTAACAAAAACTGCGAGGTGAAATTATGAAACCTGAGATTCATCCAGAATACAAGCAGGTTAAAGTACAATGCGCTTGCGGTGCAACTTTCGTAACCGGTTCAACCAAGAAAGGTGACGTTCTTAAAGTTGACATCTGCTCAAAGTGTCATCCTTACTTTACCGGCAAACAAAAGCTTGTAGATACCGGCGGACGTGTCGACAAATTCAAAAAGAGATACGGTATGTAATCAAAAAACGATGGATAACTTCGGGCTTGCTCGAAGTTATTTTATTTCGCAATTTATTATCGCAAAAGTACGAACAAAACTTTGAAACTTTTGCGTTTTCTTTAAAATATATTTAAGGCGCATTAACAGTTTACGACTTAACTAATTTTTAAATAAAGTGTGTAGTTGAAGGAATTATATGAGCAAAAAAAATGAAAAAACAACTAAAACTACTCAAATAGGCGGGCAAGCAGTATTAGAAGGTGTTATGATGCGCGGTAAAACTGCTATGGCAACAGCCGTGCGTGATGCCGAGGGAAAAATACGTGTTGAAACAAAGCGTTTAACACCCCCTGAAAAGAAAGCCAAGTTTTTAAGATTACCCGTAATTCGTGGAGTAGTAAATTTTATAGATTCAATGGTTGGCGGAACGAAAACGTTAATGCGTTCTGCTGAAGTTTACGGGGAAGAGGAAGAACCAAGCCGTTTTGAAAAATGGGTTGCTGAAAAACTTCATATCGACGTTATGGGTGTTATAAGCACCGTTGCTCTGCTATTAGGAGTAGGTCTTGCAGTAGTTTTATTCGTTATGCTACCTCAACTTGCAACAAACGGCATTGCTTCTTTAACTGGAATAGAAAAAACCTCGTTTTGGTATAATTTAATCGAGGGGTTGGTGCGTATAGCTATTTTTGTTTGCTATATTTTACTTACTTCATTAATGAAGGATATTAGGCGCACCTATATGTATCACGGTGCTGAACACAAAACAATAACTTGTTTTGAAAAAGGGCTTGAATTAACGCCCGAAAATGCAAAAACTTGTACTCGCGTTCACAACCGTTGCGGAACAACATTCTTGTTTTTCGTAATGTTAGTGTCAATTTTAGTTTTCTCGTTAGCAAACACATTTTTTGGACTTGAGGGCGTGTGGCGAATGCTTTTAAAAATAGCTTTGCTTCCAGTTGTAGCAGGTCTTTCATACGAACTTTTAAAAGCTTTATCAAAAACAGATTCGTGGATTTTTATGCCACTTAAAGCCCCTGGTCTTGCCCTTCAACGCATTACCACGCGCGAGCCGGACGATCAAATGTTAGAAGTTGCAATAACCGCTTTTAAAAAGGTTCTTGAGATGGATGCTGATCCAACTATTCCCGAACAAACCTTTATAACTGCAATGAAAACTAATAAACTTACCGAATTAGTTGTATCACAACTAAAAGAAGCTGGTGTTGATGAAAGCGATGGCGAATGGATCGTTAGTTTAGCAACGAAAATTAACCGTTCTAATTTAAAAGCAGATACTACTTTACATCAACCTTCAGTAGTTGAAAAGGTACTTGCTTGGGCTGAACAAAGAAAGAGTGGAAAACCGCTTTGGTACGTTGTTGGTAACGCTGATTTTTACGGATATACTTTTTACGTTGATGAAAGAGTATTAATACCTCGCCCCGAAACAGAAGAATTATGCCTACTTGCGCTTTCATATATTAACGAAAATAGTAAAGTTTTAGATTTATGTACGGGTAGTGGTGCTATCGCAACTACTATTGCTCTAAAAACGAGTGCAAATGTAACGGCAAGCGATATTAGCGAAGGCGCCCTTGAGGTTGCAAAAGCAAATGCTGAGCAAAACGGCGCTAAGGTTGAATTTATTCAAAGTAATTTATTTGAAAATATCACCCAAAAATTTGACGTGATTATTTCAAATCCACCTTATATTCCAACTGCAGATATTCAAACACTTGATAACGAGGTTAAAAATTTCGAGCCTATTTTGGCACTCGACGGTGGAAATGACGGTCTTGATTTTTATAAAAAGATTGCTCAAAATGCAGGCGAAAAGCTAAATGATAACGGATATTTATTCTTAGAGTTTGGTATAGGTCAAGCAAGTTCTATCGTTGAATTATTAACGCCTAATTTTACCAATATTGAAGTTAAGAAAGATATTAACGGCATAGAAAGAATGATTAAAGCTCAAAAAATTTAAAGGAAGATTTTATGATTGAAAAATTAGAAGCAATAAAAAATAAATACGACCTTCTTACCCAAAAAATTGCCGATCCTGAAGTAATTGCGCGTATGGATGAATGGAAAAAAATAGCCAAAGAGCGCGCTGATATGGAAGAAACGGTTGAAAAGTATATTGAGTATAAACAAGTTGAGGCGGAAAAAATTTCAGCTGAAGAAAACGTTTTAATAGAAACGGAACCTGAAATGAAAGAGCTTTTTGAGGAAGAAATCATTTCTTGTAAGAAAAAGCTTGAAGAAATTTATGAAGAACTTAAGATTTTGCTTTTACCAAAAGATCCTAACGACGATAAAAACGTTATTTTAGAAATTCGTGGTGGTGCTGGTGGTGAAGAAGCCGCGCTTTTTGCTTCCATACTTTATAAAATGTATGCGCGTTTTGCTGAAGCTCACCGTTGGAAGGTTGAGGAAATTGATATTAACGAAACTGAACTTGGTGGTGTTAAGGAAGTTACTTTTTCTATAAACGGTAAGGGGGCTTACAGTAAGCTTAAGTTTGAAAGTGGTGTTCATCGCGTTCAACGCGTACCAGAAACCGAATCGCAAGGCAGAGTTCATACTTCTACTGCAACGGTGGCGGTTCTTCCAGAAGTTGAAGACGTTGAAGTTAATATTGATGAAAAAGACTTGATTATTGAAACCTGCCGTTCAAGCGGTGCTGGCGGTCAACACATCAATAAAACTGAATCTTGTATTAGAATGGTACATATTCCAACCGGAATAGTTGTTAACTGTCAAGACGAGCGTTCTCAAATTAAAAACCGTGAAAAGGCTATGAAGGTTATGAAATCACGTCTTTATGATTATTATAACTCAAAATATATGAGTGAGTACGCAGAAAACCGCAAGAGTCAGGTTGGAACAGGCGACCGTTCTGAAAGAATTAGAACCTATAATTTTCCACAAGGTAGAGTTACCGATCACAGAATAGGTATGACTTTATACAATCTTCCAGATTTTATTATGGGCGATATTGAAGAGATGCTTGACGCACTTGCAATTAACGATCGCGAAAAGAAACTTGCTTCACAAGAAGATTAATGAAAAATAGCGATTTTAAATATTAAAAGGATTAAATTTTGAATTTTTTAAAGTTTAAAAAAGCGAATAATCAGTTTTAATCAAAAAAACTAGAAAAAAAACAAAAAAAATATAAAAAATTTTAAGATTTCTATTGAAATTTTCATCAAAATAGTTTATTATATATATAGTAAGAAAAAAGCAACCCGGAGGGCTACTAAAATGATTAAATTAATTTATGGCGAAAAAGGCACAGGCAAAACTAAAATTATATTAGATTCAGTTAACGATACGGTTAAAAGTGCGAAAGGTAACGTAGTTTTAATTTCTCAAAAAAGAGGTTATTCGGCAAATATCGATTTTAACGTTCGTTGCGTTTATACTGAAGATTATGGTTTTAAAGGCCTTGCAGGATTTATCGGTTTTATCGATGGTTTAATGGCTGGTAATAGCGATATCGAATATTTATTTATTGATGGTATTGCAAGAATAGCTGAATGTACCGTTGAAGAATTAGAAAGCTTTATCACTGAAGCAACTAGATTAGAAAAAGAATACGGCGTTAAGTTCGTTTTAACGATTTCTTGCGCAAAAGAAAATCTTCCAGCATTCCTTGCTGAACTTGCTGACTAATTTTTGCACGTAAATTTAACTTGTAAATAAAGATATTATTTAAGGCGGGTAAAGTTTCTTTACCTGCCAGTGTTTTATTAAAAAGACTGTATTATTAGGTGGTTATTTTTAAGAATATTATCATTTTATGAATTTAACCACCTGTATTATTGCCTATAAATTTTTATTATTCCAAATAGGGCGGTGTTTCGTTATGGATGAAAAAAGAGCAAGGCTATTTAGTGCCGTTCAGCCATCAGGTATTCCAACTATTGCAAACTATATAGGTGCAATTAAAAATTGGGTAGAATTACAAGATAAATATGAATGTATATATTCTATTGCAGATTTGCACACACTAACTGTGAAACAAGTTCCTGCAACTTTACGTCAAAGAACGCTTGAATTAATAGCGCTCTATTTAGCGTGCGGTGTTGATCCTGAAAAATCTACGGTGTTCGTGCAATCACACGTTCCATGTCACGCAGAGCTTACTTGGATTTTAAATACAATAACTTATCCTGGCGAGCTTGCTAGAATGACTCAGTATAAAGATAAATCACGTAATCACGCCGATAACGTTAATATGGGATTAATGGATTATCCCGTGCTTATGGCTGCTGATATCTTGCTTTATAATGCTGAAGTAGTTCCCGTTGGTAAGGATCAAAAACAACATCTTGAAATTGCAAGAGATTTAGCTGAACGCTTTAATAATCGTTATTCGCCAACTTTTGCAGTACCGGAAGGAATTATTCCAAAGGTTGGCGCAAATATCATGAGTTTGCAAGATCCTGCTCACAAAATGTCGAAGAGTGACCCAAATGAAAATGCATTTATTTCTATGAACGACGACCGCGATACTATTATACGTAAGTTTAAACGCGCAGTTACCGATAGCGAAAGCAAGGTTGCTTTTGATGAAAATCGTGCAGGTATAAGCAACTTAGTAAGTATTTATAGCGTATTTAGTGGTAAATCTTTTGCCGAAATTGAAAAGCAATTTGAAGGAGTTGGCTACGGCGAGTTTAAAGTTGAGGTTGCTGAAGCAGTTGCCGGTACGATTTGCCCTATTAACGAACGTAAAAATGAATATCTTGCTAATAAAGCCTATCTTGATAAAATTATGATAGAAGGAAAAGAACGTGCCGAATATATGGCTCGTAAGATGTTAGCTAAAGTTTATAAAAAGGTAGGGCTATACACGCCCGAACGTAAAAGCTAATGTTTGGATACGTAAAACCTGATCTTCCTTATCTTTATATGAAGGATGATACCTTATATAAGGCTTTATACTGCGGTATTTGTAAAAGTATAGGCAAGTGTTCGGGTACGTGTGCAAGATTTACATTAACCTACGACTGTGCTTTTTTATCTGCAGTTATTCATAATATTCTGGGAAAGGACGTTGTTATAAAGCGTGAACATTGCATTATTCATCCTATAACTAAGCGTCCTATTGCTAAGCCCGACGATATTTCTATTTCAATCGGCGCACTTAACGTAATTCTTGCATATTTTAAGATTGTTGACGATATTAACGATAACGGTCGAGGCAGATTTGCAAAGTTATTTTTAAATAAGGCTTTTAAAAAAGCAAAAAAGCACGAGCCAGAGCTTGAGCGAATAGTTCGTGAAAATTATGCTGAACTTTCTCAACTTGAAAAGGAAGGGGAAAGCAGTATTGACAAAATTGCCGATCCTTTTGCAAATTTATTAGCACAGCTTTCAGATGAACTTCTCGGCGATAAAAAAACGCAAGACAGTTATCAATTCTTTTATAATTTTGGTAAGTGGATTTATCTTATCGACGCTTTAGATGATTACGATAAGGACGTTAAAAAGGGCAATTATAATCCATTTTACGTTGCTTATAAAGCGCAGTCATTTAATGATTTAAAGAAAGAAAACGGTGAAGAGATTTCATTTATTATGTCGGCAACACTTGCTGGAATAGAGCAAAGCTTTAATGGCTTAAAATTTGCGTTTAACGCAGATTTAATTAGAAACGTATCGTTAAGGGGAACGGTTGAAACAACTAAAAAGGTGCTTCTAAAAGGGCAAAAAGGTGAGAATAAGTAATGGATATTAATAAATGTTATAAAATTTTAGGTTGCGAAGCAAATATTTCAGACGACGAGTTGTATGAAGCGTATAAAACACTTCGCACTAAATATCAAAACGATAGATTTTTACCTGGTGAAGAGGGGAATATCGCTGCAAAAAAACTTACTGAATTAAACGACGCATATTTATTCATTGTTGAATATAGAAAAGACCATGCAACTAATGAAGACCGCGCTCAATCATTTTCAAGAGTTGATTCTTATATTAAATCTGGTAAAATAAATGAAGCTCAAATCGAACTTGATAGGTTTGACGAAAGAAATGCTGAATGGCATTATCTTCAATCCGTTGTTTTTTACAAAAAAAATTGGGTAAACGAAAGCAAAAAGCAATTAGAAATTGCTATGCAAATGGATGAAGATAATGAAAAATATAAAAACGCTTACGATAAACTTTGTAAGCAGATAAATTTTAACGAACAAGCAAAAAATAAGGCAAATCAAAACGGCGAAAACTGGAACAGATCAGGTAATGCAAATTTCTCTTCAGACGCAGGCAGTTATCAAGATCCCGATCGTATGATGGGTGGCGACGCTTGTGTCGATTACTGCTGTCGACTTGCAATATGTAATATTTTGCTTAACTGTTGCTGTAATTGCCATTAATATTAAAAATAATGAAATATTCAAGAGTAATTGCTATTTCAGCGCTGTCTTGCGCATTAGCACTAATTTTATTAGTTTTTGGCTCATTCGTGGAAGTTTTTGACCTATCTTGCCTTTTTATGGCGAGTTTAGCGCTTATGTTGCCACTTGCAAAAGATTATAAATTGGGTGGCTTTTTGTGTTATTTAGCAACAACTATTTTAGGCTTTTTATTAACGGGATTTAGATTTCAAGTTATGATTCCGTTCGCTGTATTTTTTGGATTACATCCAATAGCTAATTATTTTCAGTTTAAGCTAAAAATTAATAGATATTTAGGGGTGGCGGTAAAGGCCGTATGGTTTGTTGCAACCTTATACGTAATGTACTTTTTAACTAATATGTTCGTGTCGGTTCATCCAATAGTTGAGAAATTTATACATTATTTTTTAACTATCGGCGGTGCATTGTTTTTTGTTGTTTACGATTATTTAATGGTTAAATTTCAAATTGCAATAAACGTAATCGTTAAAAGACTTAAATTGTAATCACCCATCAACGCAGTTTAAACTGCGTTATAATTTTTTATAATAAAAATATAAATTTATAACGAAAATATTATGAAAAAAAACGAGATTTACACAGCCACCGTATCTGGCTACGGTAGCGAAGGAGAGGGAATAATAAAATTTGAGGGATATACTGTATTCCTACCTTTTGCAATTCCCGAAGAAAAAGTTCGTTTTAAGGTTTTAAAGGTGCAAAAAAATTTGGTTTTTGCCAAAATTGAAGAGGTTTTAACTCCTGCAGAAAGTCGCGTTCGTCCAAAATGCGAGGTCTTTCAAAAGTGCGGTGGGTGTCAGCTTATGCATCTTGATTACGGCGCTCAATTAAATTTAAAGCGCGAGTTAATTACTAACTGTTTTAAAAAGATATCTTTTTTAAACGTAAACCCTTTAAAAACCCTTCCAAGCACACCAGAACTTTGTTACCGTAATAAACTTCAACTTCCCGTAAGGCAAACCGAAAATGGAATTAAGATAGGATTTTTTGCATTAAATAGCCATCGCGTTGTTGAAATTGATAACTGTATCATACATGGTGAGTGGTGTAAAAAGGTTATAAGTGCCCTTAAAAAATACATTTTTGATAAAAATGTTTCGGCTTACAACGAAAATACGCACCGAGGGCTGATTAGACATATAGTTGTTAAACAGGTAGGCTTAAAGTTTATAGTAATTCTTGTAATAAACGGCGATAGCATTCCTTTTATTAATTATTTTAAAAGGCTATTAAGTGAAGCACTAGGCGATTATTCACTATTTTTAAACATAAACAAGCGTACCGATAACGTAATTTTAACCGACGATTTTATACATATTTTTGGTGATGAATTTATTAGTGACACTTTTATGGGTGTAAATTATTCGGTTGGTCCTGCATCGTTTATGCAGGTTAATGAAAGTGTTAAAGCAAAACTTTATTCAAAAGCAATCGATTTAGTAGGCGAGAACGAAACCGTTATCGACGCTTATTGCGGAGCAGGTCTTTTATCTGCACTTTTTGCTAAGCGCGCCCATAAGGTTATTGGTGTTGAAATCGTTAAAGAGGCTATAGATTGCGCTAAACAAATGGCGATTGAAAATGGTATTTCAAACGCAGAATTTATTTGTGCGCCTTGCGAAGAGGTTTTACCTGAAATTATAAAACAAAATGCAAATTGTACTTTAGTTCTCGACCCACCAAGAAAGGGGCTTGATAAAAAGATTGCAACTGCAGTAGTAGAAGCGAAGCCTAAGAAAATAGTATATATTTCTTGTAGTCCTCAAACTTTAGCACGTGACGTGGGTATAATTGCCGGAACTTTAAAATATCAAGAAAATAATTTGCTAAAAGCCGTTAATGAACCTATTTCCTGTGAAGAAGGTGTAGTTTTACCTAGCGGATATACTATTGAATATTTGCGTGGATACGATATGTTTGCACAATGCAAAGGTGTTGAAACTCTTTGCGTTTTAAAATTAGTTGAGTAAAATTTAAGCAAAAAGCTTTATTTATAAGGAGAATATTATGGATAGTAGATTATTTGATTACGACATTATTATTCAAGGTGGGCAGTCTAACGCCGAAGGATGTGGCGCAGGCGCTATTGATAACGAATATATACCTAACGAAAACGTATATTTTTTGGAAGCCGAAAAAACTGTTGAGCATTTACCCGAACGCGTTATTGTTGAATATGCTAATAAGGATTTTGATATTTCTATTGCCAAGGGCAGAGAGGCTAACGGCAATAAAGTAGTAGATTTTTCATTGTTCTTTGCAAGAAAATATATTGAAAGTGGATTTTTAAAAGAAGGAAGAAAGCTTTTAATCATTCGCGCTGCAGTTGGTGGAACAGGATTTAAAAAGGGCCATTGGGGAATGCAAGATTTACTTTATAAAAAAATGCTTGAAATGACCGATTATGCTCTTTCACTTAATAAAAATAATCGCGTAGTTGCATTTTTATGGCATCAAGGCGAGCACGATGCGGTTGAAAGAAATAATCCGTTAGTGTTTGAAAACCAACTTTCACAAATGGTTAATTCGGTTCGTTCCCGTTATGGAAAAATGCCTTTCATTACGGGCGATTTTGTTAACGAATGGAAGCAAAAGAATATAGAAATTTGCACC
>JAZNFS010000013.1:0-9629 GCA_045589175.1 Christensenellaceae bacterium
TTTATAAAATTATTTGGTATTATATACAAGCATTAAGCGTGCAAGCGCTAATGTTGGTCAGTTGATGTGGGAGCATAGCTCAGTTGGGAGAGCATCTGCCTTACAAGCAGAGGGTCACAGGTTCGAGCCCTGTTGTTCCCACCATTAATTTAATAACCAGCAAATTTTGGATATGCGGGAATGGCTCAGTGGTAGAGCGTTGCCTTGCCAAGGCAAATGTCGCGAGTTCGAATCTCGTTTCCCGCTCCATTTTTTTTACTCAAAAAAGGTACCATAGCCAAGCGGTAAGGCCAAGGTCTGCAACACCTTTATGCCCCAGTTCAAATCTGGGTGGTACCTCCAAAAAATTCGACAAGTTTCGACTTGTCGAATTTTTTTATCCATTGCGAAAGCAATGGTATATCATCACGACGCAGTCGTGGATATCATCACCGAAGGTGTATATCATCAGCCGTAGGCGTATCTTCTTTCGCAATGATGATATACAAGGCTTACGCCTTGATTTATTTACGATAGTGTGGTATAATAAACTCATCGACAAATAAGAATTTAACGAGGAGATAACTTATGGAAAAGATATGGTATGAAATGTATGAAGCTGCAAAATCCGTATTGAATGAACGGAGAATTTCGGAATATGTCACCTGCGGAGAGGTATCTGCTGCAGTTCTTTCAAAATCAGGAAAGATATATACAGGTGTTTGTATCGACACCTGCTCAACACTTGGAATTTGTGCAGAAAGAAATGCTATTTTTAATATGATTACTAATGGCGAGCAAGAAATTGATAAAGTTCTTTGCATTTTACCTGATGGTTCTAATGGTGCTCCTTGTGGTGCTTGTCGAGAACTTATGGTTCAACTTATGGCAGGAAATTATTATGATATAGAAATAATGCTTGATTATTCCACAGGCAAAACCATAAAACTCGGTGAAATAACTCCTGAATGGTGGATTAAATAAATTCCAATTTGTCGAGTAGTTAATAGAACAAAATCACACACCTTTTTACTGCTCTTAGGCAAAAAAAACGACAGGTAAAAACCTGTCTTTTTTTTATCCAAGTCACAGGCTTTGTATATCATCACATTTCAGCGCGTATTTTTACTACTTCTTAATGACGTATTTATACCGGATAATTCATAAATTTAACCACTTAATTATATTGCTTGCAATTTATATGTGTTTTTTATATAATGATATAAAAGAATTAAGGAACGAAACTTATGAAAAAAAGACTGTTGAATAAAGATTTTGTTCTGCTTTTGCAAGGCAATGCGGTAAGTACTATAGGCGACGTAATGTATAGCGTTGCTATCGGCTACTGGGTGTATCAAACGACGGGGTCGAGCGCGCTTATGGGAATTATGTCGTCGATTTCAATGTTTGTAACAATGTTTTTATCGCCATTTTGTGGTAGTATCGTTGACAAGTGCAATAGAAAAGGGCTAATCGTTGCTATCGACACTATACAAGGGCTTATTATGCTTGCAGTGGGAATACTTGCGTATATGAACGCATTATCCGTGCCTATTGTTTTAATATCGGCATTTTTAGCGGCGTTTGGTAGCGTTTTTTATTCGCCTGCAATTAGCACGATTATGCTTGATATTATTCCGCGTGATGATATGGTGCGCGGACAATCCATTACTTCGGGCGTAAGCTCGCTCATTAGTTTAATGGGAAGCGCGTTTAGTGGTGTAATGGTTGTGTTTTTAGGAGTTCCGTTAATAGTAATAATTAACGGTATAAGCAATCTATATTCAGCTTTTACCGAACTATTCGTATCTGTTCCAAAAACGGCGCAACAGGAAAATGCGGTTACCGTAAAAAGCGTTTTAAGTGATTCGATTGATGCTGCTAAAACCATTTTTACCGATAAGTGTTTAAAAATATTCGTTCCTTGCGCTTTGATTTTAAATTTACTTGCGGCAGGACCGTTGGCATTAGTTTTGCCATTTTGTATGCAAAAGGGTTTTTCGGTTGAGGCTTACGGTTATATAGTTGCAGTTTATTCTATCGCTTCGCTTATAGCGGTGTTGATACTTGGCACAATAAAATTAAAACCACGCGCGCAGTTTTGGGCTATGAGTTTAGGCTTTACACTTTCGATACCTTGTTTTATTTTAGCTTATTTTTCTGAAAGCGTATTGTTTGCGTGTATTTTTGTTTTTGGCGCATCTTTTTTAAACTGTGTTGGAAATAGCATTTTTAACGCTTCGATGACTTTGGCTTTGCCTGAAGAAAATAGAAGCGCGATTTTAGGGTTTTTAAATTCCGCGTCGGTTGGCGGAACTGCAATTTCTACCTTAGTTTACGGCTTTTTAGGGGAATTTATTGCTTTACATATTCCTTTTGCTATCGGTAGCGCGTTAGCTTTTCCAGTTATGATGTTTATGTGTTTTCACCCCAACGTAAAGCAATTTGTTTTGATGGATAAAGATAATAATTTTAATCAAACCATTGACTAATTTTATACCTTGTGTTAAAATTAAACCAAAAATCACAAGGGGTAAGATTAATGTATAATTTTCTACACGAACTACTTTCAGATAAGAAGGGTGGAAAAATATTTACTTTGTTTAGCGGTTGGCACTTTTTGTATATTGCGCTTACGCTGATAGCGATAACTCTTATTCTTTTTGCTTTTAAAGAAAAAAGTAAAGAACAAATGCAAAAAGTGGTAAAACTGCTTATAATTATTGCTTTTAGCCTTTATGTTGCCGACTTTTTTCTAATGCCACTTGCATACGGCGAAATTGATATTGAAAAATTGCCCTTTCACGCATGTACGGCAACCTGCGTTGCTTGCTTTTTAAGTTATTATATTCCGTTTTTTAAAAAATATCGAACTTCGCTGGTCTTGTTAGGTTTTATTTCAAATTTGGTTTATTTAATTTATCCTGCAGGGGTAATGTGGCACGCGGTTTCTCCGCTTAGTTATAGGGTAATACAAACACTTGTATTCCATAGCGTAATGACTGTTTATGGGTTTTTAAGTTTGTTTTACGAAAAAGAAAATATTAGTTTAAAAACTTGGTATAAAGATTTATTAGTTGTTTGCGTAATGACGGTTTGGGCTATAGTTGGAAATTATACCTATAACGGCACTTCACAAAACTATTCGCACTTTTTTAACTGGTTTTTCGTAGTTCGTGACCCATTCTACTTGTTCCCCGAAAATATTTCACCCTTTATTATGCCGTTTTTAAATATTGCAATATTCTTTTTAGCCGAAATATTAATTAATCTACTTATAGGGGCATTTAAAGGTAAAAAAACAAATAACTAAAAAATTAAAAATGCCTGCTTTTGAATGCATCTAAAGCGTGTTTTATGTTTTAATTTTAGTAGTTTTTTATTTATACTAATCAATCATTTGTTGTGGCATCACCAAAATAAAAATAACGACCTTGCGCAATAACACGCAAGGTCGTTTTAATATTTATTAAATCTTTTAAGCTTAAATAAAGGCGAGATAGGTTATTGAAAGAGCGATTAAAATTTGTGCAGGGTAATAGGTCGAGTGGCATAAAATACTTATAATGCGTTTTGGTTTTCCAAAATAATTGTGCATAAGCACCATATCTGAAAAGAAGAAGAAGGTAAAGCCAATGGTTAAAAGTAATGATGCAAGCGACTTGGTTTGAATAAGAGCCATTATACAAAGCGCGTATGATAAACTTTCAAGTAAAGAATATAAAAGCACGCCGATAGTTAGTTTGGAGTAGTGTAACTTTCCAAATATCATATTACCAAATGTGTAGAATATTGATAAAGGAAGAACGATTGCAAGAATCCAAGGTTGCATTCCAAAAACCATAATTAATGCAGTGCAATAAATTATGTGACCTAATGCAAACCAGGTAGCCCCACCAACGATAATTGGCAGTCTATCACGCTTTAATTCGCTTATTCGTGGCATACCTAAAATCATATCACCTATTAAGCAAACAAGAAGGCCTGCAAAGGTTAAAAATGCGCCTATAACGCGATTGTGCTCGGTTTCAAGCCCACCATATTTAATAAAATAATATAAAGAAAATAGCCCAAGTATAGTAAAGAGCATACTTGAAAGTGTTTTTAAAAATAGATTCACAAGGTTCTTTTTAAATGAAAAAATTGTAAAAACCGTGCTTGCTATTATGCATAAAATTAAAGTAGCAATTACGTAAGCCGACATATTGTCCCCTTTTAGTGATGCAAGATTTTAGTTCTTCTTTTGTCTTAAATCGCTTCCGCTAAAAGATATTCTTGCGCTTTCACTTGAGGAAATTCTGCTTAAAAATCTTTCGGTATAACGGTTTTTGATTTCGTCCATTGAAAGGTTTGTTGTGATAATAAAGGGTTTTGAAAGATTTATTCTTTCAGATATTATAGCGGTTAAATATTCAACCGTAACGTTTTTAAGTAGTGGTTCCGTTCCCAAATCGTCGATAACTAGCAAATCGCTTGTAGTTAAAAGTGAAAAAATTGCCTGCTTGTCGCTCACACTTACGGTATGATAACTTAAAAATATGTCGCCAAGTTTAACGGCGGTAAGATAAATTACCGAGTAGTTTTTTTCTTTTAATTGGCTTGCTATACAGCCGGCGGAAAAGCTTTTTCCTGTTCCTGGTGCGCCTGTAAAAATAAGGTTTTTAACCTTTTTTGGGGGAAAGGCCTTTGTATATTCAATAAATTTTTGTTTTAATTTTTCTTGGTTTTCGTTAAAAGAAATATAATTATCAAAGCTTGGTAAAATTGGTGTGGGAATATTAAGAAAACTTTCGCAAACGGTAGAAAGAGTACTAAAAAAGCATTCGCAAAGTTTACCGTTTTCAAAATATCCGCTATCTTTACATTTTTTACAATGATAATTTGGAGTAAGATCGTTTTCGGTAAGATTTTTTGATTTTAATATTTTACTACGTTCTTTTCTTAAAAGTTCACGCTTTTTCGTTAATAAATCAAGATTTTCGCTTTCACCTAAAAATTCAGCCTTTGCAATTTGCATTGAAAGGTCTTTTATTTGGTATCGATTTTGTTCCCAAACCTTGTCAGCGTTTAAAAAGTTATTAATTTCATACGCCTTGTTTTCGCTATCTCGTCTACGTTTTTCATAAAGAGAAAACACGGCGTTTAAAATGCGGTCGTTATTAATCATACTTAAAATTTAATATCGTCAACGCTGTCGATAAGAGCGTCGAGTTCCTCCTTGGTGTAACTTCTTTCGCTTTCAAAATGTTGGGTTTTGTTGTTTGACTTTTGAGAGCTGATTTTTTCAGGTATTCCATCTTTAGTGAAAATATTTTTGCTCTTCCAATCCGAAAGGGTTGCGTTTGCGTAAACGAGTGGGCGAATTTTATTTGCACTTAAAGAGCAAGCTTCAGTTATCATTTCGGCTGAAAAGCCCCAACTAAACCAAGTTGAAAGAAGTGAGCGGTCGCTATCGTTAGGGCGACGGTCGAGAGAACAAATTTCAAGAATTTGTTTAATAAACTCGTCGTTTTTAGCCATACCTTTAACGTATTCTGCTATACTAACTAGCGTAATTAGGCCTTTATCGTATAACAATTCGATTTGGTCGTTTAAAGCGTTTAAAGAGCGTTTGTTCTTTTTAAAGCACCAATTTGCTAAAAATTCTAAAGTGTCGGCATCATATCCTTTTGCAGTCCAAGGCAAAATATAGGTTTCAACAACGGGCTCAATAACCTCAACGTAAACTGATAACGCACGGCATACCTTAACTGCTAGGTCACGGTATTCTTCACGGCGTTTTAAATAGTTTTCAATTTCTTTTTGGGTAAATAATTTATTAGCGTAAAGCTCGTGAATAAACTCGTCAAGAGCTTTAACGTTTTTCTTTTTGCACTTTTTAGCGATATATAGAAGCACTTTTTGCTCAAATTCAAGTTCTGTTCGCCATTTGTTAAATAATTGCAAATCTTCAATTTCGGGCTTGCGTTTTAAGTTTAAAGCACATAAAATTTCAGAAATATCGTCGCTTCTAACCATATAATCCGAAAGTTCTTTTTCAATAAGTTCGGTGGTAATTATTCCGCGATAAGCAAAGTCACGCGCAACGGTAATAATATATTTATAACCAATTGAATTACCTTTTAAATCAACGCAGTATTTGCAAATCATAAGCATTGCTTCAGGTTTTATCGAAAAATCTTCCATAACTGAAAAATATGCCGAATATTCAGCTGTGCTTATCATTCGTTCGGGAAGTAGTGCTTGAATTGCATTTGTAAAATCGGTGTATTTTTCAGGCTTAAACTTTCTTGGCTTGCTAGTTTTTGAAATGGGTAAATAACGAACGATAAACGGATCTTGTGAGATGATTGAAACAAGGTCGTATTCTTCCCAAAATTTAAAATTATCAATAACTTCTTCGCAAGAAAGTTTTAAATTTTCGGCAACCTTTTCAAGGGATATTTCACTTTCTGTAGAGCAAAGCCAAAGCCCAAATAAGTAAACGCGAACTGCGTCACCCGATGCTTCGGGTAAATATTCGGCAATAAAAGCAGAGTCAATTGAAATTACTGCATCTTTATTATATTCTTTTGAAAATGCGCAAAAAGCCATAAATACCTTCTTTAGCGAAAAATTTTTAGTTGTATAAACCAAAAATAAGCAAACGCTTGATTTAATTTTAAATATGATATATAATATATATAATAAATTATTATCGTTAAAAAATCAAGTTAATTTAGTAAATTTTTTTAATAAAATTATTTTGCGTGCTATTGCTTGCTTTTTAACTGTTAAATTTTAGGTGAATTATGAAAGTTTTGCACACTTCCGATTGGCATATTGGAAAAAAACTTAACGGCAGATTACGCCTTGATGAGCAAAAGAAAACGCTTATGCAAATATGTGAGCTTTGTGAAAACGAGGGAGTTGATTTGGTTTTGGTAGCAGGGGATGTTTTTGATACCTATACACCCTCCGCCGAAGCTGAACAACTATTTTTTGAATGCATGAAAAACCTTGCAAGCCCTTCGCGCGCAGTCGTCGTTATAAGCGGTAATCATGACGATCCTGTTCGATTGAGTGCTTCTCATCTTATTGCATCTAATAGCAACGTTTATATATTTGGCGGTGAAAATACCCCCGCTTTAGGTGGCGATGCGGTTAGGGCAACTCGCATTGGTAAAAATTTTATTCAAATTGAGAAAAGTACAGATAAAGCATATATAGGCGTACTTCCTTATCCAAGTGAACAGCGTTTGGGAGAAAAAAAGGGGAATTTAGACTATAACGAAATGGTTAAAGAATGGATTGATAATTGCTTTAGCTCAAACGTTGAAAATGCACCATGTATGCTTTGTTCTCACCTATTTTTATTAGGTGGAGAGAGGGGGGAAAGCGAAAGAGATATCGAACTTGGTGGAGCGCGAATTTTACCTCTTTCAGTTATTCCTGAAAGTTGTTTATATACCGCGCTTGGGCATATTCATAAAAGGCAAGTTATATCAAATTCTCGCAATATTATTTACAGTGGTAGCATTATGCAATACGCCTTTGACGAGGTTGGCGTGCAAAAATCGGTAACAATATTTGATTTTGATGCTAAAGGGGTAAATAATTTAAAGGTTTTTAAGTTAACCTGCTCGAAACAACTAGTTAAATTGGTAGCTTTAGGTGTAGAAGAGGCAAAACGGTTGCTTGAAAACTACGCCGACTGTTTGGTTTATTTAACTTTAAAAACGGATAGACCACTTAGCGAACTTGAAAGTAGGGAGCTTTTGGGTAACTATCCTCAACTTGTAGATTATAAACTTGAAACTTTTGCAAAAATGGATAATTCAAATCTTCCATCGCGAAAAGAACTTAACGATAAAGAGCTTTTTCAAAGCTATTATTTTGCAAAGTATGGGGAAGAAGCGCCCGAAGATATTATGCAATTATATTTAAAGGCAATGTTGGGTGAAGAAGTATGAGACCGTTATATTTAAAAATTGAGGGGATAAAGAGTGTTGCCGAAGAGCAAAGCATTGATTTTGAAAGGGTTTCACGCAATGGTATATTTGGAATTTTTGGGAAAACAGGTAGCGGTAAAAGCACTATACTCGATAGTATAGTGTTGGCTTTATACGGTGAAATTATATCTAACGTTGATAATAGCGAGTTTATAAATAACTCTAAGGATAGGGGTAGGGTTGAACTTACCTTTAGTATTTTGGTTTCGGGACAAACAAAAAAATACTTGGTTGAAAGAGAATATAAGTTCGTAGGTAAAAAACGCACTATAACTTCAAACGCTAAGCTTTGGGAGATAACCGGAGCTGGGCAATATGCGGTAGCCGAAGGAACTAAGAACGTAACCGAGTGTATAAAAGAACAAGTTGTTGGACTTTCGAAAAGTGAATTTTTAAAATGTATTGCTCTGCCCCAGGGTGAATTCTCTTCATTTATAAAAATGACCAGAAACGAAAGATTGCTTATTATAGGTAAGCTTTTTGATTTAGAAAAATACGGTACAAAGCTTTACAAGAATTTTAAAAACCAAGATGAAGAATATGCTATTTTAGAAAATAAATTGCTTGGCGAACAATCTGCCCTTTCTCTTTATTCAAACGAAAGAGTTGAAAATTTAAAAGAAGAATTGAAAGTTCAAACGGCAGAATATGAAAAAATATCTGCTAATTTAATTGAACAAACTCAAAAATGCAACGCTTTAAACTATACTAAAAAATTAATTGAAGAACGAAATGAGAAGAGGGAAGAAAAGCATCAAAAGTTGCGCTATAAGTCGAATATCGATGAGTTTATTAAAAATATAGAGCTTTACGACAGAGTAAAAAACGTTGAAAAAGAACTAAATACCGTTGAAGACACGGAAATTAAAATTAACCAAACGAACGACATTATAAAAGGATTAAAAATTAAAGAAGAAGAACTTTTAAAAAAGCAAGAACAACTTTTAAAACAAAAAGAACTGTTAAACTCTTTAGAATATGAAAGCAAGGATAAGGCTGAAGCGGTATTACAGCTTTGGACAACAAGAAGTAATGGAATGAAACAGGCCATAGAAGTTTACGAAAAAAATTTACAGGAAAAAGATAAAGAAAAGCATGCATTGGAAGGAGCTATGGAAATTATACGAAAGCAATTAGAACAGACACCGGCAGTGGATGATATTGCTGAACAAGGTAAACTGGAAGGCGCAAAAGAGGCCGAAAAGCACAATAAAGAGTTGAGGGATGAAATCTATGCCAGAGTTCAGAATAATCAGAATCTTCTGGTAAAAATCAGGGAAAACTGCGAAAAACTTATCAAAAAAGAGAAGCTTTATGGTATGTTGAAGACACTTAATGATACTGCCAATGGCCGCCAAAACGAAAAAGGAAAAATTATGTTGGAAACCTATGTGCAAATGGCTTATTTTGAAAGAATTTTGCACAAGGCCAATGTTCGTTTTGAAATAATGACCGGTGGACAGTATACCTTGATTCGTAAAAAAGATGCAGAAAATAACCGTAGTCAAAGTGGTCTTGATTTAGAAGTAATCGATCACTATAATGGTTCCATTCGAAGTGTAAAAACTTTGTCCGGTGGTGAAGCTTTTAAAGCCTCTTTAGCTTTGGCGCTGGGTATGGCAGATGAAATTCAGGCGTCCTCCGGTGGCGTACGACTGG
>JAZNFS010000014.1:0-10296 GCA_045589175.1 Christensenellaceae bacterium
AAGCCAAATGTCATCAAGTTCAAAACAAACGTATTTTAATTGTGTTTCTTTAAATTGCGCAATCATATTGTGTCTTTCAATAGTTGTAAAAATTTCTTTAATAGTCATAAAAAATCTCCTTGGTAGTGGTTGGGAATAGGGCTTTCACAAAGGGGGGAATGTATCCCCCTTTTGTTATACTGTTTTAATAAAGTAAATAAAGGCTAAAACGAGCATTAATTGTAAAAAGTTTAAAAAATTACGCTTCATCTTCATCACCATTAAATATATAATTTATTGCTTTTTCGGCTTTCGATGAAGCAAAAACAATTAATTTTTTATCATTTTTTAATGCACGTATCCAACTTTGAATATATGCCGAATTGTTTTTAAAACTTGCGCTTGTTTCAAGGTTTAAAATGTTAAGCATACCTGATGCACCTATTTCGGCAACTAATTCTTCTTGACTGTATTCTTCATTGCCAAAAAAGGCATTTTTCGAAAGTCGGTCAAGTCTATGTTTTGCGCCTGTCGAATGTACTATTTCGTGAAAAGCAGTCGAATAAAATTCGCTAACGTTTCCGTTAAAAGCGCCTTTATTTGGTAAGTGAATGCAGTCAAGCATTGGCGAATAATATGCTCTATTGCCCCCGTATGTTAGTTTAATTTGTTCACGGCTTAAATAATTGCTCATTACTTCTTCGGCTTCTTCCACGCTTTCAAATTCGTTTGCTTCTTCAAACTTTTCAATTTTTAAAGGTTCAACGCCTTCAACGTCATCAATATGAAATACTTGTAAATATCTTAGGTACGGAATTTTTTTTATGCCTGTTTCGGTTTCGCCTTGTACATTTAAGCCTTCTTCTTCGTATTCAAGCCACTTCCAAAAAACAACAATTTCGGCTTCTGCTCCTTTTTTAATTTTGCCCCCTAAATCGCTCCATTGCTTAAAACTTGCATATTCGCCACGTTTTTCAAGTAGCATTTGATTTAGTAAACTGTATGGTTTTTTAGTTATTCGGTTAAATGCCAAGTTTTTAGCATCAATTTTACCATCAACGTAAAATCCCGATACTTTCCAAGGCTTTTGCCAAGGAATATTACCCTTTTCTAACTGCTCAATAATGCGCTTAGTTACTGCTTCGTAAATGTCGAACTTCATTTTTTCAAATCTCCTACAAAAATAATAATTAAAAGTTGTAAGGTCTCGCCTTACAACTTCTTAATGACAAAAAAACATATTCGATAACTTTATTTGTCAAGAGAAACCGAAGGGGCTACCGAATTTTGTTTTGTAAAAAAACAAAGGCAAAATATCGGTGGCGCATCGAAAAATAGTGCAACTGCGCTATTTTATCGATTTCACTTTACAAATAAAGTGAATATGTTACACAACAAAATTTTTTTTATAAAACTATATACAAACACTTGACAAAGTAAACTAAATAGTTTACTATATAATAAAAAGATATAAGGAGCAAAAAAATGAATGAGTTAAAAGGTAAATTAAAAAAGGCAATGGATATTCTAAACGTAAATCAAGTTGAATTAGCAAGAAGAACAAATCAATCGAAACAAAATTTATATAAAAAGATGAAAGTTGATAATTTTAAGATACGTGAGTACGCTGAATTAGTAAGTGCGTTGGGGTGTACCCTAGAAATAAATATAGTTTTGCCGAACGGAGAAACTATATAGCAAAAAGAAAAAAAAGCAGTAGAGTTCACAAGCGGATTAGCGTGAACCTACTGCTTTTCTTTTGCTTTTAGAGTTCAAAAAAGGTGGTAAAATATATGAGAACTTTTAAACATTTAACAAAAACAAAACGATTGCAATTAGAAGCTTTATTACGTGCAGGCGTATCAAAACGTGAAATAGCGAACGTATTAGGCGTACATATCTCAACAATATATCGTGAAATAAAGAATGGAGAATATAGCCATAAAAAGATAGTTGGTTATACTTCTCGTGGGGTACGAAAATATAAATTAGAAACACGATATAGTTGTGATATGGCGCAAGAGAGATATGAACGTTTGCAAAGAGAAAAATCATCAGGCATTAAAATGCAAAATGATTTTTATTTCGTGGAATATATATACCATAAAATAGTAAATGAACATTATAGCCCGAAAGCGGTTATTATGGAAATAAAAAAGAATAATTTAGAGTTTGATACAAAAATTTGTGTCAATACCCTATATAGCTATATAGAAAAAGGCGTATTTTCAAGAATAACAATAAAGCATTTACCGATGAAAAGCAAAAAGCGTAAGAAAAAAAGAAGCGTATCAATTAAACGAGCACCACAAGGAACGTCAATAGAAAATCGCCCATTAGAGATATTTCGTAGAGAAACGTTTGGGCATTGGGAAATGGACTGTGTATGCGGTCCTACAAAATCAACATTATTAGTAATGACTGAAAGATTAACACGTAAAGAACTTATTTTTCCTATGCCCAATCAAAAAAGTGAAAGCGTAATTACTTGCTTAAACAAGTTAGAACATAGATTAGGGTATAAATTTAAAGATATATTTAAATCTATAACAGTCGATAACGGAACTGAGTTTAGCGATAGTAATGCGCTTGAAACTTCAATATTTGGCAAAGGAAAAAGCAAACGTACGAAAGTGTATTATTGTCACCCTTATTGTTCATCCGAGCGTGGCTCTAATGAGCGATTGAATAGGGAAATACGCCGTTGGATACCTAAAGGAAGTGACTTATCAAAATATACGGTTGATGATATACAACGTGTAGAAAATTGGATAAACAACTATCCGCGTAAAATATTTAATTATAAAACTTCAAACGAATTGTTTAATACATATTGTATCATTTAACTAAAAAATATTTAGATAACAAAAAAAGCAAGTCTAAAAAAATAGGCTTGCTAATTGCGCGTATAAAAAAATACATTTTACTTTTTAAAAAAGGTTTTAAAATGCTATTTTTTTATTATTTTTTGTAAAATAATATTTTTAAAAAATTTTTTTGTGATTTTTTCGCATTTTCATTTGACATTTACGCTTGTATGCTCTATAATCTAATACGAAAGAGTGATTACATTGATTTATACATCAAAATGCAATTTCCTTCTAAAAAACGCTTGGAGCAACGGCGTGCAAAATAGTTGCTCCCACCTGTTGGGGGCAAGGCGCAAGAAGTTTACATTGTGCAAATTGCTTAAAAAATAATACGAATAAGAGATCTTTTTTAGTAAATTTCTTTTGAGGTTCAATTCCCAACCCCAACAAAAAATTTTTAATATTTTAAGAGCCGTTCTCATCGGCAAAGGAGAATTATTATGAGAAGATGTGTATTAGTATCAAGTAGAATCGGTAAAGATGAAAAGACAAACGATGAATTATTGTTTTTAACAATGTATCGATTACCCAACAAAATGCAAAATGGTGGATTGTGGTATCCAAAGCAAAACGAAGCAGTAATAACTGCTTGTATCAACAAGACAAAACGTCCCGAAGATTTTGATGCGTTAAAGGAAATATTACCATGCACGCTAGTTGACGTAACATTTGGTATTAACGATTTTAATAATAAATCGTTTGTATCAAAAATTGATTTGGTAAAAGAAACAATAAATCTTTTTGATGAAAAGACATTATATATGTAGGAGCAAAAATGTTTATTGAGTTTACAACAAGACGTGGAGAAAAGGTATGTTTAAACGTAAATCATATACTATACATAACTGACAACAACACGTACACAACAATTCTTGACATTTTGGGCATTGATTATAAGATAAATAGTCCGTATCAGCAAGTATTAAAGCGCATATATAATAGACTTGATAGTGCGAAAGTAGTCAATTTTGTTGATATCGATTAAAAAAATTGACAAAACGTATAAAACGTATAAAACAATATCTACAAGACAAGCCGAAATTGTAGATATTTCCTACAAAAATAATTAAAAACACAACACCGCCTTGGGCTTGTCAAGGCGGTGTTGACAAACGTATAAAACGTATAAAAAAAACAAGTAAAAATACAAGGTGGTAAAAAAAATGTATTATTTACGAAAGACAAAGGTGGTTGAGTTATGAATTTGCGACATATGGAAATAGTAACCGACCAAGACAAATTAAAAGTGGATATACAAGCGACTTGTATGAAATATAAGACCATAAAACAATGGGCATATATTTTGCACGATAAAGACGATACAAGACCGCATTATCATATATATTTAAACTTTAATCCAAGTTCGGCTGATACAAAAATGGTAGCGAGTTGGTTTGAAGTGCCTGAAAACTTTATAGAGAAGGTAAAACGGCGAAAAACCGATATGCTATTATACCTAACACACGGCAACGAGTCGCAAAAAAATAAGCATCAATATTCGCCAAGTGAAATAGTAGCAAATTTTGACGTACAAGGCGAAATTGAGCAAAGTAAAATAATAGGCGATTTTAAGCATTATTCATACGCTGAAATGTTACAATACGCTAATACCCTACCGATAGTAGAAAAAACAAAAGCACTAAACCAATTAAAAAAATTATGGGAATTAGAGTGCTTGTGTAATAATCTTGCAACGGATAGAGAAATACAAGTAATGTTTGTAACCGGCAAAGCAGGAAGTGGAAAAACTTATTATGCGAAAAAACTGCTAAAAAGTATGGAATTTGACTTTTGCGTGAGTTCATCAAGCAACGATCCCCTACAAGATTATTTAGGGCAAAAAGCATTAATATTAGATGACTTACGTGACGAAGCCTTTAAGTTTGAAGATTTTTTGAAGTTGATTGACAACAACACGCAAAGTTCAATAAGCAGTAGATTTCGCAATAAAGTATTTTTAGGCGAATTGATAGTAATAACGTCAAGCGTACCATTAGTGTATTGGTACAAACGAACTGACGTAAACGGAAAGCGAATACCGTTTGATAGTTTACAACAACTATATAGGCGTATAAATTGTTACGTAACGGTAGATGACCAAAACGTAACAGTATATGAAGATGGATTAGATGAATACGGAAAGCCCAAAGGCATAGGAAGAATGTTCATCAATGATTTAAAAGAAAAGAAGAAAGAAAAAAAGGCAAAGTTTGATTTTGGCAACGCATTTTCAAAGATATGCGAAGATGATGAAACAATACCTTTTTAGAAAACATATAAGGAGAAACGAAAAAAATGGCAAGACGAAGAACAAGAAGAACAAGAAGTAGCAATTACGGTAGGTATTACAGTAGAAGTTACAAAAGAAAGCGATTGACAAGAGTACGAAGAAGAAGGTATTAAGAAATGGAACGAGTAAGAAAACAAAGTAAATTAAAATGGTTTTTGTGGTCGTTACTTATTGAGTTAATAGCAGGCGCAATATTATTAGCAACGTTTATGTTCGGTAGTTTGTTTACTACTCGTGCCGATGAAAATGGATTAGTAGAGATACACCCTAAATTTACGCTTGGCGCACTTGATGGTAATGGAAAATATCAAAAAGACGTAGGAGCAATTTACACGAAAGAAGCTTTTGAGTGTAAAGGCCTAAAAATCGTGTTAGATTTTGAAGATACGATATTTTATAATATTTGCTATTATAAAAATGATGGAACTTTTATTTGCGAAAGCTTTTTAAATGATGAAAATTTAACACCAGTTATCCCCGAAGAAGCCACACACGCACGAATTGTAATCATACCCGAATGGGAAAAATTAAGAATATTTGACGAGCGTGAACAAGTAATTAAGTGGTATGAAGTAGAAAAATATGCAAGTCAAATGCAAATTTTTGTATTAGAAAACCAATCGGAAACAAAAGAAGATAACAATAGCAATAACGATATTCAATTTGTTGGAGCGTTTGACAAAGTATCATTATATGATGAAGCCTATGTAGATGATATCTATTATGGAGAATATTTCGACTATGGTATTCAAATAGATACAGGAGATGAATTTGGCGAAGGTCTAAGGACATATAGAGTAATTGTATGTGATACATACGAATTTTATATAGAAAGTGAAGAAGAAGTAATTTGGTATGCAGTAGTACGTATAGGTAATTCTGAGTATGATACACCCTTTTATGAAAAGGGTGAAGTTTACGATGGATATAGTGCCGAGCACCCTATATTAGTTAAAGCGGGAGATATAATGTATATTACAGTAGTTGAAACTAATCCCGAATTAACACATTTATACGTAAGATATAAATAAAAAACAATTAAAATAAAAACAAACAAGGAGAAACAAAACAAATGAAAATGACAAGAAAGGCAAAACGAGTATTAACAACAGTATTAAGCGTAGTATTAGGCTTAGGCGCAGTATTAGGCGTAGCAGTAGGCGTAAAGCACCTAGCAAACAAAGAAGATGACGGATTAAAGAAAATACGCCCTAATTTTAGTGTAGGTTCTTTATCAACAGTAGGTAAATACGTAGATAGTGAAGGCTCGATTTACACAAAAGAAGCGTTTGAATGTCAAGGTTTAAAAATCACATTAGATTTTGAAGATACAATTAGTTACAAAATATTCTTCTATGAAGATAATGGGGATTTTATATCATCAACGGAATTATTAGAAGATAGTTCAACACCAACGTTACCAAGTGGTGCAACACACGCACGTATACAAATAGTGCCAGATTGGGAAGCTTTAGATATAACGAATGCAAAAGAACAAGTAATTAACTGGTATGAAGTAAGCAAATATACAAAACAAATGGAAATTAAAGTAAATAAAGAACAAGGTGAATACGTGTTGGGTGAATATGTAAAAATTTCTTTGACTAACTCTAAATTTGAAATGGTTGAAGGGCAAATAATGAATGTTAATGGCAATTTAACTGAATCAAATTATAATACTTATATTTATACGGCAACAGAAGACTGCTCATTTTATGTAGAAAATGAAGGTTTGGCGGCGGTTCAGTACGTTGCTAAAGATTCTTCAGGAAGTTTAGCTCGTTTTCAAGTGACTGACGGAACTTGGAAAGAAGGTAAAATAAATGCTCTGGAATTAAAAGCTGGAGAAAGCGTATATATTTCAGTTCAGGATAATTTAGATTTTAACAATTTAAGCTTTTATTTAGCTACATTTAAAATAGTTTAACAATTAAAATTAGTAGTAATTTAAAGTAATTTATGTTATAATTGCTTGGGAGATACAATATGAAGAAGAATTATAACAAAGATAGAAGTTTAAAAAGTATAGTTATTATAATAATAGTACTTTTATTGTCGTTAACTTTTGTAAGTATATGTTTTAATATAATTACAAACAATTTACCAAATGACAGTATTAGTAGCAACGAAGATTCATCTAATGATGAGAATTCTTCAAATAATGAAAATTATAAAGATGGTAAATTGATTAAACAATTATATTGTCAATATGATTCATTGATTAACTATGAAAGCGCGAGAGGCGGTTTACAAATATTTATACCTAGTAACGTTGGTTATATAAATTGGAATTTTGTGCATTCGGTATCGAATGGTAGTAATTTGGATTTATGGCGTTTAAGTAAAGTGTATAGTTATGATGACGATTTAAAAAACGAAGAACAACTAACGTGGAATGCCGAATGGGAAATGGCAATCACGTTAGAAGGTCGACCTGATTTTATAGGCGGTAATGCGCACGGCGATGAAAGGTTTGTGAATTTAGAAGTTCTTATAGATGGTGTATCTATTAACCTTGAAACTATTGATGAATTAACGTCTTTTCAAGAATTAAAAATTATAGAACATTCTATTGGATATGATCCAAATAGTAATGAAACTGCTGTTTTAAATCACAGTAAAGAATATATAATAAATAAAGACGGGATATTATTAAATCAAAAAGTGGAATGGTTAGGAAGTTATGCGTTAGGTGCTTGTTATATGGCTATGATGCCACCATTGATATCGTTAACAGATATGTATTACACTAATATAAATTACACGCCAAAGGCGATAAGCACATGGACTCGTGTTGATGATTGTACTTCTGCTACGCTTTATAGTAGCCAAGAAAATTATAGATTCACTATGAGTATTCCTAAATACGTAACTTATGAAACAGGTGATTACTTTATGATAACCGATAATGGTGGCGGAATGTATAACAAAATGTATTTTGTAATATGCCAATCGGGAAATGTAGAGAGTGGAGATATTTGGGAAACAACAACGGTATATAACATAGTTAACGGATAAGAAAAAAGGTATTGACGTTTTGTGTCAATACCTTTTTTATTTAAAGGAAGAAAGCGAATGAAAAAGAGATTAAAAATAATAACGATAATATTAACAATATTTATGGTGTGTATAACGTCATTTCCACAAATAGTGTATGCAAATGAAGCAATAACATATACGGACGTATTTGACGATTTGAGAAAAGATGAAACGTTTAACGCAACCGACTACCCTGCATATACATACGAGCAAATAAAAACGTTAAAAGAAGATGACGATGAAACGAATGACGTTCCATTATTAGACGTAATAACAATAGCGGAAGGTTATGACAAAGAGTTATATATCTATGTATACAACCCAACAAAAGCTGAATTAGATATAGTAGCAAATGAAGTAACGTTATATTGCGAGCCACTAAAATTAGAAAGTGTAGAAGTTCAAGTTCATCAATTTGATTTAGAATTAGTGTCAAATTATAAAGTATTTGACAAGTATATAGTAAAAGATTTTACGGTAAGCGATGAAACGTATAGGTATTACAGTATAGTAGAACTATCAAGACCATTTAACGATGAAATCGATACTTCAATTGAAGAAGGAATAACCAATGATAAAGCCGAAGCAATAGGTCAAGTATGGTGTGCGTATTATTACAACGATGAAATAGTATATGAAAAAGACGTATTAAAAACAGTAATAATTACGCCAACTTTAACCGACTATGTATATTGTAAAAACGGATTTGAAATAAAAAGTCTAGTTGGATTAAGCACCGCAGGTCATTGCCATTATATAGCGTTTAACGTAGCAAACTTTAATGTAGAGAAAATATATGATGCGGATTTAGTATACAAATCGTATGAATATAGAAAAACAATAACTACAGATTATGTATTAGGGTTTGTGACGGATACTCACGAAACATATATACCAATGACTGAAGATAAAGAAACAAGAGTTAGATTGACAAACAAAGATGAAGTTGAATACGTAGGGCAAGGACTATGGGGCACAAAATATAAGTATAACCGTATAATGACTGCGCAAGAATTTAAAGAAAATTTTGAAGCGCAAGGTGGAAAATGGGAAGAAGGTGCAAAAGAAAAATTATTAGATAGTCAATGGGTTTTTGCTTTTGCCGAAACTGAAATGGATTATTATGGTGGTTCACCGCTCGAATATGGTACAGGAAGTTCTACTACTGTAGAAGAAGGAACGGCAGTGCATGATATAGATATTTTGCGAATATCATTTTTTGCCGAAGGTCGAGTATATAATTTAGGCGTAGTAGCTGATAAAACCACGGCCGATAAAATAGCGGGTGGTTTGATAAATAACGGTATGAACACCGAATTTTTAAATGATTGGTTTGAAAAGATAGGCGCACTAATAGCAATAATAGGTTTATTAGTATTATTAGTAGTTTTAATGCCAATATTTAGCGCAGTATTTAAAACGATATTTACGGTATTAAAACTAATATTTAAAGGAATTATAACGGTAATACTATTGCCGTTCAACTTAATAGGTAATTTGTTTAAGCCAAAAAAACGACGGATAAAATAAAAGATAAAAAAGAGTTATGAATAGTAAGTATAAGAATGTATTAAAAATTATGTTGTATTTGTTAGTATTATTTATTTTAGGTTATGTAGTACATACGGCAAGGCAAGTAGGGATATGAAAGTATTAAAAAAGATAGATTATAGGCATTATATATGCGTAGCCATAACACTCATATTCTTATTACTTGCAATATTTTATTTTAAGTTCGCATATTTGCGAATTTGGGAAAGTTTGAATGACGTTTATACGTCTTTCAAGTATTATTTAAACGAGTTATTCGAACTTGAATTACAAGGGAAAATAACAGTTAATCAATTTACAAAATGCCCGTTTAAAATGCCCTTTAATCTTCCGAATAGTTGGGAAGAATTTAAAGTAGTATGGGCGCAGTTTTGGAAGTTGTTTGCAACGTTGGATAACTTCACGTTATATTTAAGTAACGTAGCAACACTATTATACGATTTATCAAGATTTTTAGTAATAATAATGCCATTAGTGGTAATGCTAATAGTTTTAGGTAATCGCAAACAAAAGACCAATAATGATTATAACAAGAACAGTAAAGCGTTAAAAATTTTTAAACGATTT
>JAZNFS010000015.1:0-12926 GCA_045589175.1 Christensenellaceae bacterium
CGATTTTGTTCAATGCGACGTTAAGGGACACGGTGGGTATTGTTCTTATCCCACTAAATACGGTGTTCAAACACCCGATATTAAAAAGGATATTTTACGCATTTGGCGCGACGTTACTAAACAAGAAAACGTTGCGCTATACGCACATTATTCGGGTATTATTGATGCCATTCAAGTTAAAAATCATCCTGAATGGAAGGTTACGAACAAAGACGGCTCGGTTGATGAATTTTCCACCTCGCTTTTTTGCGATTACGATGAAACTGTTTTAATTCCTCAACTTATCGAACTTGCTGTTGATTATAATTTAAACGGCGTTTGGGTTGACGGCGAGTGCTGGGCCGCAAACGAAGATTATTCTAAATCGGCAATCTTGGCTTATGAAAAAAGCGATAAATCACTTTCGTTTAAAGATTTTAATAGGCAGGCGTTTAGAAATCACGTTCAAAATTATATAAATAAGGTTAAGGCTGTTGCGCCTGAGTTTGAAATAACTAGCAATTGGATGTACACCCAACAAATGCCCGAAAAACCAACCGTTTCAATCGATTATATTTCGGGCGACGTTGTTCCAACCGAAACTTATAACGCAACTAAATTTGGTACTCGCGTTATTGCAAATCAGCACAAAACTTGGGATTTAATAAGCTGGTCTACTGATTTTTATTTGCTTAATGAAAAATCCGCGCTACAACTTTGCACGGAAGGGGCGGATATAATCGCTATGGGCGGTGCTTTTCAGGTTTACTGCGTTCAAGATTTTAAGGGGTTTATGCAAAACGAAACCCTTATTTCAACCCTTAAGGAAGTAAGCGAATTTTGTAGGGCTAGGCAGGAATTTTGCCACCACGCAACCATTCGCAAAGAAGTGGGTGTGTTGATTTCGCAAGAGGCGTACTTTTTCGAGCGTGATAGGCTGTTTGGGCGTGGGGGTATTCACACCGATAGCGCTAGCGGCTTAACCATCGCTTGTTTAGAAAATCAATATTCTACCGAAATTTTGTTAGGTTACAACGCCTTAGAACAAGATATTAGCGGTTATAAGGCTATAATTGTTCCCGAACTAAAGGCAATTGAGCCTAATTTAAAGAAAAAACTATTAGCTTACGCTAAATCGGGCGGTGCTCTTATTATAATAGGCGCACACGCTACTAAACTGTTTGCAGGCGAGATTGGTTGCGACTTTAAAACTTTACAAACTGAAAACGTTAATGCACAGTTAATTATAAACGATAAAAAATTTACTATTGAATGTTGTATTACTCCACTAAATACCGAGGGGTATCATAAGGCGTTTTTGGCAACAAGTTTAGGCGAGGGGCTTGCTAAAAAGCAAAGCCTTTTCGGCGGTGCTGGTGGTGCGTGGCCTTTGGCAAGGGTGCAATTTGATTATCCAACTAACGGCAGTATAGTTAAGCCTTACGGAAAGGGGAATATCGCCTTTATTCCATTTGATTTGGGCGAAAAATATTTAAATTGCAAAAGTTATCAGTTGCGCGATATGCTTTATCAAGTTATTCAAAAATGCAACGTGGAAAAGGCTGTTATTACTAACAATAAATTAGTTGAAGTTGTTTTATCTGAAAAAAATGGCAGAGAGTTCGTTCAATTAATCAATATAGGAGTGGGCAAGTTGGCTAACGAAGTTAAAAGTTACGACCAATCTTTGCCAATTTATAACTTAAAGGTTGAATATTTGCACGATAAAAAGCCTAATAAAGTGGTTTTATTCCCACAAAATAAACAACTTGATTTTTCTTATGAAAATGGTAGAGTTTGTTTTGCGGTTGAAAGGCTTGATATTCACTCTATAATAGAAATAATAGATTAAAACTTTGTTTAAGTAAATATAAAATATATGAAATTTCAATTTTTAAAAGTTAATGATTTAAATCCTTTAGGTTGGCTTAAAAACCAGCTTGAACTTCAGGGCAACGGTTTACACGGCAATCTTGATAAAATTTGGCCAGACGTTAAGCAAAGTAAGTGGATTGGCGGTGATAAAGAAGGCTGGGAAAGAATGCCATATTTTTTAGATGGATTTATTCCCCTTGCTTACCTTTTAAAGGATGAAGATATGATTGCTCGCGCTAAAAATTATATTGATTGTATTTTAAGCGGGCAACTTGAAGATGGATGTTTTTATCCTGCAGGCGATAAAAATAATTTTAACGGCGATATTTGGTCAATGTTTTTATTGCTTAAAGTTTTAGTTGTTTATCACGATTGCTCTAACGACGAGCGTATTGAACAGGCTGTTTATAATGCTCTTAAGTTTTTAAATAAGTATATCGACGCTTTTACGCCATATAACTGGGCGGCTGCGCGTTGGTTTGAATGTATTATCGCAATTGATTGGCTTTATAAAAGAAGAAAGGAAAAATGGCTTATAAGCTTGGCTAAAAGGCTTAAATGCTTTGGCTTTGATTACAAGTCCATTTATCCCGAATGGAAGCGTGTAAAGCCTATTTGGGCGCTTGATACCCACGTTGTTAATATCGCTATGGCGTTAAAGAGTGAAGCGCTTTATTGTAACCTTATGGGAACAAAACCAAAAGGGCTTGCTGAAAAAATGCTAAAGGTGTTGTTTAGGTATCACGGCACGGCTTACGGGCATTTTACCGGCGACGAATGTTTGTCGGGTAACAGTCCATCGCAGGGGAGTGAACTTTGCGGAATCGTTGAAGCAATGTATAGCTACGAATGGTTATTTGCTATAACTGGGGAATCAAAGTGGGGCGATTATTTAGAAAATCTTGCCTTTAACGGGCTACCAGCTACTATATCCGAGGATATGTGGGCGCATCAATACGATCAGCAAGTAAATCAAATAGCTTGCGTAAATTTTCCTAATTCGATATTTAGAACAAATACTAGCGAGGCAAATTTATTCGGTTTAGAGCCCAATTTTGGCTGTTGTACTTCAAATTTTGGGCAGGGCTGGCCTAAGTTTGCTTTGTCTGCCTATATGTGTGATCAAGAGGGGTTAGTTATTCTATCGCCCGTGCCAATGCAAATTAATTTAAATGGTAACTTAATAAAGGTTAGTTCGGAATATCCGTTTAGAAAGGCGTTTGAAATTTCAGCCCCAAAAGCAGTTAAAATTAAATTGCGTATTCCTGCTTGGCTAAATTTAGAAAGCTTAACTAAGTATAAAATCGAAAATGGATTTTTGTTAATCGACTTGTGTGCCGGCGAAAAGGTAACTTTTAAATATGAAATGACTCCGGTTTTAGTTGATAGATTTTCGGGCAGAAAATGCCTTAAATACGGACCGCTTTTGTTTGCCTTACCAGTTGAAAGTAAGTGCGAAAGTCATGAATACGTTAAAAATGGCGTGGAAAGAAAGTTTCCATATTGCGACTATTCTTTCGAGCCTATATCAGCTTGGAATTACGCGTTTGCAGGGGATATTTTTACCGTTGAAGAATTACCGTATATAAACGCTTTTAGCAGAACTAATCCACCGCTAAAAATATCGGCAAAGTTTTTACCGGTTAAGTGGAAATATGAAAGGGGTTACCCATACGTTGCAAGCAAAAAGGCAGGAACACAGATAATAGGGGATGAAGAAAATTTATCTATGCAACCTTACGGTGCAACTTATTTACGAGTAACCGAAATGTGCAAGGTTAATAAATAAATATCTTAATTTTAAGGTAATGGAGAAACTATATGCAAAAACAAGAATTTTATAATCCGCAGTTTGAAAGAGAAGATTGGGTTAGTTTAAACGGCGAGTGGAACTTTCAAATATTATCTCCTTACGCTAAGGAAAAAAGAAAAATTAACGTTCCTTTTTGCCCCGAATCAAAAGCTTCAGCCGTAGAGCATAAAGACTTTATTAAAGAGTGTGAATATACTTTTACGTTTAACGTAAAAACATTTAAAAATCAGCGTGTTATCTTGAATTTTGGCGCTGTTTATTATAAAGCAATAGTTTTTGTTAACGGCAAAGAAGTAGGCGAACACTTGGGTGGATATACTCCGTTTTCTTTTGATATTACAAACTTTGTAAACGAAGGCGAAAACCATTTAGCTGTAAAGGTTTTTAGTGATTTAACTGCAAATCAACCTTCTGGTAAGCAAAGCAGAAAGCAACATTCTTACGGTTGTTTTTATACTCGCACAACGGGTATTTGGCAACCTGTATGGCTTGAATACCTTCCTGAAAATCACCTTAAGTACGTTAAATATTTTCCTAATATTGAAAATTGCTCGGTTGATATTGAAGTTGGTTCGGTTGATGAAGCTAAGATAAATATCAAGGTATTTTATAACGGAAAGCAAGTAGGTGAGGTTGATGGTTATTTAAAATGCAAGGGTGTTTATACGGTTAACCTTTCAGAAAAGCATCTTTGGGAAGTTGGAAAGGGCAGACTTTACAACGTTGAAATTACTTACGGCGAAGATAAAATTAAAAGTTATTTTGGGCTTCGCGAAGTCAAGTTTGAGGGTATGGATTTCTTGCTTAACGGTAAGAGGGTATTTCAAAGTTTTGTATTAGATCAAGGTTACTACCAAGATGGCGTTTATACACCAAAAGATGATAACGAAAGACTTTGCGATATTAATAACGCGATTGAATTAGGTTTTAACGGCTCAAGACTGCATCAAAAGGTTTTTGAACCAAGATATTTATATCTTTGCGATAAACTTGGGCACATGGTTTGGGGTGAGTTTGCAAGCTGGGGCATTAAATATGATAATTTAGATGCGTTAGGTGTTTTTGTTGGCGAATGGACTAAAGTTATTGAACGCGATTTTAATCATCCGAGTATAATTTTATGGTGTCCGCTAAACGAAACTTGGCGCGATTTAGATGACGATAGAAAAACTCGCGACGTTAGATTTATTAATAGCGTTTACCAGGTAACTAAGGCTTTAGACAGTACCAGACCTTGCGTTGACGTTAGTGGCGGATATCACGGTCATAATACCGATTTGTATGATTTTCACTGCTATGAAAGTTATGAAAATTTAAAAGAATATTTAGATAATTTAAGCCAAAACGGGCAGTTAGAAGTTCCGCTTTTGTACGATAAAGATGAAAAAAAATGTTTTTACACTAAAGGATTGCCTGTAAACGTAAGTGAATTTGGCGGAATTCAATTCGCTAAAGATAAAAATTTAAGTAAAGTTTCATCTATTAACGAAGGTGCGGTGCAAAGTACTGAAAGCTGGGGATACGGAGAAGGAGCAACTGATGAAAACGCTTTTGTTGAAAGATATAAAAATCTAGTGGAATTAATTAAATCCTATAGTGAAATAAGTGGTTTTTGTTATACTCAGCTTTATGACGTAGAACAAGAAGAAAACGGCTTTTTTACTTATGATAGAAAGCCAAAATTATCACAATCAGCAATTGAAAAAATTTGTGATTGTAATAGAAAATAGTTTTATAGTGGGGTGTAGGTATGCTTAACAAACATTTATTAGTAACTACAAATCCTATAGCAAGCGAAAAAAATATTATTCTTTGGGCTAATTATAGAATAACCGTTTTGCAAGATAGACTTTTCCGTTTAGAATATAACGAAAACAAAAAGTTTAGAGATGAAGCAACTCAAAGCGTGTGGTATCGTAATATGCCTAATCAAGAATTTACTTGCGAAGAAAAGGCAGGTAAATTATATATAAAAACTACTGCATGCACTTTAATAGTTGCTAAAAAGCGTAACGATTGCCGAATTGAACTCGGTGGTAAGTTGTTAAAACTTGATAACTCTGGCAACCTAAAAGGCACTTACAGAACGCTTGATATTTGCAACGGAAAATATTTTATTGAAACCGAAGCAACTGGCGAAGGTAGAAAAATTCAATTGGGTTTTGGCGTTTGTTCAAAAAATGGGGTGGCGGTGCTTGACGATTCTAACTCGTTAACCTTAAGCGAACATGGTAATTTGCTTCCAGATTTATACGATGGCTCGGATGAATATATTTTTGCTTACGGTAACGATTATCGCTCTGCTGTAAAAGCATTATATTTGATTACCGGCAAAACACCTTTAATTCCACGTTTTGCACTTGGTAACTGGTGGAGTAGATACCACGTTTATACCGATAAGGAATATTTAAGATTGCTTAATTATTTTGAAGAAGAGGAAGTGCCACTAACTGTTGCTACTATTGATATGGATTGGCACTACTCAAACCCACAAGAAATGGAAGAACTATATCACGTTACCGAACTTGGAAGGTTTAATAAAGAGTATATAGGCGCACTTAACACTACTTGGACGGGTTATACTTGGAATAAACGTTTATTCCCCGATTATAAGGCGTTTTTAAAGAAAATTAAAGAAAAAAATCTTAAAATAACTCTTAACTTACACCCAGCCGATGGTATTCGCTATTGGGAAACTCAATACGAAGATATGTGTAAGGCTATGGGGCAAGATCCATCGGAAGCTAAATACGTTCCGTTTGATATCGCAAGCACAAAGTTTATAAATGCGTATTTTGATATTCTACATAAGCCATACGAAGAAGATGGCGTTGGTTTTTGGTGGATAGATTGGCAACAAGGAACAAATTCAAAAATGCAGGGGTTAGATCCACTTTGGGCGCTTAACCACTATCATTATTTGGATAATGCTAAAAACAATTCACAACCACTTATTTTATCGCGTTATTCGGGTATCGGCGCACATCGTTATCCGGTAGGTTTTTCGGGCGATACGTATATAACTTGGGATACTTTAAAATATTTACCCGAATTTACCGCAACTGCTTCTAACGTTGGCTATACGTGGTGGAGCCACGATATCGGCGGGCATATGCGTGGTTTTAAAAATGATGAAATGTATTTACGTCATATTCAATTCGGCGTATTTAGCCCTATAAATCGTTTGCATTGTGGTCGTGAAAGAGTTCTAACGAAAGAACCTTGGGCTTATGGTAACGGCGCGGGAGAATTGGTTAAAAAGTGGATGAAACTTCGCCACAAAATGATACCTTATTTATATTCTGCTTCGTATAGAAACAATAATGAAGGATTGGCTTTAATCGAACCGCTTTATTACGAATGGGATTTGCCTTTAGCTTATAAATATAAAAATGAATATTTATTTGGTGGTCAATTGCTTGTAATTCCAGTTACATCAAAGGCTAAAACTGATGGATTTGCGCGCGTTAAGGCTTGGATTCCTGAAGGAAAGTGGACGGATATTTTTACCGGTGCGAAATATAACGTTCCCGTAGGCGGTAAAGAATTAACTTTATATCGAGAAATGGAAAGTATTCCAGTTCTTATAAAAGAAGGTGGAATTTTACCGTTATCTTTAGATAAAGGAAATTCAGTTAATAACCCTACAAATATGGAAATTAACATATATTCAGGCAACGGCAGTTATGAATTGTATGAAGACGGCGTTGTTGAAAATAAAAACGGCGTTCATTTTACAAAGTTTGAAAATCAATCAGTTGCTTGTGGTAATAAAACTAAGCAAATATTAACAATTTCTACAAAAGGGGATAGTTCGATTATTCCTAATAAGCGTAAATTTGCTATTCGCTTTAAAGATATTCTTGATGGTGAAATTTCTTTATACGTTAACGATAAATTGGTAGATTATGAAGAAGTTTTAACAAATTGCCCTGCATTAGATATACAAATTGAGCCAAATAACGAGTATAGGGTAGAAATTGTTTATACTAAGTTAACTCAAATGGAAGAATTATTAGAATATGCTAAAAAGGTTTTAATTTTCGCAAGAGCGCGAACTAAGCCAAAAGAAGCACTTTTAAATAAATTATATCAAGCAAAAGATAATGCCGAATATATAAGAACGGTCGATGAAACCGATATTGTTAAAATTGGCGTAAAATGCCGATTAAAAGAAACGTTATAACGTAAAAAAACTTTACAATATAAAATAATCAAACTTTAACTATTTAAAATTGTTGTATTAACTTAGTAGTTAAGGGAGGTATAACTATGTTAAATAAACATTTATTAGTAAAAACTAATCCTATTGCGAATAAACAAAATATTATTCTTTGGGGTAATTATAGAATAACCGTTTTGCAAGATAGACTTTTCCGTTTAGAATATAACGAAAACAAAAAGTTTAGAGATGAAGCAACGCAAAGCGTGTGGTTTCGCAATATGCCTGCACAAGATTTTTCGTGCGAAGAAAAAGATGGTAAATTATATATAAAAACTATCGCTTGCTTATTAATAGTTGCTAAAAAGCGCAAGGATTGTCGAATTGAAATAGGTGGTAAACTTTTAAAGATAGATAATGCAAGCAACTTGATGGGTACTTATAGAACGCTTGACCGCTACGACGGTGAATATTATATTGATAAAGAAACCGGTGAAAGAAGAAAAATACAATTGGGCTTTGGTGTTTGTTCAAAAAATGGGGTGGCGGTGCTTGACGATTCTAACTCGTTAACCTTAAGTAAGCAAGGTAATTTGCTTCCAGATTTATACGACGGCTCAGATGAATACGTATTTGCTTACGGCAACGATTACCGCTCGGCAGTAAAAGCTCTATATATGATTACTGGTAAAACTCCGTTGATTCCGCGTTTTGCGCTTGGTAACTGGTGGAGCAGATACCACGTTTATACCGACAAAGAATATTTGCGCTTGCTTAATTCCTTTGAAGAACAAGAAGTTCCTTTGACGGTTGCTACAATCGATATGGATTGGCACTACTCGAATAAGCAAGAAATGGAAGATTTATATCATATTGAAAAGTTAGGTAGGTTTAATAGAGAATATATAGGTGCTCTTAATACTACGTGGACAGGTTATACTTGGAATAAACGTTTATTCCCAGATTATAAGGCCTTTTTGAAGAAAATTAAAGATAAAAACCTTAAAATAACACTTAATTTGCATCCAGCCGACGGTATTCGCTATTGGGAAACTCAATATGAAGATATGTGTAAGGCGATGGGGCAAGATTCAACGTCTGGTAAATATGTTGCTTTTGATATTGCAAATACTAAGTTTGTTAACGCATATTTTGATATTCTTCATAAGCCTTATGAAGAAGATGGCGTTGCCTTTTGGTGGATAGACTGGCAACAAGGAACAAACTCAAAAATGCAGGGGTTGGATCCTCTTTGGGCTCTTAACCACTATCATTATTTAGATAATGCAAAAAATAATTCTCAACCGCTAATTTTATCGCGCTATTCGGGAATAGGCGCGCATCGTTATCCCGTTGGCTTTTCGGGCGATACCTTTATTACTTGGGAAACCTTACAATATTTGCCTGAATTCACTGCAACCGCATCTAACGTTGGCTATACTTGGTGGAGCCATGATATAGGCGGTCACATGGGTGGCTTTAAGGATGATGAAATGTATTTGCGTCATATTCAATTCGGCGTGTTTAGCCCTATAAACCGTTTACATTGTAGTTGCGCGGAAATTCAAACCAAAGAACCTTGGGCGTTCGGGAACGGTGCGGGAGCGCTTGTAAAAGACTGGATGCGCTATCGCCACAGTTTAATTCCTTATTTGTATTCTTCTGCATACAGAACGAATAGTGATGGCTTGGCTTTAATCGAGCCGTTATATTATGAATGGGATTTACCTTTAGCTTATAAATATAAAAACGAGTATTTATTCGGCGGTCAATTACTTGTTATTCCAGTTACTCAAAAGGCTAAAGCAGACGGCTTTGCGCGTGTTAAGGCTTGGATTCCAGAAGGCAAGTGGACAGATATTTTCACCGGCGCAAAATATAACGTTTCAGCAGGCGGTAAAGAATTAACTTTATATAGAGAAATGGAAAGCATTCCCGTACTTATAAGAGAAGGTGGAATTTTGCCGTTATCTTTAGATAAAGGGAATTCAGTTAATAACCCTGAAAATATGGAAATAGACGTTTATGCGGGTAATGGAAGCTATGAACTTTATGAAGACGGCGCAGTAGAAAATAAAAGCGGTGTTCATTTTACTTATTTTGAAAGTAAATCTGTTGTTTTCGGTGATAAAACTAAACAAATTTTAACTATTTCAACTAAAGGGGATAGTTCAGTTGTTCCCAATAAACGTAAATTTGCAGTTCGCTTTAAAGATATTTTTGATGGCGAAGCTTCTCTTTACGTAAACGGTAAGCGCGTGGATTGTGAAGAAGTTTTGACAAGTTGTACTGCATTAGATATACAAGTCGAGCCAAATAATGAGTATAAAGTAGAAATTATCTATAGTAAGCAAACTCAAATGGAAGAATTGTTAGAATATGCAAAAAAGGTTTTAATTTGTGGGCGTGAAAGTACTGCAAACAAAGCTGCACTTTGGGAACAATTAAGAAATATTGAAAGTAAAAAAGATTATGTAAATTTAATTGAAATAACTGATTTAATAAAAAATGGTATTAAAGCAAGATTAAAAGAAACTTTATAATAATAAATAAAGTAGTTTTTTAAACGAATAATGTAAATAAAAAAATAGCATCGGTTTTTTACCGATGCTTTTCGTTTGTTAAAATGCTGAGCAAGGGGCGAATTTTATAACTTTAAAGCTTTTTTAATATCCTTATTTTTAAATAATTATTTAATTAAATTTAAAACTAAAAAGCGTTGACCTTATTTTCTTTATTTGTTATAATTGGTTTGATTTAAAATAAGGAAGTGGTTAAATGGTAGAGGTTGTTGCTGCGCTTATTTGGGATAAGGATAAGTTTTTGATTTGCCAAAGACCTGCTAATAAGGCAAGAGCTCTTTTATGGGAGTTTGTTGGCGGAAAGGTTGAAAAAGGCGAAACAAAAGAGCAAGCCTTAATCCGTGAATGTAAAGAAGAATTAAATATTATGCTAAGTGTGGGGGATGTTTTTATGGACGTTACTCATAAATATCCCGATATTACCGTGCATTTAACTTTGTTTAATGCCACGATATTAGAAGGCTATCCGCAAAAATTAGAGCATAACGATATAAAATGGATAACCCCGTCGGAAATTCCTAACTATGATTTTTGCCCAGCAGACGTTGAAATATTAGAAAAATTGATGAAAAGTTAAAGCTTATTATTACACAAGCTATTTATTTTAATTTTATAGGTATTAAAATTATGAACGTATACGAGTTTATGCAAAAAATCGGTTATAGCGATAAAGCTATTGCCGTTTATAATGAAATGCAGGTTAGCGAAGAACTATATTTAGCCAAAAAGTCAGAGTATTATGCTGATGAAAAATTGTTTTTAAGTACGCTTTTAAATGAAACGGGCGAAAACTATTATAAGGCAATACTTTACTATTTTACTCACATGGGGGCAGACCTTGAACAAAAGTATTTAGATTGGGGCTTTACTATTGAGAAATATATCGACACCTTTCACGATTTAAAAATTTGGAATGAAATGTGTGAGTTAGAAACGGGCATTTGCGGGCTAAAAGAAGTGCATTGGATTAGCAACCATTTACACGTTGGTATTATTAGGCTTGGTAGATTAGAATTTCAACCCGGCTTATTAGAGCAAGATGCAACGCTTGGCGATAAAATAATAAAAAAGGGCGAAAGGGTATATCATATTCACATACCTTTTGGCGAGCCACTTACAAAGGATGCGATTGATAATTCATTTGAACTTGCTAAAAAATATTTTAAAAAGGGCGCGTATTTGCATTTAACAAGTTGGGTTCTAGATCCTACGCTTAAAAGTTTATTAAAGCCAGATAGTAATATTTTAGCCTTTGCATCGCGTTTTAACATTTATAAAACAATAGAAAGATATGCTATTGAAAGATTTGTTTTTTTAATTGTAAAGGAAAATAAAAACGATTACGAGCCTAAAAATTCCTTCCAACGCGCCTTGAAAGAAGCGCTTTTAAAAGGGCAAAAGTTTTATTCGGGCTTTGGCATAATTCAAATAAAATAATCCATATAAACAAAAAAAGAGTTCCTTAATTACAAAGGAACTCTTTTTAAATAAATTAAATTGCTTTATTTTTTAATGCCTCAAGCATTATAATCGCGCTAGTTTTGTTGGTTGCAAGTGGAATTTGTTGAACGTCGCATAAACGAAGTAACGCCGAAACGTCGGGCTCGTGAGGTTGCGCAGTTAATGGGTCACGCAAGAAAATAACAAGGTCGAGTTCGCCGTTTGCGAGCATTGCGCCGATTTGTTGGTCGCCACCAAGTGGACCACTTTTCATACGTTGAATTTTTAAACCAGTTTCGCCCATTATTAAAGTGCCAGTTGTTCCTGTTGCACAAAGATCGTGATCTGCCAAAACCTCTTTGTATTTTTTAGCAAGTTCAATGATTTCATTTTTCTTTTTATCGTGTGCAATTAAAGCTATTTTCATAATTTAATCCTTTTTAGTTAGTTTATTTACGTTTATTAATATAACATAAAAAAGGGTATAAGTCAATATTTTAGTTAAATAATTGATAATTATCTTGACATAAACTTTATTAAATAGTAAAATAAAAATGAGTTTATTCCAAACTAAAAGATTTTATTCTTTTGTTTGTTTAGAGGTGTATTATGAAACAATTTTTGTGTAAAACGTGCGGTCAGCCACTTTTAAAGCAGGGAAATAATTATACCTGTAATTACTGCGGTAACGTTTGGGTGGATGATTTTGCCGATAATAACAAAATTGAGCGTGATTTAGCGTGGAATGAGTTTAATAAGGGTGACTTCGAGATAGCAACCGAACTCTTTGATAGAATTTTGTTGAGGAATGATAATGATCACGAAGCTTATTGGGGTAAAGCTCTTTCTTTATACGCTATTTTATACGTTGAAGAAAGCGCTTATAAAATGCTACCAACTTGCAATAATATAACCGAAAACTCATTTATAAACGGCAAAGAAGTACAAAAAGCAATTTCCTTAGCGCCTAACGATATTGCGCAAAGTTATAAAAAACAAGCTGAATATATTGAAAAAGTACGCCTTGAATGGCTTGAAAAGGCTAGTAAAGAGCCTGAGTACGACGTATTTATAT
>JAZNFS010000016.1:0-26403 GCA_045589175.1 Christensenellaceae bacterium
GTACAAACAAATTACACAATTGAAGTTTACACGCTAACCTTTATGGCTGATGGCGCACAAGTTGGCGAAGTTTTAACTTACACGGTTGAAAACAAAAACGTTCAAGAGCCAAGCGTTCCAGAAAAAGTTGGTTATACCGGCGCTTGGGAAGCTTACACCCTAACTACTGGCGACCTTGTTGTAGATGCTGTTTATACCCCAGTTGAATATACTATTACATTTATGGCTGATGGCGACCAAGTTGCCGTTTTAACTTACACAGTTGAAAACAAAAACATTCAAGAGCCTGCAGTTCCTACAAAAACTGGCTATGCTGGCGTGTGGGAAAGTTATGAACTAACAACTGGCAACATAGTAGTAAACGCTGTTTACACAATTATCAATTATACAATTAAATTCTACGATGGCGAAACTTTAGTTGAAGAAGTTTCATTCAACGTTGAAAACGCATCTTCAAAAGTAGCGCCAGAAGTTCCTACAAAGCCAGAACATACTAGCGCTTGGGGCGATTACGACTTTACAAAACTTGAAAATCAAGTTGTTCAAGTAATATATACTTCTATTTATTACAAAGTAACCTTTGTAGCAAACGGTGTTGTTATTAGCGAACAAGAGTATACTGCTGAAAATAAAAACGTTACTGAACCTGCCGTTCCTACAGAAGAACACTATATTGGCGCATGGGAAGCTTATGAATTAACAACTGGTGACCTTGTTGTAAACGCTATTTACACACCTATCGAATATACAATTAGCTTCTACGATGGCGATAATTTAGTTAAAGCTGTTTCATTTAACGTTGAAAACTATAAGCAAAAATCAGCGCCAGCCGTTCCTGAAAAAGTTGGTTATAAAGGCGAGTGGATTGGTGATTACAGCTTTGAAAGATTTGAAAATCAAACAGTTCAAGCAAATTACACAATTGAAGTTTACACAGTAACCTTTATGGCTGATGGCGCACAAGTTGGCGAAGTTTTAACTTACACAGTTAAAAACCAAAGCGTTACAGCTCCTGCAGTTCCTACAAAAGAACACTATACAGGCGCATGGGAAGCTTACACTTTAACAAGTGGCAACGTAGTAGTAAACGCTGTTTACACACCTGTTGAATACACTATTACATTTATGAACGGTAGTGAATTAGTTGAAACTGTTTCTTACAACGTTGAAAACGCTTCTTCAAAAGTTGCTCCTGCAGTTCCAACAAAAGAACACTACGAAGGCGTTTGGGGAACTTACGACTTTACAAAACTTGAAAATCAAACAGTACAAGTTGTATATACTGCTAAAGTTTACACAGTAACCTTTAAGGCAGAGGGCGACCAAGTTGCCGTTTTAACTTACACAGTTGAAGACAAAAACATTAATGAGCCTGCAGTTCCTGCAAAAGACCATTATACTGGCGTTTGGGAAGATTACTCATTAACAGGTGGCAACGTTGTAGTAAACGCTGTTTACACACCTATTGAATACACAGTAACCTTTAAGGCTGATGGTAGCCAAGTTGGCGAAGTTTTAACTTACACAGTTGAAAACAAAAACATTAATGAGCCTGCAGTTCCTACAAAAGAACACTATACCGGCGCATGGGAAGCTTACACTTTAACAGGTGGCAACGTAGTAGTAAACGCTGTTTACACACCTGTTGAATACACAGTAACCTTTAAGGCTGATGGCGCACAAGTTGCCGTTTTAACTTACACAGTTGAAAACAAAAACATTAAAGCTCCTGCAGTTCCAGAAAAAGCTGGTTATACCGGCGAATGGGAAGCATACGAATTAACAAGTGGCAACGTAGAAGTAAACGCTGTTTACACAGCTATAGAATACACAATTAGCTTCTATAATGGCACAACTTTAGTTGCAGAAGTTGTATTCACAGTTGAAAACTCTTCTTCAAAAGTTGCTCCTGCAGTTCCTAGCCAAACTGGTTACACAAGTAGTTGGGAAGATTACAGCTTTGAAACTTTAGAAAATCAAGAAGTTCAAGTTGTATTCACACCAAAAACTTACACTATAACTTACAACGCAAACGGCGGATCTGTTGAATCTGCTACTCAAAGCGTTACTTACGCTTCAGAATATACTTTAGTTAACCCAACCCCTGCAAAAATGTATTACGAATTCTTAGGTTGGTTTGATGCAAATGGCGAACAAGTGACTAACGGCGTTTGGGAACTTGATTCTAACTTAACTTTAACTGCTAAGTATTCAGATCACTTATCATTTGAAGGTGTAGCAGGCGTTCCATCATTTATGACTCCTGCTGGAACTTCGGGTACTCTTACAATCACTAGTGAAGTTTCAACCGATGGTAGTAATGCATTAAAGATTCCATCAGTTGGAAGTGCACCTTGCTTAAACGTAACTATTGAATTCTTAGCATCATTCTTTAGTGATCCTTCAATTGATTATATTGCATTCGATGCTATGAGCACAAAGTATACAAACAACTTCCGTCGCTTTACTTGGAGAAGCAATAACGGTGGTGAATATGTTCACGTTACTTACGAAATTGATAACGCTAATTATTTAACTGGTGTTCATACTAATTGGAAAACTTTCTACTTCTCAAGGGGAGACTATGAAAGATGGTTAGAAAGTAGCACTAAGGTTGAAAGATTTATTTCTACTGGTGGACTTGCAAGCGGTGATGTTATTTACGTTGATAATATTCGACCTGCAGTAACCAACGAACTATACGGTTTTGAGGGCGGTGCTTTACGTTATGCTTCGTCTGATCCTGTTGCTTACTACTATACACCAGATTATACAGCAAACTGGTCACTTGCAGTTAGCGGTAAAGTTGTTACTGCTACAGAAATGACTTATACAAACGTTTCACAAGGCTTTAGGGCTCTTCAATTTACTAAGAGCACGGGTACTGCAAATATTTACATTCCAAAAGCTCGTAAAATGCTTGAAGACGTAATTGCAACTGATTACATGGCAATTGACGTTTACATTCCTGCAGGGTCTGATGCAACTTATACTATTGCAAACGGTGCTACAACTTGGAAAACAATGCCATTTAAAGCAGGCGCATGGAATACCGTTTATATTTACTCACCACTTGCTAACTTAGCTGAAACTAATTTAAAAATTACCGATACGACTGGTGGTACTTATATAATCGATAATATCCGTGGTATAAGTGAAGCCGAATATATGCAAGCTGCATTATCTATGGAACTTGCAGGTAGCGGTATAAGAGATAAAGAATTACCATCAGTAACGTATTTCTATGCCGGTAAAGACCATAACGCAAACATATACTCAATTGCAATTACAGGTGGTAGCGAATCTACTCCTATTAGTAACGTTCATTTTAACAGCGAAGTTGTTCATACTGGTAACTACTCATTATCATTCACAAAGGTAAATGGGCATGCTATTTGCTTAAGAATGAGAACTGATTCTACAGCATACGCTTACTTAAAGAACGGCTTTACTTTCTGGATTTACTCAACTGTATCTATAAATGGTAATAAGAACGTTAAGAACATTTTCACTGCTGATAATGGTTATCTCAATGATGACGATTCATTTGTATTAAGAAAAAATGTATGGACTCAAATTACTATTACTGCTGAAGATATTGCATCAGGTGGCGAATTCTTATACATTCAAGGTTCTTCTGGCGGTACTTACTATATCGACGATATTCAACCATTATAATCTAGCAATTATAAGCTGAATAATAGCTAAAAAACTTAATAAAATTTTCATAAGCGGTTAGTTGGTTTATAAGTTAATAAAACAAAGCTATTAAGCCAACAATCGTTTGTGAGTGTTTTAATAGAGGCTCTGCCACAACAAAAAGTTGGTAAAATAAGCTTTATTTACTACGCAAAAGTTCGTTATTTGCAAATTTTTATAATTCCCACGTACACACAAGTACGCTTCCTTATAAAAATTCACAAATGTCTGCTTTTGCTTGCATCTAAAACTTATTTATAATCAACCATTGTTGTGTCATCGCTAAAAGAAAAAAATTTAATTGTTCTAAAAATTTAGGAGGAAAAAAAATGAAGAACAAATTTAAATTATTAGTAACACTTTTAACTGTGTTATTTGTTTCAAGTGCGTTCATTGCTTGTACGCCACTTAGCCAAATACCAGTACCAGATGAAGACAAAATCAGTGTTCAATTCGTAGATCACGACGGAACAGTTATTAGTTCTGCGCTTTACATTGAAGAAACTGAAATTGTTGTACCAGAAAACCCAACAAGAGCAGATAGTAACGGTTATTCTTACGCTTTCAACGGCTGGGATAAAGAAGTTGATCCTATTGCAAACGAAAACGTAGTTTACACCGCAACTTACACTGCAACACCTATCGTTTATAACGTAACGTTTAAAGCAGATGGTAACCAAGTTGGCGAAGTTTTAAACTACACAGTTGAAAACAAAAACGTTACAGCTCCTGCAGTTCCAGAAAAAGCACACTATACCGGCGCTTGGGAAGCATACGAATTAACAACTGGCAACGTAGTAGTTGAAGCTGTTTACACTCCTGTTGAATACACTATTACGTTTATGAACGGTAGTGAATTAGTTGAAGCTGTTTCTTACAACGTTGAAAACGCTTCTTCAAAAGTAGCTCCTGCAGTTCCTACAAAAACAGGTTACACAAGCGCTTGGGGTGCTTACGACTTTAGTTTATTAACTAACCAAACTGTTAACGTTTCTTATGAATTAGTTCATTACGAAGTAACATTTATGGCAGATGGCGTTCAAGTTGGCGAAGTTTTAGATTACCACGTTGAAATGGAAAACTTTGTTGAACCTGCAGTTCCTGCAAAAGAACACTATACCGGCGCTTGGGAAGCTTACACTTTAACAACTGGTAACGTAACAGTTAACGCTGTTTACACCCCTGTTAACTATACTATTTCATTTATGAACGGTGAAGAATTAGTTGGCGAAGTTTCTTTCAATATTGAAAATCAAACTGGCACAGCTCCTGTAGCACCAGGCAAAACTGGTTACAATGGTTATTGGGATGAAGCAGATTACAGCTTTACAACTTTAGCAAATCAAACAGTTCAAGTTAAATTTGCACCAAAAACTTACACTATTACTTATAACGCAAACGGCGGATCTGTTGAATCTGCTACTCAAGAAGTTACTTACGCTTCAGATTATACTTTAGCTAACCCAACCCCTGCAAAAATGTATCAAGAATTCTTAGGTTGGTACAATGCAAATGACGAACAAGTTGTAGCTGGCGTTTGGGAACTTGATGGTAACTTAACTTTAACTGCTAAGTATTCAGAAGGTTTATCATTTGAAACTTTAACTTCACTTCCATCATTTATGCAAACATCATCTAGCGTAGGATCAGTTTCATTTACTGATACTACAGCAACCGATGGTAACAAATCATTAATGCTTACTGCAAGTAACTCAGCTCCTGGTTTTACAGTACCAGTTGAATTCTTAGCTGATTTCTTTGCTGATCCTACAGTTGACGCTATAGCATTTGATGCAAAAGCTACAATTAATCAAGAAAACTTCCGTCGTTTTACTTGGAGATCTAATAACGGTGGTCAATATACAAACGTACCATTTGACGTTGAAGATACTAGATTCCAATCAGGTGTTTTAACAATTTGGAAGACTTTCTACTTCTTAAGATCAGACTATAATTATTGGTTAGAAAGCAACACTACAAGACAAAACTTTATAACAAGTGGTGGCTTTGCTTCTGGCGACGTTATTTACGTTGATAACATTCGCCCTGTAACTGCTAATGATTTCTATGGTTTTGAAAGTGGTTCTGCTCGCCTTGCTGTTGGTGGCACGGATGATGGTACTGTATACTATTCTACTAGTGTTTATTTAAGAGATACCAACTATGCAAACGACTGGTCTCTTGCACTTACTGGTGGTATAGTTACAGCTATTGAAATGAATTATACTAACTTTACACAAGGCTTTAGAGCACTTCAATTCACTAAAACTGCAGGTTCAACCACAGTTTATATACCAAAAACTCGTAAAATGCTTACCGATCTAAGTGCAACCAATTATATGGCAATCGATGTTTACGTTCCTGCTGGATCAGATGCAACTTATTTATCAAATCCGTTAAAGCAAGGCGCATGGAATACCGTTTACCTTTACTCGCCATTAAATAATCTTACCACAGCAATTGAAAATAATTTTGTAATCACTGATACAACAGGTGGTACTTATATAATCGATAATATTCGTGGTGTAAGTGAAGAAGAATATACACAAGCTGCTTTGGGCTTTGAAATGGCAGACCGTCGCTTAGATACGTCTGGTTTAACTGGTGCATTTAACTATCATGTTGGACCTGACCAAAAGAGTAATACGATAACATTAAGAGCAAAAGCTGAAAGTCCTACTCAAATTACTGATGCATGGTTTGATAGTTCAATTGCTCATAGTGGTAACTATTCATTAGCATTCACAAAGACTAATGGCTATCTATATTTTTACATTAGAAATTCTGGTGCTAGCGTTTCAGCATATAAATCTTATCTCGAAAACGGCTTTACCTTCTGGATCTATTCAACCATAGGTGTTAATGGAACGCCAGATGTTAGAAATATTTTCGCTGGTGTTAGTGATAAAACCCCATTACACAACGGACAAGGTTTAAGTCTTAAAGCAAATACTTGGACGCAAATTACTATTCGCCCAGAAGATATGACTAGTGACTGTAGATTCTTAGGTATTAAAGGTTCTACTGCTGGTACTTTCTATTTTGATGATTTCCAACCATTACCAGCTGAATAATAGCTTGTAATAAACTAATTATTTTATAAAAAATATTAACAATTATAATTTATAGCTGTTAAAAAATAATAAATAATTAACCTTTAATGATAAAGCCGCCGCTTTACCGCGGCGGCTTTAAATTAAATTATGGCGGATAACTCAATACAAAGGTTGAGTGTAATGAAATTTGAACTAAAGTTCAAGATAAATCGCTAAGCGATGAAATCACTAACGTGATGAAATCCGCACTCGTGCGGATTTAGTGATTGCTTATATTATATAGTGCCATTCGGCACGGCTGTCATGCCCACGCGTAGTCGAAACATCTCGATAATGCAATGAAACTCCTCATCCGTCAGTTAGCACTGACACCTTCTCCCACAGGAGAAGGCAAGAAAAAACAAAAAAGGGGGGGACGCTTATGTGGATAACAACCAACAAGCAATTTAGCGCTTCGCGTTTACCTGTCTTTTACAAATCATTTAAAATTGAAAAAAATTTAGTTAAGTGCGAAATTGATATTTCAGCGCTTGGCGTTTTTAATATAAAAATTAACGGGAAAGAAATACCTGAGTATTTTATGCCCGGTTGGACTAATTATAACAAATACGTGCATCTTTGCACTTACGATATAACAGCTTATTTAAAGCAAAACAATTTAATCGAAATTACCTTGGCGGACGGCTGGTATTCGGGTAAACTTGGCTACACCCGTAAAAGCAAGGTTTATGGCGAACAAAACGCTATTTTTGCGCAAATAACACTTTATTTTACAAATGGCGAAAAGCAGGTTATAAAAACCGATAGCAGTTGGCGTGTTGGTTTGTCGCAAATAGTAAATTCTTCATTTTTTGATGGCGAAAGGGTAGATTTTAACGCTATTAACAACGAATATAACAGTTTGCCTTTTGCTTTAATCTATGATAAGCAAATTGAATTTAAACCTTATACATATCAATCCGTAAAAGAAATGGGCGAACTTATTCCAGAAGTTATTTATAGCGATAATAGCACCATTCGCCTTGATTTTAAGCAAAACTTTGCAGGCTTTATAACATTAACTGCAATGGGCGAAAAGGGTAGTGAAATAACCATAAAGCACGCCGAAATGCTTGATGAAAGCGGTAACTTATACTTTGAAAATTTGCGCCAAGTAAAGGCAAACGACAGTTTAATTTTATCGGGCGGTAAGGATAATTTTAATCCTAAATTTACCTTTCACGGGTTTAGATACGCCGAAATTAGTTTGCCAAAATGCGCTAAAGTTTGGGATATTAAGGGGGTAGTTTTATCGCAAGATATAAACTATCACGGCAAATTTGAGTGTTCAAATCCACTAATTAACAAAATTTATCAAAACGTGTTATGGGGGCAAAAGAGTAACTTTATAAGTATTCCTACCGATTGCCCACAACGCGACGAGCGACTTGGTTGGTCAGGCGACGCGCAAGTTTTTTGTGGCTCGGCTATGTTTAACGCCGATTGTAATAAGTTTTTTGCTAATTATATGCAATTACTTAGGGAAGATATGCTTGAAAACGGCAAGGTAACCTCATTCGTGCCTTTCTTTATAGAGCCTTCGGTTTCAACTGCAGGTGTGCCGGGTTGGGCAGATGCTATTTGCGTTATTCCGTATACTCACTATCTTCATTACCGCGATAAAAGCATAATCGAGCAAAATTTACCTTATGCGATAAAGCATTTAAACTATTATTTATCAAAATGCGATAATTATTTAATAAATATTGAAAATCCTTTTGGCGATTGGCTTTCAGCAAAAAAGGCAGATGATATTCCGGTTATAAATCAATGCTTTCTTGCTCTCTCGGCACTTTTAGTTTCAAAAATGCACTTGATTTTGGGCGATTTGAATGGCGAGCGCGAATATTTAAATATTTACGAAAATGCTAAAACAGCCTTTAGAAATAATTATTTTAAAAATGGTTTAATAACGGGCGATTCGCAAACGGCTTATGCACTTTCGCTCGCTACGGGGCTGGTTAGTCCAAGTGAAATTGCAAAGGCGTTTATAAATAGCGTAAGGAGCGAAGGGGATAAATTAACAACTGGCTTTATCGGTGTTAAGCACTTACTTCCTGCGCTTTGTGAGGTTGGCGCAACCGACCTTGCATATAAAATTATTAAGCAAACTGAATATCCATCGTGGGGCTACACTATCGAGCAAGGCGCAACCACTATTTGGGAGCGCTGGAACGGTTATACCAAAGAAAATGGGTTTGAAAAGCCTTCAATGAATTCATTTAACCATTACAGTTTAGGTAGTTGCGCCGAGTGGCTTTACTCTTACGTTTTGGGCATTAAACTTAGTGATAACGGTATTATTACTATTTCGCCTGCGTTAAGTAAGCAAATCGAGTGGGCAAGGGGAGAATATCAAACCCCTAACGGAAAGATTTTTATCGAGTGGAAGTTAAACCAAGAAGGTAATTATTTGATAGAAGTCAAGGCGGATAAATCGCTTAATTATTTATATAATTTTAATAAACCAATAATTAAATTAAATCAACAAAAAAACAAGTTAACTGTTATTTTAAAAGGAGAATAACAATGGAAAATAAAATTTTTACCGTATCTATTTTAGGTTGTGGTTCACGTGGTCGTGACGCGTATGGTAGATGTATGAAAGAACATTTTAGCGATAAGTTTAAAATCGTTAGCGCGTGTGATATCGACCCTAAACAAATACAACTTGCAAAAGACGACTGGGGATTAACCGATGAAAACTGTTTTCTTTCAGCCGACGAGTTTTTTAAGGAAAAACGCTCGGATGCGTTAGTTATTGCTACGCAAGACCAAGACCACGTTCCTATGTGTATTAAGGCGTTAGAACTTGGCTATGATATTTTACTTGAAAAACCTATTACTTCTAATGAAGATGAACTTTATGCTTTATTAGATGCTTATAACAAATATAATCGCAAGGTTGTTGTTTGTCACGTTTTACGTTACGCACCTGCATATTTAAAAATGAAACAATTACTTGATGATGGCGAAATTGGTAAATTAGTTTGTATCGACTGGATTGAACAGGTTACTTACTGGCATCAATCACACAGTTTCGTTCGCGGTAACTGGCACAAGGAAGAAGATACTTCACCTATGATTTTAGCAAAATGCTGTCACGATTTAGACCTTTTACAATTCTATGCGGATTCTAAGTGCGATAGCGTTTATTCGGTTGGCGACGTATCATTCTTTAATAGAGCAAATCAACCCGAAGGCGCTGCCGATAGATGCGCTGAATGTAAGTACGTAAACGATTGCGTTTACAGCGCTGAAAGATTATACGTTGAAAAAAGAAAAAATGATTTCGACTGGGTTCACGATAAGCCAGAAGTAAACCAAGAACGCCGTAGACAAGGTTGGCCTTTTAACGTAGTTGATTTAACAAGACCTATTACTGAAGAATCTATTAGAAAGGCTTATCAAAACTCAAACTACGGTAAGTGCGTTTTTGCTTGCGATAACAACGTTGTTGATAACCAAATGGTAACTATGCAATTTAAAAACGGTGTTCGCGCTAATTTAACTATGACTGCATTTACCGCTCTTCCCGGCAGAAAGGTTACTTTACACGGTACTTACGGCGAAATTGAAATGGATGAAGAAAACGATTACATTCGTTTATCTAAATATGGCAAGGGTACTAAATTCTTTAGCATTAAAAAGCTTTCACGTGATATAGTTGACGATACCTTTGGTCACGGTGGTGGTGATATTATGCTTGTTCGCGATTTATATAACGCCCTTGCAGGCATTGGAAAAATGGGTACAACCCTTGAAAACTCAGTTGAAAGTCACTTAATGGGCATTGCGGCTGAAAAATCAAGAAAAACGGGTAAGGTATATAAAATTCACGAATAATAATTATTATACTTTAGGAGTTAAAATATGAGTATAGTGTTTAATGATAAAAGTAAAACTTTTTATTTAAATACTAAAAATTCTTCTTACGTTTTTTGCGTATCAGAGTTTAATACCTTAGAACATTTATATTACGGCAAAAAAATTGATTTAGAAGATATTAGATATATTAGTAATCGCCAAATATATTCTTTTCAATCACACGAAAGTAGGGATAGTCGCTCCTTTTCAACGGCTACCGTAGGGCTTGAAATTGCCACCTTTAACAGTGGCGATTTTCGCACGCCTTCGGTTGTTTTTGATTGCGATAATTTAGTAAATTCTAACAGGCTTCGCTATGTTTCGCACCAAATTTACAAGGGTAGAAAAGAGCTTAAAGGTATGCCTTATTCGCGCGAAAATAGCGAGTGTGAAAGCTTAGAAGTTTTGCTTCGCGACGACGAGAGCTTAATCGAAGTTCGTTTATTTTACGTTGTTTATTTTACCGAGGACGCTATTGCGCGTTATCAAACTATTAAAAATCTTGGCGCTAAAAAATTACAAATTAGTAAGTTTTCTAGTTTTAATTTGGATTTTTACGGCTCTAATTATCACGTTGTTACCTTAGAAGGTATGTATTTAAGCGAAAGGTCTAACGTGGTGCGCACTCCGCTTAGAAAGGGAGTTTTTAAAAATAATAGTTTAGTTGGCGTTAGTTCACATCATAAAAATCCTTTTATGGTGCTTTGTGATAGTTCGGCTGATGAACATCAAGGCGAGGCTTACGGGTTTAACCTTCTTTATAGCGGTAACTTTAGCGAAGAGATTGAAGTTGATAGGCTTGGGAATACTCGCGTTATTGCTGGTATTGATAATACCGGTTTTAACTGGAATTTGAAAAGGGATGAAGTTTTTTATTCGCCCGAGGCGGTTATGGTTTATTCTAACCAGGGCGTTGGTGGCGTTTCAAGAAATTTTCACGATCATATTCGTAATAATATTATTGAAAAAGAGTTTGCTTTTGCTAAAAGGCCAATCGTTATAAACTCTTGGGAACCCTTCGTTTGTGATCTTGAAGAAGAAAAGTTGTTGCAACTTGCTAAAGATGCAAAAAAATGTGGGGTTGATACCTTGGTCGTTGACGACGGCTGGTTTAGAAATAATACTAGCGAAAATCTTGGCGATTTTAAGGTTGATAAAAATAAATTTCCTTCGGGCTTGAAGGACTTTGTAAACAAAGTTCACGCGCTTGATCTTAAGGTAGGTATTTGGATCGAGCCCGAAATGGTTTCGCCTGATAGCGATTTGTATCGCGAAAACCCTACCTGCGTGCTTTGTAATGCTAAACAACCTTTAATTTCGCGTAATCAATATATACTTGATTTAACAAACGATGAAAACGTTGATAAAATTGTTAATCGCTTAAAACAAGAATTTGAAGGGGTTAGCTTAGATTATTTAAAATGGGATTTTAACCGCTATTTAACCGAGGCAAGCGCTAACGGCTGTTTAGCAGGGGAAGTTTATCATCGCCAAGTGTTGGGCTCGTATAAGGTGTTTTTCGCCTTAAAACAGTTGTTTAAGGGCGTGATTTTTGAAACTTGTTCGGGCGGTGGCGGTAGATTTGACCTTGGTATGTTATACTTCTCGCCACAAATTTGGACGAGCGATAATACCGACCCTTACGAAAGATTATATATTCAGTATGGTACGAGTTTTGGCTATCCGCCTTCGGCAATAAGCTGTCATTTTACTAAAGGCGAATTTACTAGTGGCCGACCTTCTAGCTTTGAATTTAGATATAACGTTGCTTCTTTCGGGCCTTACGGCTACGAGTTAAACGTTAGCGAATTTAGTGATGATGAAAAGGCTGTTTTATGCGAATTTTCAAACAAATATCGCGAAGGCGAAGATCTTGTTTTAAAGAGTGATTTATATCGTTTAATTTCGCCTGAAAGCGATACTTTTTGCGCTTATATGATGGTTTCAAAAGATAAAGATAGGGCAAGGTTTAATTTCTTTAGCATTAACGCTAGGGGGCTTACCGAAACTTTTGTGTTAAAACTTAAGGGGTTAGATCCACAAAAATTGTATAAAAATCAAAATACCGGCTTAGTTTTAAGCGGTGAAACTCTTATGAACGTTGGTATAAGACTTAATGATTTATTCCATAAAAAACGTTCAAATGGTTACGTGGTTGACTTCGTTGCAGTTAATTAGTTTTTTTAAATAGAGGTTTTTATTATGAATTTACATAACTTTTATAGTTACGGGCAATTGTTTTGCTTTAGCGGTCTTGATGGAAAAACTTCAAGAGCGAACGATTTTGTGGGAATGTTTTTAAACGAACCTATTACTATTCGTTTTCATTTCGATAACGCCGTTACCTTAAAACTTCCACTTGAAAATGCTAACTTTGATGCTGTTACAGGCGATTTGCTCGTTGGTGACGACTTTTTGGTAGCTTTTGTTAGTGCCAACGTTATTATGGGTAAAAGCCCGGTTATGCCTTTGGTTTTTAGCGAATTTAATGGCGAAATTACCCATTTGGGCGATACTACTAAATTGGTTAACGAGTCGGGTACTTTTTATTTAAAATGCGTTAAGCGTGATGATGGATATTATTTTGCTTTTTCTTTTTTAGAAGAAGTAAGTGAAATTTTCTCTTACGCTAAACTATTAGAAATTAAAAAGCAAAGATACGCTTACTTTGAAGCATTACCTAAATGTCCCGATGAAAAATATGAAAAATTATATTATAAATGTTTATCTATAAATAAAGAAAACGTTTATTCTCCAGAAGGTAAAATTCCTTACCGTTGGACTACGCCTGATCGCGTTCCACATCGTTTTATGTGGCTTTGGGATTCGGTTTTCCACGCTTTTGCGTTTGCTGAATATAATCTTCAAATGGCAAAAGAAAGTATTCTTTCCCTTCTTGCTTTACAAGATGAAAACGGTTTTATAGCGCATATGTACGATCCTAACGGCGCTTTATCTGTTATCACTCAACCTCAGGTTTTGGCGTGGGGTGTGTGGACCGTTTATCAAAAGGACAAGGATAAAGAATTTTTAAAACAATGCGCTCCCGCTCTTAAAAAGTTTTTGGTTTGGACGGCTGAAAACCGTGATAATAATAAAAATGGTTTACTTGAATGGTTTACCGAGCCCGACTATGAGGGTTGTAAGTGCGGTGAGTCGGGGCTCGATAACTCGCCTCGTTTCGACTTCGACGTTGAACTTGACGCTATTGACTTTTCAACCTATCTTTGCAACGACGCTAAGTATCTTTCAATGATTTATAACGAACTTGGCGATAGTGAAAACGCTAATTATTTTACTGCTCTTCATGAAAAAGTTAAAGATAAAATTAATTCGCTTTTATGGTGCGATGAAGATGGGCTTTATTACGATAGATTGTTTAGTGGCGAGTTAACTCACGTAGCATCACCTTCTTCATTCTTGCCTATGTTTGCAGGTATTTGCTCGCAAGAACAGGCTGATAAAATGGTTAAGGTATTGCTTGATGAAAATAGATTTTGGAGCGAAATGCCTATTCCTTCTATGCCTAAGGATAGCGAATTTTACGATATCGATATGTGGCGCGGTTGCTCGTGGCTTAATATTAACTATTTTATAATGTTGGGGCTTAAAAAATACGGCTATCACGATATCGCTAACGAACTTAAGCAAAGAACTTTAAACGCTATTTTAAAATGGTATAACCATACGGGTAATATTTTTGAGTTTTACGATGCAGATAACCAAATTTGTCCGTTTAACTTAAAACGTAAGGGCGATCAACCTGAAAATCCTGATTATAGGGTGCACGTTCACTCGATTAGCGATTATAACTGGTCGGCTTGCTTCACTATTTTATATATTTTAGGCGTTGAAAATTAATATATTAATGTTAAATATTTGTTGTTTAACAGTTGACATTTAAAGGTGAAAACTATATGATTTATAAAGCAGAACAATTTGGCGCTGTTGCCGACGGTGTAACTCTATGCACTAGCGCCGTTCAAAAAGGAATTGATTTTTGTAGTCAAAACGGTGGCGGTACTTTACTGTTTAGCGAGGGTAGTTACGTTTTAGGTTCGCTATTTTTAAAAAGTAACGTACATATTCAAATCGACGAAGGCGTTAAGGTTTTAGGCGCACCTAGCTATTACGACTTTGCTCAAGAAGAAAAAATTGATTATCCTATCTATCAAGATTCTTCTCATACCTATTATCATCCTTCAATGTTCGTTGGAATCGATTGCGAGAATATTTCTATTACCGGTAAGGGCGAAATCGATATGCGCTCGGTTTGGGATGAAGACGGGGTGCGTGGCGTGGCTATCAAGCACAGGGGTGCTAAGTGTATTGCTCTTAAAAATTGTAAAAACGTTGAAATTTCTAACCTTACTATAAACAACGTTACCGACCTTGCCGTTTATTTTGCAGGCTGTGAAAACGTTGACGTTTACGGATTATCCCTTCGCGTTTATATCGACGGTATTTCTCCAGATAACTGTAAAAACGTGCGCATTCACGATTGTGACGTTGAAACAGGCGACGACGGAATAGTTTTTAAATCTTCTTATACTTTAAACCGCATTGATATTTGTAAGGATATTAAGGTGTGGAACTGCCGTTTGAAAAGTCGCTGTACGGCTATTAAATTCGGCACAGAAACTAACGGTGGTTTTGAAAATATTGATATTCAAAATATTGAAATTCGCGATACGCGTATCACGGGTATAGCTATCGAAAGTGTTGATGGCGCGGTTATAGACGGGGTTTTTGTTAAAAACGTTAAAATGAAAAACGTTAACGCTCCACTTTTTATTCACGTTGGTAAGCGTATGCGTGGGCCTGCTGGCAGAGATATTGGTGAAATTAAAAACGTGGTTATTGAAAACGTTATAGCTGAAGGACCTTACGAGCCTTATGAAATTATTGCTTGGAACTATTTTAGCTATAAGGATAACGATACTTATCAATATCCTTGGATCTTTGGTAAGGCTGAAAGTTTTGATGATACTAACGAGGGGAATACTGCTGAAAGTGATTGGCAAATGACCTCGAATATGTGTGGGTTAAAGGGGTATCCTTTAAAAAATATAACCTTAAAAAATATTAGTTTGTATTTAGATGGTGGGGTTAAAAACTTTAAACGTGAAGTTCCTGAAGAGGCTCAAGATTATCCGGAAGTTTACGTTTACGGCAGAATTTTGCCTGCTAAAGGTATTTATTTTAGGCATATTGACGGTTTAACTTTACAAAACGTTGAGGTGAAAACCTATCGCGACGATAAGCGCGAAAACTTTGTTTTTGATAGCGTAACTAATCTTACGATAAAATAATTAAATTGGTGGTGTATAAAAATGATTAAAATTTTACAGTACGGTGAAGGCAATTTTTTAAGAACTTTTGTTGATCTTTATTTTGATACTTTAAATAAAGAGAATTTGGGCGAGTATTCGGTTAATATCGTTAAGCCTATTACTTTTGGTTCACTTGAACGCTTTGAAAAGCAAAACAACAAATATCATATCGTTCTTCGCGGTATGGAAAAGGGTGCAGAAGTTGAAAACGTTTACAAAGTTGATTGCTTAGAAAAGGTTATAGACCCATTTGTGAATTATTCGGCATATACTGCTCTTGCAAACGATCCTGAATTAAAAATTATTGTTTCAAATACTACCGAAGCTGGTATTTGCTTTAACGAAAATGATAAAATTGAAGCATTTGACGGTATTACTTACCCTGCAAAGCTTACTAAATTTTTGCTTGAACGTTTTAATGCCGGTTTAGAAGGTGTTTATTTATTACCCGTTGAACTTATCGATAACAATGCAGACGAGCTTAAAAAATGCGTTGATAAATATATTGCACTTTGGGATTTATCTGCTGAATTTAAAAAGTGGAACGATGAACAAAACTTTTACTGCAGTACTTTAGTTGACCGTATTGTTTCCGGTTACCCACGCGATGAACATACTAAAGCGCGTTTAGAAAGTTTAATCGGCGTTAAAGACGATCTTGTTTCTATAGGCGAGCCATTCGGTTTATGGGCTGTTGAAGATAAGGGTAATATTCGTGATTTTATAAAAGAAGGAGTTCACAATATTGAAGTTGTTTTAACTAAAGATATTGGATACTATAAAAAGAGAAAGGTTCGCGTTTTAAACGGAAGCCATACTAACTTAGTTCCTGCAGGTTTAATTTTAGGCGCGGTTACAGTTTACGATTGTATGGTAGATGAAAAGCTTTCTGCTTTCGTTGAAAATACTTTAACAAGTGAAATTATTCCTTTTGTTTCCAGCGACGTAAAAGCAACGACTGCTTTTGCTAGTAGCGTTAAGGATAGATTTATGAACCCATTCCTTAACCACCAACTAGTTAGTATTTCGCTTAACTCTATTTCAAAATGGCGTGCGCGCGTTCTTCCTTCATTTAAGGATTATTATGCTGAAAACGGTGCTATAGCCCCACTTTTAACAGTTGGTTTTTCTTATTTAATGGCTTTATATTCAAGCATTAGCGAAGTAAACGGTAAATACGTTGCAAAAGTACCAAGTGGTGAAATTGAAATTAAAGATGATTTACCATACTTACAATATTTTGCAAAAGGTGGCGATATAGCTGAATTTATGGCAGATGAAAAGATTTGGGGCGAAGATTTAACTAAGTATAACTCGTTTGCTCAAAGTGTTACTAAAAACGTTGAAAAAATTAGAAAGGGAATTTGCCTTATATGAAAAGCATTATAATAAATAAGAAAGATAACGTGGGCGTATGCTTGCAGGCTAGCGAAAAAGTTCCTGCTGGGCATAAGTTTGCTTTGCGCGATATTAAAAATGGCGAATACGTTATCAAATACGGCGAAATTATCGGTAGAGCAACCACCGATATTTTAAAGGATGAATGGGTTCATACCCATAACGTTAAGTCACATCTTGACGAAAGCGTTGAATATTCTTACAACTTTAGTGCATATACTCCCGAAAAAAGCAAGGCCACTTTTATGGGTTACAAGCGTGAAAAGGGTAGAGCAGGGATAAGAAACGAAATTTATATTATTCCTACAGTAGGATGTGTAAATAACGTTTGTATACGCCTTGCTAACGAAGCAAAAAAGCTTGTTAACGGCACTATAGATGGGGTTTATGCTTTAACTCATCAATTTGGTTGCTCACAACTTGGTGAAGATAATCAAAATATTAAAAAGCTACTTTGTGCGATTGCGTTAAACCCCAACGCAAGTTACGTTTTATTCGTTGGGCTTGGTTGTGAAAACAACGGAATGAAGGGTATTAAAGAATATCTTGCTCCTTTCGGTAGAACGAATATTGAGTATTTTAACTGTCAAGAAGTTGAAAACGAACACGAATACGGTATGGGCGTTTTAAAATCGTTTATTGAAAAGGCGAAAGATTTAAAGCGTGAAGAAGTTGATTTTTCCGAACTTTGTATTGGCTTAAAATGCGGTGGTAGTGACGGATATTCGGGTTTAACCGCAAATCCGTTAGTTGGTAAAATTAGCGATAGAGTTGTTGGTTTAAACGGTAGTGCAATTTTAACCGAAGTTCCCGAAATGTTCGGGGCAGAACAACTTTTAATGAATAAATGTAAAAATCAAGAAGTTTTTAAGCGATACAAAAAGATGATTGAAAACTTTAAAGATTATTACATAAAACAAGGTTTTCCCGTTTATGAAAACCCAAGCCCTGGAAATAAAGAAGGTGGAATTACCACTTTAGAAGAAAAATCGCTTGGCTGTATTGAAAAGGCTGGTAGTACGCAAATCGTTGACGTGTTAGATTACGGTGAACTTGTAAAAGAAAGCGGAGTTTCTGCATTAAACGCACCCGGTAACGACCTTATAGCGGCAACTGCGCTTGCGGCAAGCGGTTGTCAGTTGGTTTTATTCACTACTGGTAGAGGAACACCATTTAGTACTTTCGTTCCAACGATGAAAATTGCAACGAACGATAATATTTCAGCTTTTAAAAATGGTTGGATTGACTTTAACGCTTATTCTATGGATGAAGATGGATTTTTTGATCTAATAGTTAAAACTATTAACGGCGAGTATAAGTGTAAGAGTGAAGATGTAAGAGAAATAGCATTTTATAAAACGGGGGTAACGTTATGAATTATATTAAAGATAATTTTTTGCTTAACAGCAAAATGGCAGAGAAATTATACGTTAAGCACGCAAAAAATATGCCGATATTCGACTATCACTGCCACTTGCCGGAAAAGCAAATATTAGAGAATAAGCCTTTTAATGATATTTTTGAAGTTTGGCTAGCAGGCGATCACTATAAGTGGCGTTTGATGCGTAATTACGGAATAAACGAAGAATTTATTACGGGTAGCAAAAGTAATAAAGAAAAATTCCTTACCTACTGTCGCGTTTTAGGAACGGCTTTTGGTAATCCACTATACCACTGGTCACAAGTTGAACTTAAAGAGTTTTTTAACTGCGAAATTGAAATCAATGAAGAAAATGCCGAAACGATTTGGGATTGGTGTAACGAATACATTCGTTTAAACAATATTACGCCACAAAAGTTAATAGAAGGTTCAAACGTAAGCCACCTTTTCACAACTAACGAAATCTTTGACGATTTAACTACTTTTACAGAAATTGCTAAAAAAGATTACAAGTTTAAGGTTATTCCTGCATTCCGTGCCGATAAAATAATGAACGTTGAAGCCGAAAAGTACAACGAATTTATTGAAAAGCTTGGCGAAGTTAACAGTATTGGCGATTTAGAAAACAAAATTGAAGAGCGCCTACAAGAATTTATTAAAGTAGGAACTACAGCAGCTGATATCGCGCTTGAAAGTGTTTACCCAGTTAGCGCAAGAGAAGATGCTGAAAAGGTTTTTGTAAAGCGTAGAAAGGGAGTAGCCGTTAGCGAAGAAGAAAGTAAGATATTTAAAGGCTATTTAACATATTTCTTATTTAAACTATATGCAAAATACGATATTGCAACCGAGCTTCATTTGGGCGCAATGAGAAACAATAACTCAAAAATGCTTGCTAAACTTGGGTTAGATACTGGTTTTGATAGTATTTCTGAAGAAAATAGTATAAAATATACTTCACGTTTGTTTGATAGATTAAATAGCGAAAATAGTTTACCCAAAACGGTTATTTTTAACTTAAATCCAAAAATGAACGCAGAAATTATGACTTTAATGGGCTGTTTCCAAAGCGACGAAGCAAGGGGTAAAATTCAATACGGCCCAGCTTGGTGGTTCTTAGATAATAAGGTTGGTATGGAAAAACATCTTGAAGACCTTACTGCAACCGGACATATTGCAGTTTTCGTAGGAATGCTTACCGATAGTAGATCTCTTTTATCTTATCCACGTCACCACTATTTTAGAAGAATTTTATGTAACTATTTAGGTGGTATGATGGAAAGGGGTGAAATGACTACTAACGAAGAGTTAGTTGGAAAGGTTGTTGAAGATATTTGTTATAACAACTCAATTGCTTACTTTAAAATGAAATAAGTTATACAAAAAATTAAACCCTCTTTGCAAGGTATAACGCAAAGGGGGTTGTTTTTATAAAACGTTAAAATTTAAATTGACTTTTTTTGTTGTTTGATTTAAAATTTACTATAGGTTGTTACCTTAATTTTACTTTAGTGTGTTAAAATAAACTTATAAAATTAGCAGGTGAGAATATGTATAATCTTTTAGTAGTTGAGGATGAAGTTAATATATTAAAATTAATGACCATAAGGCTAACTAAATCGGGCTTTAACGTTTTTGGTGCTTCAAACGGCGGTGACGCTCTTTCTATTATCAAAAAAGAAGATATTGATTTAATCGTTGCCGATATTATGATGCCACAAATGGACGGGTTTGAAATGATTGAAAGCCTTAGAGCCGAAGGGTATTCTACGCCTATAATTATCGTTACTGCAAAAGAGAGCTTAGATGACAAAAAGCGTGGTTTTAATCTTGGGGCAGACGATTATATGGTAAAACCTATCGACCACGAAGAATTAATTTTAAGGGTAAACGCTCTTTTAAAGAGGGCAGATATACGTAAAGAAAAGAAAATCGTTGTGGGTAGTTGCACCCTTGACTATGAAAGTTTATCGGTTTTTAACGATAAAGGATATAACGCACAGCTTTCAAAAAAGGAGTTTTTAATTTTATTTAAGCTTCTTTCTTATCCCGAAAAGATTTTTACTAAAAATCAATTAATGGATGAGTTTTGGGGTTATGAAAGCGACAGTTATTCAGATACCGTTAAAGTACATATTAACAGAATAAGAAATAAAATTGCGCCTATTAGCGAAATCGACGTTGTTACCGTTCGTGGGCTTGGTTATAGGGGAGTAAAAAATGCTTAAAGATAAAAGGCTATCTTACGCTTTAAGAATGACGCTTATAATTTTTAGTTGTTTGCTTGCATCAACTTTGTTTTTTATTTTAACAACTACTATTATAAGAATGTTTGGTATAAAGATTTTTTCTATAAATTCAACCATTTATTTATTGATCTCGCTTGGAATTTCCTTTTTAATTGCATATATTATAGCTATCGTAGTTTCTAAAAAAATGGGCAAAGACTACGAAGCTTTAAAAAAAGCTCTTAACGAGGTTGCAAACGGAAATTTTGACGTGGTTATTCCCGAAATAAAAAGCAGACGCTATTTAAGCCCAATTATTAAAGACTTTAACTCCACTGTAAAGCAACTTAAGGGGCTTGAAATTATGCGTAGTGAATTTATAACCAACTTTTCACACGAACTCAAAACGCCTATAACCTCGATCAACGGTTTTGCTGAATTGCTTCTTACAGATGAACTTACTAGCGAAGAAAGAAAAGAATATGCACAAATTATCTATAATGAAAGCAAAAGACTTTTAACACTCGCCAAAAATACGCTACTGTTATCAAAACTTGAGGGACAAACCTTAATTAGCGAAAAAAGCATATTTTCTTTTGACGAAATGGTAACTAACGCCGTGCTTCTTATTGAAAAGGACCTTACTGAAAAGAATTTAGAGATTGAGGCGAATATAGATAAAGTTAACTATTATTGGGATTCAACCTTGCTTTCACAGGTTGTAATTAACTTGCTTTCAAATGCTGTAAAATATAGCAAAAACGGTGGAAATATTAAGATTGAGCTTCACGAAAACGACGGTTACGTATTCTTTTCGGTAAAGGATAACGGAATCGGTATGGATGAAAAAACTAAAAGTAAAATTTTTGATAGATATTATCAAGGTGACAGTTCTCATAAAACTGACGGAAATGGATTAGGCCTTTCTATCGTTCAAAGAATTGTAGATTTATGCGGTGGTAAAGTTGCCGTAGGAAGCGAACTGGGAAAAGGTTCTTTTTTCTTGGTTACTTTACCTGAAAGAAAACCTAAATAATTATAAAACAATTATTTAATAAAATAAAGCACCTTAAAGTAAAAAAATAAGGTGTTTTTATTTTTTGCTTTAGTCGCAATAAACGCTCGATTTATTAAATATCTTTATTTTTTTGAAAAATTTAAACAAAATTTCAAATATATAATACAAACGATATACAAAAGGTATAATTATGTGGTATCATATTATATAATACCCAAAAGCATATCAATTTTTAGGTTGTAATTTCAAGTTATGAAAAAAGAAGAATTTAGGGAGCTCGCAAAGCGTTTAGGTCTTAAAACGGGCGCTGAACTTGAAAAGGTAATAGAGCTTGAAAACGAGCGAGATGAAAAGCAAGAAAGGGATGCCATTTTGCGCATACCTTCGCCTTCGCATGCTCAAAACGACCAAGATTTTATACTTAGCGATAATTATTACAATAAATATAATCTTACTCGTGGCGACTTTCCACCGCTCGAGCTTGAAGAAGCTTTAGTCGTGTGTATTGATAAGTTTGCAAGGGTTGATATTGAATATATAGCTTCACTGTGCTTACTTTCTTTAAAAGACGTTATATTGGGGCTTAGCGGTAAAATTTTTAAAGACCCATCTATTAAAACCGAGTATTTTTATGAAGGGTATTTAACCGCCGACGAATATTTGTCGGGTAATTTGATGAAAAGGTATAACGACATTATGGCTCTCGATAAAAGCGCTCAGAAGAGATATGCGTTAAACCTTCAAGCGTTAACTAGCGTTATGCCCCCTAAACCAAAATTTGAAGAACTTTTCATTCCGCTTGGTGCTCCGTGGGTTCCTGCAAGCTATATTGCCGATTTTGTTCAGCATTTATACCGAGTTTCGCTAGTTAAAAATAAGCGAATTTGCGAGGTCGCTTATCAGCCTATTGTAAACGAATGGACTATAATTTTAAACGTTGACGTTCGTGCAACCGTTTTAGCTAGCAAAACGTACGGAACAGAGCGTATGGATATGTTTAAAATACTTGAAAAAACGCTTAATCACGAACAAATCCGTATAACCGACGTTGAAGAGGAAAAGGGCAAAAAAAGTAGAAAACTAAATCGCGAACAAACCATGCTTGCCGAAGAAAAGCGCACTCGTTTGAAAGAAAGTTTTACGCGTTATTTAAACGATTTGCCTTTTGAAAACAAGCAAGAACTAATAGATATCTATTACGCTAAATACGGCGCTTATCGAGCAAGAGAATTTAAGGGTAAAGAATACCTTTTTAAAGAAAAAATAAAGGGAGTAGAGTTATACGATTATCAAAAGGATGCGGTTGTTAGAATTATGCAATCGCCCTCAACTTTACTAGCTCACGACGTTGGAGCAGGTAAAACCTACGCTATGATAGTAAGCGCTCACGAAATGTTCTTAAGGCGCGAAAACTTTAAAAGTATGATAGTAGTGCCGAACTCGATTTTACAGCAGTGGGTCGAAGATTATCGATTACTTTACCCAAATGCAAAAATTTTGGTGGTTACTCCAAATGATTTTGCTCCTCAATCGCGCGAAAAAACCTTGCAAAAAATGAAAAACGAGCAGGTTGAAAGTATTTTAATATCATATTCTACCTTTGAAATGATTGAATGTGGTTGTAAAACACAAATAAAAAATGCAGAAAATAAACTTTTAGCCGTTAATCGGGCGCTTGATGAAAATATGCGCAAAAAGGTTAAAATACGCAATAAACTTAACACTCTTTTACAAAAGCGACGTAATGACCTAATAAATACTATTTATAATCTTAATCTTGAGTGCGAAAAACAAGAAAATCAAATAACTTTTGAAGATATGGGAATTTTTGCTCTTTATATAGATGAAGCACATAATTATAAAAATTTACCGCTTGAAAGTTCACTTGGAAATATTAAAGGCATTAACGTTGAGGGGTCGAGCAAATGCGCTGATATTTATAACAAAACCAGTGTTATTAGAGAAAAAATGGATGGTCGCTTGGTTTTTGCAACGGGAACGCCTATTACCAACTCGGTTGCAGACGTTTTCGTTATGCAAAAGTATTTATCACCAAACGAACTTGAATACTGTGACGTTGATAGTTTTGACAACTGGGCAGGTACTTTTGGCGAAATTACAAGGGCTTATGAAATCGACGTTGATACCGATAATTATCGCCTTACAACAAGATTTAACAAATTTAACAACCTAGTTGAACTTTCATCAATGCTTAATTTATTTACCGACTTTCACGTTGTGGGACAAGACGGGCTTCCCGAGGTTGACAGGATTGAAACGATAAAGGTTAAAAAGACAGATATTCAAATTCAACTTTTAAGTGCAATTTCTTTGAGGGTAGATGCTATTAGGGCTGGAATAGTAAGCCGAAAAGAAGATAACTTATTAAAAGTTACTACCGATGGTAGAAAACTTGCACTCGACGCAAGACTTGTAGATGGAGATGTAACCGAAAACACGGGAAACAAAATAAGAGAATGTGCTTTAAAGGTTGCAAATATTTATTTTACTCATCCCGGAAAAACTCAACTTATTTTTTGCGATATAGGAACACCTAAACAGGGTTATAACGTTTACGACCACTTGAAAGAACTTTTAATTAGTTATGGCGTAGATGAAGAGCAGGTAGGTTTCGTTCACGACGCAACAAGCGACTTGAAACGCTTTAAAATGTTTGAAAGTGTTAATAATGGTGCTATACGCGTACTTATTGGTTCAACGTTTAAGCTTGGAACGGGTGTTAACGTTCAAGAAAGACTAATTGCTATTCACCATCTTGACGTTCCGTGGAGACCTTCCGATATGGTTCAGCGTGAAGGGCGTTTGGTTAGAAAGGGAAATACTAACGATAAGGTTTATATTTACCGTTATATTACCGAGGGGAGTTTCGATGCGTACTCTTGGCAACTTCTTGAAAATAAGCAACGCTTTATAACCGAACTTTTAACGGGTACTGCAAAAGACGCCGACGAAAGAAAGCTGGATGATGCGGTTTTAAGTTATGCGGAAGTAAAAGCTCTTGCAATAGGTAATCCTTTAGTAAAAACAAGGGTTGAAACGGTTAACGAACTTGCTAGATTAAAGGCCCTTTTAAGTGACGAGCAAAAAAGGGTTAAAGAGGTTGAGCGCCTAAAACAAACCCTGCCTCTTTCAATCAGCGAGTTAAAACAAAGATTGCGTGATATTCGTCGTGATCATTTAAATCACATTTCAAACCCCGAAATAGCGGATAAAGCAGTTATAGCCGAACTTATTTCAAGAAATATTGCTAAAAACGCTATGAGCAGTAACGAAATTTTTATTTGCTCAATAAATTCGTTTAATATTTATTTGCCTTCAAACTTTAATAGAATCCGCCCATATTTAGTAATTCAAGGAAGCGGAAGATATACGGTTGACCTAGTAACTTTTGGTATGGGTGCGGTTATAAAAATTGAAAACTTTTTAAACTCGCTTGAAAGCAAGGGAAAGGAAGTTTATCAAAATTTAACGTCTTTTGAAATGCAGTTAAAACAAGCTAACGATAGCGCAAATATGATTTTAGACTTTGAAAATAAAATAGATGAAGTAAAACAAAAATTAGCCGAAATTGATAAAGAATTAGGTTTATAATTTTATAACTATTTTTACTAAAAAAGTGACGATCAATGATATGAACCTCCAAAAGTTTGTCCAACTTTTGGGTGCATATCACAAAGGTTCGTCACTTTTTTATTTTTTAAATTACCATAAGGTCGATAATTTTATTTTCTTGTAAGGTGAATTTAACTGTTTTTGCTTTTTCGCCTATTAAAATTGCTAAATTTTCGCTACCTTTATTATAAGGTATAAAGGAATAAAATTCGCCCAAAAAACTTAAAACAAGTTCGCTGTGCGGTAAAAGACTTTGGTGAAAATAATCTTTATAATCACCATCAAGTAGAAGCTCTTCTAAAAATGCAAAAGGCAGTAAAAGTGGATTTAATTGACTTATAGCCCTGTTTCTTGTGTTAATTTGGTTTATTATATCACCGCTACCAGTAAAATAAATTTGCTTTTGCAATTTTGTTAGGTTGTTACAGTAACAGTTAAAACTTTGATCGTTTAAGGGCATATCTGCGTTATATTTTATAAACCGCTTGCTTATTTCATCTTTTAGGTTGAAACATATAATAGCGCTTTTGTTATATCCATAAATTTTTAAAAACAATAGTTCATTTAAAAATAAACTTTCACATTTAAAAGGCTCGAAAGGTAGCGTAAAAATATTGCTTGAGTTTTGCGTTTGAATAAAAACTTTTGAGCTATTATCGTTATAAACGTAAACCGATTTTTCGTTATCGTTTGCAGAATAAATATATTTAAAAGCTAAGTCGTTTTTATTAGAGAAAATTGGCAGTATTAAAAT
>JAZNFS010000017.1:0-29519 GCA_045589175.1 Christensenellaceae bacterium
TCTTATCTTTATTTTTTGCCTTCTGTACTTTATTGTTACACTCTTTCGCTATTTTTCAATTTCTTTCCAAATAACGAAGCTGTGCTCGTTAAACATTCTTCATATTTAACTACTATGCAGTTGTCAATCTTCAGTTAGCAACTTTCCCGTTGCCGTTTGCCACTTATGCGTGACAGCCTACCTATAATACCATTTTCAAGATTTTAAGTCAAGCATTTTTTTTATATTTTTTAATTTTTTTTAAACTTTTTTCACGCCATCTTGATTTTTGCATAAAATTTACAAAAAACACCTTAAAACCTAAAAAAATTAACTTATTAATGTATATTTATAATAAAAATATAACTTAGAATTTTTATAAACCACGTAGCTAATTTTAAATTATATTATTATTTTAGCATATTAGAGAAACTTTCTTGAAGTTCTTCGTAATTTTTTAAACACGTTTCTTTATTTTTTGCACTTACTGAATAATATATTTTAAGTTTAGGTTCTGTTCCGCTTGGTCGCAAGCAAATAAAACTTCCATTTTCAAGTTCGTAGTATAAACAGTTTATGCCACTATATTCAAGATCGGTTATACTTTCGCCCGCATATCTTTTGCCTGAAAGATAATCACGAATAGCAACTATATTATACTTGTTAATTGCAGATGGTTTTTGCTCACGCATTTTTGTAACCACTGCATTCATATCATCCATAGCGCGTAAGCCACTATAACTAATGCTTACCGTATTATCGTAAACGTATCCCAATCTTTCGTAAATATCGTTTAACATTGAGTAAACCGATTTACCCTTGTATTCACACCAACAAACAAGTTCGGCAAATAGCATACTTGCTACAACGGCATCTTTATCTCGAGCGTGTGTACCGCGCAAGTAACCGCACGATTCTTCAAAACCGAACAAGAAAGTTTTTGATTTATCCTTTTCGTAAATTTTAATCTTTTCACCTATAAATTTAAAACCTACTGGAGTTTCAACGAGTTCCACACCATAACTTGCACAAATGGCTTGAGCAAGATTAGTTGAAACGAAACTCTTAACGGCAACGGCGTTTTCGGGCAATTTTTTATCTTGACTTAAACGCATTAAAATATATTCTAATAATAATGCACCAACTTGGTTACCGGTTAAACCAAGGAATTCGCCATTATCGTCACGAATAGCAACACCCAATCTGTCACAATCAGGGTCAGTACCAAAAACGACGTTTGCTCCAATTTTATTAGCAAGCGAAATTGCCATTGTAAGAGCTTCTTTATTTTCAGGGTTAGGAACTGAAACGGTTGGAAATTGACCATCATACTGCTTTTGTTCTTCAACTACAGTTGCTTCAATACCCATTTTCTTAAGCACTGTAGTTACTGGGATTAAACCTGTTCCGTGAAGTGAAGTATATACGAGTTTTAATTCTTTACCCTTTTCTTTAACTGCTTTTTTCGAAAGACCTAATTTTCTTACCACGTTATAGTATTTACGTTCAAATCTTGTTGAAAGTAAAACTACAGAACTCATTCTAGTTGCATTAGTAACGTCAACGGTTTTTATTGAAAAATAATCGGTTATTTTTTTAATATTTTCAACCACAACCGCAGTCGCTTCAGGCGACATTTGTGCACCGTCCTCACCGTAAACCTTATATCCGTTATATTCTTTTGGATTGTGGCTTGCAGTAATCATAATGCCTGCTATTGCTTTAGTTTTTCTAACCGCATAGCTAAGCATTGGAACTGGGCGAGGTTGAGCATACATATATACTTTAATATCGTTAGCAATTAAAACGCCTGCGGCAGCCAAAGCAAAGGTGTGTGAATACTTACGAGTATCGTAAGAAATAGCAACCCCTCTTGCCATAGCCTTTGTTCCAAGACCTATTATATAATCTGCTAAGCCTTTTGTAGCTCTGCGAACGGTATATATATTCATCATGTTAGTGCCGTAACCGATAATACCACGCATACCTGCAGTACCAAAAGCAAGATCCGCACCAAAACGGTATTCTATTTGTTTTTCGTCATCGGCTATACTCTTTAGTTCATTTAAGCCTTCTGCACACAATAATGGATTTACAATCCAGTTATCATACGTCATTTTATAATCCATAAAAACTCCTTGTCCTGTAACGCAAAAAGCGTTAGCAAGGTTACTTATTTTTATAATCTAAACAAATAAATTATACAATCCTATTAAATTTTTGTCAATGCAATATTTCAAAATTTGCTTTATACTTTCAATTTTTCACAAAATTCAGCCCCTATTTATCACACTATTTACACTTTTTGCATACTCTCAAAATAATTAAATGCATTTTTATAAAAAATTTTGCTTATATCATTTTCAGTTAATCCGCTTTTTACAAGGTCGTTTTTTAGCCTATAAATAAACTCGTAATTGCCGTTGGAATAAACGGTTGCATCACTACCATAAAAGTCGGTTGCTACACAAAGTCCTTGTGTTCCAAACTCTTGTAAATAGCCCTGCAAATGTTCATAAAACGCTTGTTCATAATTTTTTTTAATACCTTTTATTCCCGTTAAAAAATGACCTACACCAACAAGCCCAACTATACCGCCCTTTTGCAAAAGAATCTTAACTTGTTCTTTATCTATATTCCTTCTATGAGGAAATATCCACTCGAAAGCTGTATGCGAACAAATCAAATAATTTGCTTTTTCAGCCAACTTATAAAAACTTTTTTTATTTGAATGGGCGCAATCAATGCAAATTTTTTTTTGATTTAAAAGCCCAACGGTAAATTCACCAACTTCAGTAAGCCCACTATCCCCTGCTGAGCCACCTAAAAATAGGTTATCGTTATTCCAGCCTAACGAAATATATTTTGGATTAAATGAACATAATATATTTATAAGTGAAAAAATTTTTTCGTTTAATATTCTGCCATCATCAACAAAATATGACTCGTAACAACAATCTTCAAAAGCAAGATTAATATTTAAACTTTTAAGAAAGCTTGCTATTTTAATGGTTTCATTAAAGATACGGTTATCTTTATAAATCGCGTTGATACTTACGTATCCTTTTTGCTCGTTATAAACCAACTTATCTCGTTTTTGCATAACGGTTAATTTTGAGGTTGGCAAATCACTGTGTAAATCAAAAAAAAGCATACAAAATTGTCCTGAAATAAATTATGAAAAAGTTAAACGTAATATTCTTTTTTATAAAGCAAAACAATGTAAGAAACAATTTTTGCAAATTGTTCCCTCTTTATCGTTTGACAAATTTTTTAACTTAGTTTAAAATTATGCTATTATATATTATGTGGGGTGACTTATCATAGAAAAATTTTATTTACGTTCCGAAAAGGAAGTGTTACAACATTTTAACACAGATCTAAACGGTCTATCTGTTCAAGAAGCAAACTCAAGGCTTGAAAAAAATGGACCTAACAAGCTAATTGAAGAAAAAAAGGTATCAACATTAAAACGCTTTTTGAATCAGCTTGTTAATCCAATGATTATAGTACTTCTTATTGCTGCAGTAATTAACCTTGCAACTATTTTAATTGAACGAGCTAGCGGAGAAAACGCTTCGTTTGCAGAATTCTTTATAATTATAGGCGTTGTTCTTTTAAACGCGATATTAGGGGTAATTCAAGAAGGTAAAGCCGAACAAGCAATAGAAGCTCTTAAACAGATGACTTCTTCAACCTGTAAGGTTTTGCGCGATGGCAAACTGTTAGCCGTTAAAAACGACGAAGTAGTTGTTGGCGATATAGTTATAATTGAAGCAGGTGACAGTATTCCTGCCGACTGCCGTATTATTGAAAGCGCATCACTTAAAATCGAAGAATCAGTTCTAACCGGTGAAAGCGTTCCCGTTAACAAACAAAGTGAAGTTTTAACTGGCGAAAATATTTTGCTCGGCGACCGTTCAAATATGGCTTATATGGGCTCAACCGCCGTTTACGGTAGAGCTAAAGCCGTTGTAGTTGCAACAGGTATGGATACCGAAATGGGCAAAATTGCCGACACTTTAGCAAAAACCGAACAAGAAGTTACGCCACTTCAAAAGAAGCTAAACTCTCTTTCTAAAATTTTAAGCTTTTTAGTTCTTGGTATAAGTTTATTTATTTTTGCTTTTAAATTATTAACTACTAAACCACTTGAATTTGAAACTATATTAGATAGCTTTATTATTGCCGTATCCTTAGCGGTTGCCGCTATACCTGAAGGTCTTGCCACCGTAGTTACTATAGTTTTATCAATCGGTATGACTAAAATGGCAAAAAATAAAGCCATTGTAAAACGTCTTACAGCAGTTGAAACTCTTGGTTGTACGCAAATAATTTGTTCAGACAAAACGGGTACTCTAACCCAAAACAAAATGACCGTTGTTGAACACTACGGTGAAAACCAAGAATTACTTGCAAAAGCTATGGCTCAATGCTCAGACGCTATACTTGACGACGAAAGCAAAAACGCCAAAGGCGAACCTACCGAATGCGCACTTGTAAACTACGCATATTCGTTAGGTCTTAATAAAACCGAATTAGATAAAGCAAGTCCTCGTATTAACGAAGCACCTTTCGATAGTATGAGAAAAATGATGAGTACAATTCATCAAACCGCAAGCGGTTTAGTTCAATACACAAAGGGCGCGCCAGATGAAGTATTAAACAGATGTACGCACTATCTTACAAACGGCGAAGTTAAAGCTTTAGATGAAACTTCACGTAACGCAATACTACAAGCAAATAAAGATATGGCGGATAGAGCTCTTCGTGTTTTAGCCGCTGCGTATAAAGAATACAACGACGCTCCAACATTTAACTCCCCCGAAGAAATTGAAAACAACCTTGTATTCATTGGTTTAACTGGCATGATTGACCCGGTAAGACCCGAAGTAAAACTAGCTATTGAGCAATGTAAAGATGCTGGTATTAGACCTATAATGATTACGGGCGACCACAAGGATACAGCCATTGCTATAGCCAAAGAATTAGGAATTATTACCGAAGCAAGTCAAGCTATTACAGGCAATGAACTTGATAAAATCTCCGATGAAGATTTTACCGAAGCTCTTAAAAATATTTCGGTATTTGCGAGAGTTCAACCAGAACACAAAGTAAGAATAGTTAAAGCATGCAAGAGCCTTAATTATATTACCGCAATGACTGGCGACGGTGTAAATGACGCTCCAAGTATTAAAAGCGCAGATATCGGCGTTGGTATGGGCATAACTGGTACTGACGTAACTAAAAGCGCTGCCGATATGGTTTTACAAGACGATAACTTTGCAACCATAGTTTCAGCAGTTGGAGAAGGTAGAAAAATTTACGAAAATATACGTAAAGCAATTCAGTTCTTACTTTCAAGCAATCTTTCAGAAGTAGTTTCCGTTTTCATTGCTACAATGCTTGGATTTACCCTACTTCGCCCTATGCACCTTTTATGGATAAACCTTATAACGGATACCTTCCCTGCTCTTGCCTTGGGAATGGAAGATGCCGAGGATGATTTAATGAAACGCAAACCTCGCGATCCTAACGAAGGTATTTTTGCAGGCGGTTTAGGCGTTAACGTTATAGTTCAAGGTGTTTTTATAGGTTTAGTAACCATACTGGCATATCTCATTGGTAACTATTTAGAAGTTAAAACGTGGCAATGGGTGATTAGCGATTACTCCTCACACGGTATGACTATGGCGTTTTTAACGCTATCTCTTACCGAAAGTTTCCACTCATTTAACTCACGCTCTATAAATAATTCAATTTTAAGCGTTAAAAAGCAAAACAAATATTTATGGGGTGCTTTTATTCTTTCAATAATACTTACGGTTTGCGTAGTGTTTATTCCTGGCCTTAACGGAATATTTGGGTTTGAAAGCATTTCACTTACCGAATTTGGTATTTCAGTAGGTCTTGCCTTCTTAATCATTCCATTTACCGAATTATTAAAGCTTATTAAAAAGATTATAAAATAACTTTAAAAAGCGCATTTCTTTTAAGAAGTGCGTTTTTTTACGCAAAAAATAAAAAAACGTTAAAAAAATATTTAAAGGTGCGTTTAATTAGTTTGACAAAAATTGTAAAATTTGTTAGATTATATGTGATAAAAAATTTTAGAGGAATTATTTATGTTCAATTTTTCAGCTATGACTATGAATATGATGCGCATGTGCATGCACATGGGTACTTTTAGTTATGCCGAAATTTGATAACCAATGATTGTAAAATCAACGGAAAGTCAATTCGGCTTTCCGTTTTTTTTATGTATCCCCTTAAACACCTTAACGAAAGGATTTTACATTTATGATTGAAATAGTTTCACTTAATAAAACTTTTAAATCGAATAAAGAAGAATTTGTTGCCCTTGAAGATATTAATCTTACCGTTAACGACGGTGAAATCTTTGGGGTTATCGGTCTTTCAGGTGCGGGTAAAAGTACTCTTATAAGATGTATTAATCTTCTTGAACGGCCTGACAGTGGAAAGGTAATTATTGACGGGCAAGATTTAACCTTACTAAACAAAAAAGAACTTAACGCTTTTAGAAAGAATCTATCAATGATATTTCAAGGTTTTAACCTATTTGAGCAAAGAACTGCCCTTCAAAACGTTTGCTTCCCTTTAGAAATTGTTAACGTTCCAAAAGAAGAAAGAATAAAAACTGCGTTAGACCTTTTAGAGCAAATGGGTATTCAAGATAAAGCAAACTCATACCCATCACAGCTATCAGGTGGGCAAAAACAAAGGGTTGCTATTGCAAGAGCATTAGCTTCTAATCCAAAATATTTATTATGTGACGAAGCTACTTCTGCTCTCGACCCAGAAGCTACCGAAAGCATACTTTCGATTATAAAAGAAATTAACCAAAAACACAAAATTACCGTTATAGTAATAACCCACGAATTAAGCGTTATTGCTAAAATATGCGATAGGGTTGCGGTTATACATAACGGAAGGGTTTGTGAATGCAATACACCCGAACAAATTTTTAAAAACCCACAAACCGAACCAACAAAAAAACTAATTGCTTCGGCTACAATTTTTAAGGGGGAATAAAAGATGTCGGCTGAACTTACTAATCTTTTTCAAAACGGCGAGTTGGTAAAAGCTATTTGGGAAACTGTATATATGACCTTCGGTTCAACCATCCTTTCTTATTTACTCGGTTTACCACTTGGTATTTTACTTTATATAACCGACAAAAAAGGCATTTTGCCTTGCGCTCCTGTCAATACCATATTAGGCTTTTTCGTTAACCTTGTAAGAAGTATTCCATTTATGATTTTAATAGTTGCCATATTCCCCGTTGCAAAACTTATAGTGGGAACAACGGTTGGTAACGGACCTATGATGGTTATTTTAATTATAGGAGCAACTCCTTACGTTGCACGAATGGTTGAATCTTCGGTGCGCGAAGTTGATAGCGGTATTATTGAAAGTGCGCAAAGCATGGGCGCTAGCACTTGGCAAATAATTTTTAAAGTTATAATACCCGAAGCTAAACCAGCTTTAATAACCGGCTCGGTTATTTCATTAGTTACTATTCTAGGTTATACTGCAATGGCTGCTACTATAGGTGGTGGTGGGCTTGGCGCAATAGCTTATAACGAGGGTTATTTGCGCTTTAAAGACGACGTTGTATGGATGTGCGTTTTATTTATAGTAATAATCGTTCAATTAATACAAACTATTGGCAATTTTATTGCTAAAAAGACTGATAAAAGGATTAAAAATCAATGAATTTTTTAATAAATCAAACCATAAAAAGCAACGTTTTTAAACGCCGAATGTGTTTCTTCTTATCTATATAATAAAAACGTTTTAATTATTAAAATTTAAAAAATAAGGAGAAATAAAAAATGAAAAAATTATTATGTTTTATATGTTTAATTGTTACCTGCTTATCTGTAACCGGTTGTTTCGGAAAAAGAGATGAAAATACTTTAATCGTTGGCGCAAGTTCAACCCCACACGCAGATATTTTAAGATTTATTGAACAAGATTTTGAATCCTTTGGCTTCAAACTTGAAATTAAAATTTACAGCGATTACGTTTTACCAAACACAGCTTTAGCTTCGGGCGATTTAGATGCAAACTTTTTCCAACACCTACCCTACTTAGAAAGTTACAATGCAGAGCATAAAACAAATCTTGTAAGTGCGTGTGCAGTTCACTACGAGCCAATGGGAATTTTTGGTAAAAACCTTTCAAGTTTATCTGCTCTTCCAGCTGGCGCAAAAATTATTGTTCCTACCGATGGATCAAACCAAACTAGAGCTTTATTGTTACTTGCTGAAAATAACGTAATCACTTTAAAAAGTGGCGTTGATATTAATACTGGTGCAACACCAAACGATATTGCAAACGATAACGGTTACAATATAGTTCCAGTTGAAGCAGCAACTATTCCTGCACAACTTAACTATTCAGAAAACGGAAGCATCGCAGTTATTAACGGCAACTACGCACTTTCAGCAGGCCTTTCAATTTCAAGCGCTCTTGCTTTAGAAAGTAGTGATGGTGAATCAGCAATAACCTATGCAAACATTTTAGCGGTACAAAGCGGAGATGAAAATCGCGAAGCTATTAAAAAATTAGTTGAACTTTTAACGAGCGAACAAACTAAGCAATATATTGCAAACAACTATAACGGCGCAGTTTTACCCGTATAATTCACCATAAAGATAAAAGGATTGAAAGAGCATTTCTTTCAATCCTTTTTTATGTATTCAAATATCAATTTATTTAACCACTAAACTGCCCTTTTTTTAAGCAGGGGTAGCTTCGCTTGCGGTAGGTTTTTTATCTTGCTTAATTTCGCCCGATTTTACAAGTGCCCACTTAGCAATTAACGGACCTAAAAGTTCGTAAACTAAGGTTGCACATAAAGTTACGGTAACTACCGAATTAGCAAATCCTGCCTCTACAAGTTCAGTTGTCGATGCTACTTTTGTTGCCATACCGATTGCAACACCCGCTTGTGGAAGCAATGTTAAACCTAAATATTTTTTAACGTTGTTATCAGCATTAACAACTTTTGCGCCAAGATATGATCCACTATATTTACCAATACTTCTTGAAACTAAATATACTACACCAATAAGACCAACCGATGGAATAATTGATAAATCTAGTTCCGCACCCGAAACGATAAAGAACAACATAAACAATGGAGTTGTCCACCTATCCATTAAGTCGAAGATTTGGCCACTTTCTTTATTAAGGTTAACGTAAACTGCACCAATAGCCATACAAGTTAATAAATCAGAAAGAACCATATTAGGTATAACAGTACACAAACCAACGCCTGCAAATACTGCAACTATACAAAGTGAAATCCTGTTGCCTCTTGAAGCAAAGATTTTCGTTGCATACGCAAGCATAAACCCTAAAATTGAACCAATACCAAGAGATAAAACAATTTCAAGTAAAGGTAAAACTAATAATTCAGTAATAGTTGGTTGCGCTTGTGGATTTGCAAACGCTTTTGCAACTGCTAGTGAAATAGCAAATATTATAAGGCCGATAGCATCGTCAAAGGCTACAACAGGAAGTAAAGTATCTGTTACAACACCACGTGCCTTATATTGACGAACAACCATTAATGTTGCTGCAGGAGCAGTTGCAGTTGCAATTGCACCTAAACAAATGGCTTCAGAAACGCTTATTGCATCAAACAAGCTGAGTAATAATAATGCAAGATCCACCAAAACAACGGTCATTATTGCTTGAAAAATAGTAATAATTACTACACTTTTACCTATGTGGCGAATGTGTTTAAATTTAAAAGACGAGCCAATTGAAAAGGCAATAAAACCAAGCGCTACACTAGTTACGATATCTAAGTTTTCTAGTTCGTTTGAACCAACAAATTCCATAATATATCTTGCTATTAACCCTGCAATCAAATATGCCGTTACGTTGGGCATACCTAATAGTTTTGCAAATCTAGTGAGAGCAAGACCTATCGCCATAGCGACAGCAAGTGCTATAAGCGTATTCATTATTATTCAATCCCCTCGATAAATGCAAGTGGCATAGCGTACATAATACCAACTTTATGCTTGATTTCATCTGTTACTGCCCTTACGATAGTTTTTACTTCTTCAAGGCGTGACTCGTCGATAATACAATAAACGATATAATTCATATCGTGACTATATTCTACAACGTGACGAAGACCTGTAAATGCAGGAACAGGTTCTTCTTTATTATCTAATAATGCAGACTTTAAACTTTGAGCAGGTAATACAACACCTTTAATGTTTGCCCTTCTTAAAGCAGAGAAAAGTGCATAAGCGTTTTCATTTTTGCTTAAAATTACTTGAAACATGTACTTCATAAAAATAAACTCCTTTCTTTTTTTTGTAAGCCACTTTATTCTATACCTATTAAAAATAAAAAGCAACTAATTTTTAAGCAAATTTAATATTTTCAATAACAAATATTTATTTTTGTTCATATGATATAATAAGAATAAGTTGAAGGCAAAAATGCAAAAACAAAACCAACTTGGTACATACGGAGATTTATAATATGTGTACTTGTTTAATCAACTTATTATGCCCAAGAGAGCACCATAACCATCATAGATTATATGAAACAAATCAAGGTGGTTATTATTACCCTACAAACGCTAGCCTTACTACTGCAAACCAATTAACAAACGGCGGTTTTAATAATTATTACCCAATAGGTAATTGGGCAAATGAATCTGGTTTTGGCTGTCGTAGAAGATGTTGCGGTAACCAAGGCGGTTATTTTTACGATCCAGTTGCCGTAGCAACTGCAGGACAAATTGAAAACGGCACTCTTACCGGCAATTATTACCAAAGAAACGGTGGTATAAATCAATGCGGTTGTCACCCAAGAACCACTTCAACTTTAGCCGTTATCAACTGCATGTTCTAATCATTAATAGTCTTTTTTATAACAATCCTGTTTTTTACCCTTTACCCACAAAGTAAAGGGTTTTTTTGTAAATTTTTTGAATAAAAAAACGCCAAGATAATCTTGACGCAATTTAATATTAACTGATATTTTTTTTATTTTACAGTAACGTTTTCGTAAACGATAGTAACCGGGCCTTGATTTACTTGATTTATAGTCATATCTCCGCCAAAAACACCTCTTTTCGTAACTACGCCGTTTTGTTCAAGGCACTTGCAAAAATATTCGTATAATTCGTTTGCCCTTTCTGGATGCTCGGCAGAGGTAAAACTCGGTCTGTTCCCATGAGCAAGATCGGCAAGCAAGGTAAACTGCGACACGCAAAGTATTTCATAGCCTAAATCTTTACACGATAAATTCATTTTACCGTTTTCGTCACTAAAAATTCTTAACGCACAAACCTTTTTTGCAAGATATTCGGCTTGTTTTTCGCTATCGCCTACGCCAACCCCAAAATAAACAACCAACCCATTATCTATTGAAGAAATTAGCCTATTATCGCAAGTTAAACTTGCTCTCGTTACTCTTTGAACAACTGCTTTCATAATTATCCTTATTCGCCTAAAAAACGGCAGTAGGCGTTAAATTCTTTAAGTTTATTTTGTCTTTGCTTATAATCTGGTAAAACCGAGCCTAAAAGCTGATAATATGCCTTCTGATGGTTTTTTTGAAGAGTATGGCAAAGCTCGTGTAAAACTATATAGTCGCATAAGTCTTCGGGTATTAACGCAAGCGAAAGGGAATAACTAATTACGTTATCAACCGAACACGACCCCCACACTCTTTTTGTCTTTTTTAGTTTTATAGAGCGATAACTAAAACCAAACTTTTTAGCAAAACACTCGGTTTTTTTGCTAATATACGGCAAAAATACTCTTTTTATAAACACGCAAAGCCCATCTTTTGGATTATTTTTGGGTAAAGATAAAGTTTTACCGTCCTTACCTAAAAACACTATGTTATCATCGTTATACGTAAGAGTATAAATACTTCCTGCAATATAAATTTTATCCCCTTCTAAAAGACTTGGAAGTAAATTTAAGCATTTTTCGGTAATGCTAATATGCTTTTCTATCCATTCGCGCTTAGAGTTTATAACGCTTTGAATTTTGGCGTTAGTTGCGCTGTAAGGCGCGTAAACTACTACATCTCCCGAAGTTTGCAATACTTTAATTGCAAAGTTTTTGCGCATTTTCGAGCGCTTTATTTGATATTTCACTTTAAAATTAAAGAGGCTATTTCGTTAGCGTTTAATTTAACGCAAACTTCTTCACGCGAAAACATATTTTTTAATTTCACTTCGCCATTTTCAAGCTCGCTATCGCCTATAGTTATAACGTGTTTTGCGCCTATTTTATCGGCATATTTAAACTGTGGCTTAATACCTCTTTGCATATGGTCGATTTCGCATCTAACGCCCAAAAGTCTTAATTCGTGGCATAATGCAAAGGCCTTTTCACGCGCGTTATCGCCTAAAGTTGCTAAGTAAAGGTCGGCTACTTCGTCGTTATGAATTTCAATGCCTTTTGCTTCCATAAGCATTAAAATTCTTTCCATACCCATACCAAAACCTACGCAAGGAATACTTGGGCCACCCAACTGAGCAACTAAATTATCGTATCTTCCGCCACCACATACGGTTCCTTGCGAACCTAAATCGGTGGTTACAAATTCAAATACCGTACGAGTATAATAATCAAGCCCACGAACGATACTTGGATTAACCGTATATTCAAGCCCTGCAAATGATAAATGTTTCTTTAAACTTTCAAAGTGAGCTTTACAATCCTCACATAAATAATCGGTAATCTTTGGGGCGTTAGCACAAAGAAGTTTACAACCTTCTTCCTTACAGTCTAAAATTCTTAAAGGATTTTTTTCATATCTTTCTTGACAAACCTTACACATTTTGTCGTAACTACCCTTTAAGTATTTTTTAAAAGCTTCATTATATTCCTTTCTGCACTTAGGACAACCTATCGAGTTGATATTTAAAGCAACGTTAAGACCTGCCTTTTTAAGTAAAGTATGGGCAATTAATATAACTTCTGCATCCATATCAGCACCCGAAGCACCGTAAATTTCAACGCCGAATTGATGGTGTTCACGAAGTCTGCCCGCTTGTGGTCTTTCATATCTAAAAACGGGTGTAATATAGTACATTTTTAATGGCATTGCACCGTTAAATAAACCGTTTTCTATAAAAGAACGCGCAACACCTGCAGTTCCTTCAGGCTTTAACGTCATACTTCTGTTACCCTTATCGTTAAAGGTATACATTTCTTTATTGACGATATCGGTAGTATCCCCTACGCCACGCAAAAATAGTTCGGTGTGCTCAAAAGTGGGGGTACGAATTTCTTTTAGGCAAAATAGCGAAGTTACTTCAGCTATTATTTTTTCAAGATAATGCCATTTAAAAGATTGTTCTGGTAAAACGTCTTTCGTTCCTTTTGGTACGTTAATCATATTAAGTCCTTTTATAAAATGTATTTTTTAAGATTTTGGTTGCGAACAATTGCTTCTAAATGTTCATCAACGTATTTTTTATCAATTGTTACTTCAATCATTGGATGATCTCCACCAGCGTTGAATGAAATATCTTCAAGTAGGTTTTCCATAACGGTATGAAGTCTTCTCGCCCCAATATCTTCAGTTCTTTCGTTAATAGCCTCAGATAAGGTGGCTATTTCTTCGATTGCATCCTTAGTAAATACAAGTTTAACGTTATCAACTTCAAGTAAAGTAGTGTATTGAATTGTAATAGCGTTCTTTGGCGTTGTTAAAATTTTAACAAAATCATCCTTCGTTAGGCTTGAAAGTTCAACGAGCACTGGAAATCTACCTTGAAGTTCAGGAATTAAATCTTGAACTGAAGAAACGTGAAACGCACCTGCTGCGATAAATAAAATATAATCGGTTTTAACAGGTCCGTACTTGGTTTGAACCGTACAGCCTTCTACTATTGGAAGAATATCCCTTTGAACACCCTCGCGCGAAACGTCAGGGCCACCATTGCGATTTGAATTACCTGCAATTTTATCGATTTCGTCAATAAAAATAATACCTTCTTGTTCAGCACGTCTTACACCTTCGCTTACAACTGCGTCTTCGTCGATAAGTTTTTCAGATTCTTCTTCAATCAAAATCTTCTTGGCTTCTTTAACGCTCATTTTCTTCTTTTTCATACGCTTTGGTAAGGCATCGCCAAAAATGCTACCGATATTAATTTCAGCCCCACCTGGAATAAGTTCCATCGTTTTAGGTTGGTCTTTAACGTCAATTTCAACTTGCATTTCATCGTAGATGCCTGCAGATAAACCGTTTAGCGTTTGATTTGGATTAACCTCTTCAACCCCGTCTGCCCTATTCGTATTAAGTACAGCACAAACTATTTTTGAAAGGCGTTTAAAAGCCACCGCCTCAGCGCGTTCGTTTACCGATTTCATATACTCTTCGCGAACTAAACGGATTGAGCTTTCAACTAAATCTCTAATCATAGATTCAACGTCTCTTCCAACGTAACCTACTTCGGTGTATTTAGTTGCTTCAACCTTAATAAAAGGTGCTTTTACTAAACGAGCAAGTCTTCTTGCTATTTCAGTTTTACCAACCCCAGTAGGTCCTTTCATAATTATATTTTTTGGAGTAACTTCGCTCATCATTTCAAGCGAAAGTTTACTGCGACGGTAACGGTTACGAAGAGCAACTGCTACGGCTCTTTTTGCTTTATCTTGACCTACAATATATTTATCAAGTTCTGTTACTATTTGTCTTGGTGTGTAGTTCATTTTTTTACCCCCTTTAATTACACTTCTTCAACGGTAATGTTATCGTTGGTAAAGATACATATTCTAGAAGCGATATTAAGCGCTTTTTTAGCGATAGTTGAAGCATCAAAGTCTGTTTCTTCATAAAGTGCGCGTGCAGCAGCTAAAGCGTAGTTTCCACCGCTTCCTATAGCACACACACCGCCGTCGGGCTCAATTACGTCGCCCGAGCCTGATAATATGAACATATTATCCTTATCGGCAACTATCATCATTGCTTCAAGTCTTCTTGGCAATTTGTCGTTGCGCCAAAGTTCGGCAAGTTCTACTGCACTACGCATAAGATTACCCGAATATTTGTTTAACATTCCTTCAAATCTTTCGGTTAAAGTAAACGCGTCGGCTACACCGCCTGCAAATCCTAAAATCACTTTATCGTTATAAATTCTTCTTACTTTTACAGCATTGCTTTTAAATACAATACTTTCACTTAAAGTTACTTGTCCATCACCTGCAATAGCAGTTTTTCCATTACGTTTTACACCGCAAATGGTAGTTCCGCGAAATTGACTTTCCATATTAATCGTTAATCCTCTCTATAATACTCTTTATTTCTGCGAGCGAACGCTCTGCCATCATTTGTTTCTTTAAATCTTTTTTACGTTTATCAAGATTATAAACGGGCTCTAATATACCAAAATTGGCGTTCATAGGCTGAAAATTTGCATTTGGAGTGCTTATATAACAAGCAAGCGCTCCTGAAACCGTTTTATAATTCCAATCAATGGGCTCTTTACCATTTAATTTTCTTAAAATATTAATGGCGCAGTTAAGACCTGAAGACGCGCTTTCAACGTAACCCTCAACACCTGTAATCTGCCCTGCAAAATAAATATTTTCGCTGTTTTTTAACTGATAATACTTATTAAGCGACTTAGGCGCATCGATAAAGGTGTTTTTATGCATAACACCATAGCGCACGAATTCAGCGTTTTTAAGGGCTGGAAACAACGAGAAAATACGCTTTTGCTCTCCAAACAATAAATTAGTTTGAAAACCTACTAAATTATACATACTTCCTTGCACGTTTTCTTTACGAAGTTGTAAACACGCATAAGGCCATCTTCCCGTTTTTGGATCGGTAAGTCCTGCTGGTTTTAAAGGTCCAAAACGCAAGGTATCAACCCCGCGTGAAGCCATTACCTCAACGGGCATACAGCCTTCAAAAACCTTGCTGTTTTCAAAGTCGTGAAGAGGAGCGCGTTTTGCGTTTATTAGCTCGTTATAAAAAACTTCGTAGGTTTGTTTATCCATAGGGCAATTTATATAATCGCCCTTTCCGTCTTTACCGTATCTGTCGCAAATAAACGCGTTATCCATATCGATACTGTCGCCTAAAACAATAGGAGCTGCCGCGTCAAAAAAATAAAAAGCACCTGTTAACTTCTTTATATTTTCGCATAACGCATTTGTCGTTAAAGGCCCGGTAGCTATTACGGTTAAAGCGCTATCGTCAATTTGAGTAACTTCTTCGCTAATAAAGGTAATATTTTCTTGCTCTTTAAGTTTTTGAGTTATAAGCTGGGCAAATTTTTCGCGATCAACGGCTAAAGCGTTACCTGCTGGAACGCGCGTTTTATCCGCACAATCAATAATTAAACTGCCAAGCATTCGCATTTCTTCTTTTAAAAGACCACAAGCATTGCCGTAAACGTCGTTTGATTTTAATGAATTTGAACAAACGAGCTCGCCAAAATATTCGCTTTTATGCGCAGGCGTAAATGTTCTTGGTTTTATATCGTATAAATTAACTTTTATTCCGTGACTAGCAAGATAGTAGGCACATTCGCTACCAGCAAGACCGCCACCTATTACGTTTACTACTTTATTATTTTGCATCTTTCACTTTAACCGAATAGCTACATTCTTTATCAGAGCAACGCACGGTTTTTCCATCTTTTGAATATATTAAAAATTTACCGCATGTTGGGCAAATATCGCCCGTTGGCATATCCCAACTCATAAAGCTACATTCTGGGTAATGCGAGCAACCGTAAAATGTTTTTCCGCCCTTTGAAGCCATTTTTCTGGTTGGATTGTGACAAATTGGGCAAACACCTGCATCCTCTGCCAAACTCTTTGTGTTTTTACAAGTTTTGCAATATAAATACTTACCAAATTTACCCTTTTTAACAACTGTTTCGCCACCGCACTTTTCACACTTTTCTTCACATTTTTCTTCATTTAATGGCTTAATGTTTGAACAAGTTGGATAATTAGGGCAAGCAAGGAATTTACCAAATTTACCAGTTTTATATATCATAGTTGCCCCACATTTATCACATATTTCATCTGATTCTTCAATGTTTTCAGGGCGAATATTCGAACATTCAGGATAGTTAGAACAAGCTAAATATTTGCCGTATCTACCATTTTTTCTTACCATAGGCGCACCGCATTTATCGCATATAAATTCGGTAACTTCATCGCCGTCTTTAACAGCCTTTGAAAGTTGGTCGGCAAAACCGGGATAAAAATCACCTATAAGTTTTCTCCAATCCTTTCCGCCGTTTTCAATATCGTCCAGTTTATCTTCCATATTAGCAGTAAAACCAACGTCCATAATATCCGGAAAATACTTAACCAAAATATCAGTAATATTAAACGCCATTTCAGTAGGAACTAAAAATCTACCTTCTTTAGTGGTATATTTACGCTTTGTTAATACGGAAATAATTGAAGCGTAGGTAGAAGGTCTACCTATACCCTTATCTTCCATAATTTTAACCAAAGAAGCGTCGGTAAAACGAACTGGTGGCTTTGTGAATTTTTGTTCACTTTCAAGTTTTGAAAGTTTTAACTGATCGCCAACATCAACAAAAGGTAAATTCTTGCTTTCTTCAGTATCCTCATCGTCTTTCTTATAATCGTCATAAACCGCAGTAAATCCCTTAAATTTAACGGTTTTACCACTAGTTTTAAATACAAATCCGCTATTTTCAACCTCTATCTTCACTTGGTCGTAAACTGCATCGTTCATTTGAGAGGCAAGGAAACGGTCGTAAATAAGCTTATATAGATTATAGTGATTTTTATCTAAAATACCTTTAACGCTTTCAGGTGTCACCGCAAGGTCGATTGGACGGATAGCTTCGTGCGCATCTTGGCTATTGCTCTTTGATTTATATACGTTTGGCTTTTTAGGTAAATATTCACCGCCAAACTTATCTAAAATAAATTCTCGAGCGCTGTTTTGCGCGTCAACGCTAACGCGTACCGAGTCGGTTCTAATATAGGTTACTAACGCTAAATGCCCCTTAGGTGTTTCAACGCCCTCGTAAAGGTGTTGCGCAACCGACATAATAACGGGCGAAGTCATGTTTAATTTGTTAGAAGCGTCCTGTTGCATCGTACTTGTTGTGAAAGGTGGCAACGGATGTGATTTAACAACGGTTTTTTTACAATCTTTAACTATAAAATTACCTGCGTTTAAAATTTCAGTAACCTTATCTGCTTCTTCTTTACAAGTAGGCTTATATTTTTTACCGTTTTTCTCGGTTAACAGTGCCTTAAACTGTGGTGGAGTGCCTGCTTTCAAAGTAGCAACTAAGTGCCAATATTCTTGTGGTTTAAATCCCTTAATTTCTTTTTCTCTGTCAACGATTAAGCGAAGAGTAACCGATTGTACTCTACCTGCTGATAAACCGTCTTTAATACGTTTACAAAGTAATGGACTTAATTTATATCCTACCAAACGGTCTAAAACACGGCGCGCTTGCTGTGAATCAACCAAATTTTGATTAATTTCGCGCGGTTCGGCAAGTGCTTTTTTTATAGCCTTTTCACTAACTTCGTTAAAAACTATTCTTTGTGCTTTGCCTTGAAGCTTTAAAACTTCCATCAAATGCCAAGAGATAGCCTCACCTTCGCGGTCGGGGTCGGTTGCGAGATAAACTTTATCGGCTTTTGCAACCTTTTCGCTTAAACGCTTTATCGTTTGTTTTTTATCAGCCGTTACCACATAGTTTGGTTCAAAGTTTTCTAAAACGTTAACGCCAAGCCTTTTTTCCGGTAAATCTCTTACGTGACCTTCACTTGCGTCAACCTTATATTTTCCTTTTAAATACTTTTCAATCGTTTTCGCTTTTGATGGCGATTCAACTATAATTAATTGCATAAATATATATCTCCAAGCGTTTTACGCCTACTAGCTATTTTACTTCTTAATTTTTATAAGCGCGGTATAGCAGTTGTTCGCCCCTCGCGACACGATACCATTTATTTCTAGCATTGAAAGAATTGATATTATCTCAAAACTTTTTTTGCCAGTAAGTTCGCTTATTTTATCAATGTGAGTTTGCCCATCCATAACCGATAAAATTTCAATTTCTTCATCGGTTAAATCTGGAATTAACTCTTCGGTTATTTGAATATTTTCGCCCTGTGCAACGTCAAAAGAATTTTCTACGAGTTGCGCTTTATTAAGCTTTATAAGTAAGTTACAAATCTCGCCACTCTTTTCGCCTATTGAATATGGTATTGCGTATATCCTTTTACTATAAGCTTCAGCAAACTTAGCGGTGTGCCTAGTTCCGCTATCTTCTGCACCGCTTAATATCAAAATCCCGTCGGAAAGAGCAGAAATTAACCTATTTCTCATAGGAAAACGCCACGGGGCTGAAGTTGTTTCAGGCGGATATTCACTTATTACCAAACCGCTTTGAGCAATCTTATCAACTAGCGACCTATTCGACTGCGGATATAAATAATCATGCCCGTGAGCAAGAACACTTATAACTTTACCGCTTCCAATGCTACCTAAAAGAGCCGACCTATCCCCACCTATTGCGCTACCGCTTACTATAACCACACCGCTACGCGATAAATCATTAGCTATCGTTTCGCCGGTTTTCAAAACGAAAGGTAGTGTTTTTCTTGAACCAACGATACCAAAAGTGTGCTTTTCATTAAGTAAACTAGTATTGCCTTTTGCGTATAAAACTAAAGGTGATAAAGGTAAATTTTTTAATCTTTGTGGATAATCCGTGCTTAAAAACGTGATTGCTTCAATACCGCGCTTTATTAGCTTATTCATAACGAATTCAACGTATCCACTTTGTTCGTCGCAAGCACTGTTTAGTAAGGTATTTGCAAGACTTTCACCAAGATTTTTTGCAATATAAGAATATGCAGGGGTAGAATTTTTAAACATATCGCCAGCGCTTTTATACAAAGATAATATCGCGCTTTTGTGTTTATATTCAAGCCCATCGTAAGAATCTAAAACTATAAGGGCCTTTTCGTCTAAATTATATTCTTTCATATTCAACACGTTAGAAATAACTACGATTTTTTAATCAAAATAACAGCGTGTAACTTTTTTTAATTATTTAAAGCAAAACTTCTATATCCTACTGCTTCCAATATATGTGCAGGTTTAATATCTGGCGACAACTCCATATCGGCAATAGTACGAGCTACTTTTAATATTCTACTTCTACCACGAGCAGAAAGTTTAAGTTTTTCAAAAGAAACTCGCATAATTTTTTCACTTTCAGGGCTTAGTGCACAATACTTTTCAAGATGTTTTTCACGCATTTCGCTATTCGTTCTTATGCCGTCTTCTAAAAAGCGTTCGCGTTGCACCATTCTAGTACGATTAACTCTCTTTTTAACTTCTTCAGAACTTTCTTCATTGGTAACGCTTACTAAATCGTCGTATAAAACACCGTCAACTTCTATTTGCAAATCAATTCTATCAAGAAGTGGACCTGATATTTTTGATTTATACTTAACTATTTGGGCAGAAGTACATCTACATTCTGCAGTTTTTGAACCGTAATTTCCACAAGGACAAGGGTTCATACTTGCAACCATCATAAAACTTGCAGGATATTGAACGGTCATTCTTGCCCTTGATACCGTTACTATTCTATCTTCTAATGGTTGACGCAAACATTCAAGAGTACCCCTTGGATATTCTGGCATTTCATCAAGATACAAAACACCGTTATGTGCTAAGCTAATTACACCTGGCTTTGCTTGTGCACCGCCACCAATTAGTGCAATCGTAGTAGCAGTATGATGTGGTGTATAAAAAGGACGAACAGAAACTATGCCCTGCTCTGCGTTTAAAACACCAGAAACCGAATGAATTTTGGTTGTTTCTAACGCTTCGTCAAAACTCATATCGGGCATAATTGAAGGAATACATCTTGCAAGCATAGTTTTACCCGATCCAGGCGCGCCTACCAATAACATATTGTGGCCACCGCTTACGGCAACCTCCAAAGCACGCTTTGCCGTGGCTTGGCCTTTAACGAATCTTAAATCGTTAGAGTCCCCGTTTAAACTGCTTCCTGCAACGTAGGCACGCGTTTTTACCGGTTCAACCGGCTGAGATCCAGAAAGATGCCCTATTGCGTGATTTAGCGATTTACAAGGATAAACGCTAATACCTTCAATAAATTCACCTTCGCGTTTATTTCCTTCGGGAATTATAAATTTATTGAAACCTAATTTTTTAGCTGATATAAGAAGTGGCGTAATACCGGTAACTGTTCGTAGCGAACCGTCAAGTGATAGTTCTCCTAAAAGAACGTAATCGGCTAAATTAACCTCTGATAAAATATCTGAACTTGCTTTTATTATACCTACGGCTATTGCTAAATCAATAAAAGCGCCTTCTTTTTTAATATCGGCAGGTGCTAAATTAACCGTAACACGCCCTTCTGGAAAACGTTTTCCGCTATTTTTCATAGCGGTACGAACTCTTTCTTTTGATTCTTTTACAGCCGTATCTGGTAAACCCACGATATCAAATCGCGGTAACCCTAAACCAACGTCGATTTCAACCGAAACGACAAAAGCTTCTAGTCCAAGTAAACCTAAGCTGTTAACCTTACTTAACATACCATTTACCCCCTTAGTTTATTGAATAAGCCAATTTACAATCGGTTGTATTTTTTCGGGAAGATTAATTTTAAAAATAGTTACGAAGTGGAATGCGAAAAATACCCCCACTACGGTTAAAACGATTATTGAAAGTGCTTTAGTAAATTCTTTTGGTAAAACGAATTTAAAAACATTATGAGCCAATAATAAATTAAACAATAAAAACGGTAAAGAAATTGCAAAGCTCGCGTAATCGTTTGTTCCCCATAAGAATAAGTTGGATAAATAAGTGCTTGCAAATACTACGTTTACTATAACGAAAATACTTTGGTGGTCTTTTAAGGCTACCAACAAATCGCCATTTTTAATAACTTTGCATTTTTCAAGCAAGTATAATATAGAAAGAGTAAGCCCTGCAATAAAAGCAAAGAAAGTCAAAACTCTATTTGCAAAAGCATATATAGAAGACCCCATTGCAAATCCATACTCTAACTGCCCTAAACCGATTATCCAAGATAGGAATAATCCTTTTGGCTCTGAGGCGAATATTCTTGCGTGATTTACAAATATAACTGCAAAAATATTTTTTTCAAAGAATTCACAGTACGTTGAATATGCTAAGCCGTAACTTGTAAGTAATATTACGAATGACATAACGACGAAACCGAATAGTAAACTAAGTATTACAGCCGACCAAGTTTTTATAGTTTTTTCGCGCAAATATTCCTTTTCAAGACCTTCAGCTTGATTATGTTCTTTGGTTATTACGATTAAACCTTTAATTGATGGATAAAGTAGCAATACTGCAAGTGCAGGTAGAATGAATAAAGAGTATAACGAAGTTGCAAGAGCTAATGAAAATAAAGCACCGCTTATTACTATAAATTTTGCGTTTAATCTTACTCTTTTTGCTGTAGTTGCGCGCCTAAAATAAACGGTTGCGCTAAATACTGAACATAATATAAAGAACAAAGCAATAGTTACTCCGTTTGCGCTTACTACAAGTGAAATAGGTAATCCGCTTACTAAGTATAAAGCAACGGCTAAAACAGCGTATAAATTACTTTCAAAAATGCTTCTTATAAAGAAGAAAATGCAATACAAAGTTAATAAAAAGAATATAAAACCAGTGATTCTTAAACCGAATGAAGTTGGGCCGAACAAAGCAACGGCAGGAAGATTAAACAATACGGCAAGAACGTTTTCGCTTTCACTTACGTAATAACCGTTACCGCTAATCACATTACTAATCGCACCTGCTAGCCTTAATTCATACTGCGATAAACCTTTTGCAGTAGCGGTTAAAGAAAACTCACTTTGTTCATCACAAGCAAGAGCAAAAGTAGTATTGTTTGCATCTGCTTTAACAAAAGAATTATTTCCGTCTTTTTTCCATACTTTTGCACCGTAACAACTTAGTGGAATAAACTTATTGTCTTTATCAAAGCAAGCTACTTCATAAAGTTCAAATCCATCACTAAAAATAAGTTTTACGTACTTAGCAGAGTAAGTACTTTTAATAGGAACTTCTACCCACGATTGAAGTTTTAAATTAGTAATATCGATAGTTACCTCTTCATGAGTAAAATAACTATCTTTAATTATCGTATCCTTATCGCTTGAGCCAGTAAGAGTAATGGATATTTTGTTATCCTTATAGCTATCGCTGTAAACGTTGCCGATATATAAAAACATTTTGGTAATAGCACCAGCGTCACTTTCCTTATTTAAAATTAAATCTTCGCCCTTAACTACACCGCTATCGCTTATTTTCGTTTGAATTTTCCAAGAGGTTGAAACACCTTTGCCGTTGCCTAACGCAAAGCAAAAAATGGGTAAGCAAAGTAGAGTAATTAGTATTAACGTTACAAAGGTAAAAGTCTTTTGATTTTTGTTTCTCATATCTTCCTTTAATGGCGTTTTTGAAATAAATTTTAAAACGCAATTTTTTTGTGCTCTTTTAATAATAACGATTACGTTTAAAAATGTAAAGCAAATTTTATAGCATTTTTTGATATTCCTTATTTTTTTATATAATAAGATAGACTGACTTTGAAAAATATTTGGCAAAAAATTATAATATTTTTTTAGTTCCCGCTATTATTAAGCACAAAAAAGGCTTTTACGTATTAAAAAAAAGGGGTTGCACATACTTTTAATATGTTAATCATTTTTATCCGTACGATTATACTGTATATCGCGCTTTTAATAGTTATGCGCCTAATGGGAAAAAGGCAAATAGGAGAAATGCAACCTTTTGAATTTATAATTACTTTGCTTATCGCCGAACTTGTATGTATTCCTATGACCGACGTTTCAATACCTCTTTCTTACGGGATAGTATCGGTAATCGCCGTTTTTATTTTACATCAAATCATGTCTATTTTAGAAGGTCTTGGCGATAAGATAAAATTTATAATCAGTGGAAAGCCTTCAATAGTTATAACTCCAAACGGAGTTGTTTTAGAAGAACTTAAAAAAAATAATATGGGAGTTTCCGATTTAATCGAGGCGTTAAGAAATTTAGGATATTTTTCATTTGATGAAGTAGATTACGCCATATTTGAAAGCAACGGAAAATTAAGTGCCTTAAAAAGCCAAAAAACTTCTACTAAAAGCCTACCCTTACTTTTAATTAGCGATGGTAAAATACAAAAAAACAATTTTGAAATAAGACAAACAAATTTTAACGAGCTTAATAAAAATTTAAACAACAAACTTAAAAATCTAAAAAGCGTTGAAGTTTTAACGCTTGATGAAAAGGGAAGAATTTATTTAAAACTACGTAATAAAAAATTTGAAATTTTACAATACGAAAGAGGTGCAAAAGAATGTTAAAAAGTGTGATAACAACGCTATTGGCCACTATTTTGTTTTTTGTAGCAAGTTTTTTTGAACAAAGCTACCTTAAAAAAACCTTTGATGAATTTTATACGATTATAGAAAAAACCGAAATAAAACTAAGCAGTGAAACTCCCTCAAACGAGGATGCTGAAGGATTAAAAATTTTTTGGCTTGAAAAGAAAAAAGGGTTACACTCGATAATTCCGCATAACGACGTAAAAGAAATTGATCTATGGGTAAGCGAATGTTCAGCATACACTCAAAAATCAATGTACGACGAAGCTTTAAGCAAATTGGAGGTATTAAAAACCTTAGCCGTACAAGTTCCATCTGCTTTAATTTTTAAATTTGAAAATATTTTTTAGCAAAATATGCTATATTTTACAAAAATCACTTGACAGGTGCACCCTTACGTTGATACAATTATATTCGTTACAATCGTATCGATTGCAGGTGTAGTTTAGTGGTAAAATAGCAGCTTCCCAAGCTGTGGTTGTGGGTTCGATTCCCATCACCTGCTCCATAAAAGACAAAAGTCTTGATACCATTGTATCAGGCTTTTTTTGTTTTAAAATTAATAAAAATAAATTTGGGCTTTCAAAAGTCCCATAAAGGAGTATTAAAATGTCAAACGTAAGAATTCAAGACGACTTATACCATTACGTGAATCAAGAAACCATCGACTCTTTAGTAATACCTGACGATATGCCTACAACTGGTGGTTTTACTACCTTAGCAACCGAAGTTGAAAAATTAATGATTAACGAATTCAACGAACTTTGCAAAAGCGAAAATTACCCAAGCGAACACGTAAAAAGAGCTTGTTCTTTATACAAAGCTGTTAAAAACGTTAGAAAAAGAAATTCTGCAGGAATGAAACCTGCCCTTAAAAAACTTGCTAAGCTTGAAAAAATAGGCTCAATCGCAACATTTAACCGAAATCTTAGCGATTTAGTTTTAAATAGATACGCTCTTCCTTTCAGCATCATGGTTGATACGGACATGAAAGATACCTTAAATCATTGCCTTTATATTCAAGGCCCAAGCGTAATCCTTCCAGACGCATCTTATTATAAAGAAGCAATGGCTCAACAAGGTCAAGCAATTTTAGGTATTTGGGCTAATATGGCTAAGGCAATTCTTGCTAAATCAAACCTTACCGAAGAACAACAAGCTAAATATCTTGAAGATACTTTAGCGTTCGACGCTATTTTAGGCGGTTTAGTTAAAACTAGTGAAGAATGGTCTAACTATATTGAAATGTACAACCCTGTAAAAACCAGTCGCGTTGCTTCAATGTTAAAGCCTATCAACTTCAAAAAATTATTATCAAAACTTTTTGGATTTATTCCTGAAACTATAATCGTAACCGAACCAAGATATTTCAAAGCCTTTAAGCAAGTTTTCAACGCTGAAAACTTTGAAATGTATAAACATTGGGCGTACGTAACCGGATTAGTTCACTCTTGCTCGTACTTAAGCGAAGAATTAAGAGAACTTGGTAGCACTTACCAACGCGCAATCTCGGGTATTAAATCAAATACTCCCCTTGAAAAATTTGCTTATAAGTTGGCTTCAAGTTTATACGCTGAACCAGTTGGTTTATACTACGGTCAAAAATACTTTGGAGAAGAAGCAAAGAAAGACATTATCAGCATCGTTAACCAAATCGTTGATACATATAAAGACCGTATTTTAAAGAACGAAATCTTAGAACAATCAACCAAAGAAAAGGCTATTTTAAAGCTTTCAACTATGGGCGTTAAGATGGGTTATCCTGATAAAGTTGATCCATATTATGATGAATTAGTATTTGATGAAAAGGCTAACCTATACAACATAATGCAACAACTAGGCGCTATTAGAACTGCTCACGGCTTTAGCAAACTTTCTAAGCCTGTTAACCGTGAAGAATGGGCAATGCCTGGTCATATGGTTAACGCTTGTTATAACCCAACGGTTAACGATATTACCTTCCCTGCTGCTATTTTACAAGCTCCTTTCTATTCAATCAAGCAAACCAGAAGCGAAAACTTAGGCGGTATCGGTGCGGTTATCGGTCACGAAATTTCTCACGCATTTGACAGCAACGGCGCTAAGTGTGATGAAAATGGTAACATTAACAATTGGTGGACTAAACAAGACACTAAGAAATTCAATAAGAAAATCGACGCTATGACTAAACAATTCGATGGTATTGAATTGCCTTGGGGTAAAGTAAACGGTAAGTTTATCGTTAGCGAAAATATGGCTGACAACGGCGGTATGGCTGTTACTCTTGATATTATGTCAAGAACAGAAAACGCTTCATACGAAGAATACTTCACTAACTGGGCTCGCGTTTGGTGTATGAAAGCAAAACCAGAATATTTACAGCTTCTTTTATCTCTTGACGTTCACGGTCCTGCTATCTTACGTGCGAATATGCAACCAAGAAACTTCCCTGAATGGTACGAAACCTTTAACGTTAAAAAGACTGATAAAATGTATATTGCACCAAACAAGCGTGTAGTTATTTGGTAATCACTTATAAAAAATTTAAAGCAATCCTTTTTGGGCGTTCCTATAAGGGAATTTTAATTTAATACAAAAGTGTAGCCCACTATACTTCGCTTTAAGGCGAAATATGGTGGGCTTTCCTTATCCACAAAAGATTAAGATAATTTAGTTTTATTTTTAGCCTTGTGGCTAAAAGTTGTATTGTTTACGCAGTAAACAGTTTAGCCGAGCGAAGCGAACGCCAACTGCGTAAGCAGTTTTATTTTGGCTACGCCAAAGTTATATTAAATAAATCCACAACTTGCCGTTAGGCAAATTTCACCGCCGTAGGCGATATCACCCGTTGTTAGACGGATATAACAAATCCGTTTGCGGATTTATTTAGTTGCCGAATCCCTTGTAGGGACTCGGCTTTGGATTGCTTTTTTTATTATTTTTTACTAAAAAATATGGCTATAACGCGATTAACTGATATTTCATCAATTTAAAAGGGTGCTATAAAAACACCTTTTTTTATTTTTTAGTTTGCTCGCTTAATTAAATTTAAAGTGATTTTTATAGTTAAAAATCCATTTTCATCACATATTGCAGTGGCATTTCCTTCGTGCATATTAGCTATAGAATGAACTACCGAAAGACCTATTCCGCTACCACCGGTTTGCTTATTTCTTGATTTATCGTGGCGATAAAAACGCTCGAATAATTGATTGTAATTACCTTGTTCAAAATCGCATTTGTTGGTTGTTGATATAACGACTTTTTTAGACTCTTTAGCCATTTTAACAATAATTTCTTCACTCTTTGAATACTTAATAGCATTATCTAAAAGAAGTAAAAGCATTCGTTTTATATTCTCTTCACTACCTAAATATTGAACGTTTTTATCAACTTGTAAGTTAAAAACCTTGCCTTTCGTTTGACAAAGAGCTGTCATTTTTTTAACAGAGTCTAAAACACATTCGGTTAAGTTAAACTGCACTAAATTTTTATTATAAGCGCCCTCATCTAATTTAGAAAGCAAAATTAAATTTTTAGTAAGTTCGTTTAGATTTGAAACTTGCTCTTTAATTTCAGCAGTATATTCGTTTTCGCCAAGTTCCATCTCAATAAGTTCGGTATTTGCATTTATTACGGCAAGCGGAGTTTTTAGCTCGTGGCCTGCATCCGTTATAAATTGTTTTTGCTTTAAATAACTTGCTTCAACCGGAGTTAAAATAACGTCGCTAAAAATTACTATTAAAATTAAAACTAAAATAGTACCGAAGATAAGAAACATAACACTGTAAAACAAATATATTTTGTTGTTTTCAATTTCTTCCGTTGTATCTAAAAACACGTATAACTTTCCATCTTCAATAACAGCTGAACCAAAGCGGTAATTATCAATAAAGCCGTGTGCCTTTTTTTTATCTTTAATCTCTTGATATTTTTCATTGGCTATTTCTTCATCAATGACTACCCTATCGCAATTGATATTAATTACGTTACCATTATTATCAAGGGTAACGGTAAAATATCGTGATGAAAAAGGAATTTCAGGATTTAAATAAAGGTTGCCGTTTTCATTCTTGCCTATAACTATACCCTGAGCGTCAGACTCTGGGAACTCTCCGTTGTTTTGCAATAAAATGTTAACGATAACGTCTGCATTTTGACTAACGGTAATTGAATTTGCAATATTCGTACCAACTACTATTGATAGTAAAACCGTAAATATTACGGTTATGGATAACAATACCAGTTTTCGTTTGTATTTATCAATCATTTTTCTTTCCTAAATAATATCCTGAATTTCTCATTGCTTTTATTTCAACTAAAGAAGATAAACTTGCAATTTTTTTACGCAAATAAGCGATATATACCCAAACTACCCCTATTTCAGTATCGCTATCGTATCCCCAAATTTTATCCATAAATTTTTCAGTAGAAATTACCTTACCAGGAGCAGACATAAGCATTTCAAGCATTTGAAATTCCTTATTTGAAAGGCGCACGCTACCATTTTCTGAAGAAAGTGTATAATCGGTAAGTGAAAGTTTTAAATTTTCAAAATTTAGTTCGTTTGAAATAACGTTTTTATTTTCAATACGCCTTGAAAGAGCTCTTACCCTAGCAAGTAATTCTTTTACAGCAAAAGGCTTTGTTAAATAATCGTCTGCACCGCTATCAAGCCCCAACTCGATATCTGAAATTTCATCTTTAGCAGTTAACATAATAATAGGCATATTGTTCTTAGTTGCCCTTATCTTTTTAAGCAAGGTTATACCGTCCATCTTAGGCATCATAACGTCTAAAACCGCCAAATCGTAAATACCCGTTTGTATATAATCAAAAGCCTCCTCTCCATCGTAAGCGACGTCGATAGAGTAATTATTTTTAGAAAATATGGTAGCTAAAGCCTTTGCTAAAGCAACTTCATCCTCGGCTAAAAGTATTCTCATTGCACATCCTCTTTTTTATTAAGCTAAAAAATATTACCTGCCCAATATTTCGCTTTATTTTTTTTTCAACTTTAATTATAACATTAATTTAATAATTTGTGAACACATTTTTAAAAAATATTAAAAATTTATTAATTTTTTTAAA
>JAZNFS010000018.1:0-6767 GCA_045589175.1 Christensenellaceae bacterium
ATAAAGTGTATTTTATCAACCCTATTTTGTGACAGAGCCTAAACAACGTTTAAATTTAAGGCTAAAAATATCAAAAAGTGGCTATATAAGTTGATTAACTCAACTTGCAAGCCACTTTAAATTAAAATTTTCTTACTTTAAAATACCTTCTAATGGTTTTAAGTTCCAAAGCGATGCAAGACCTTTTAAAACCTCATCAGGAATAACGTTAACAACGTGACCAAGTGTTAGCATATAAATTTGAGCGGTTTTTTCAACCGTTTCAATTAAACCGAATGCTTCGTCCATACTGGTTCCCGTGCCGTAAATACCGTGGTTAGTCCAAATAACTAAACGGAAGTTTTTCATCTTTTCGGCAGTAGCTTCACCGATTTCGTTAGTTCCGCAAACCATACAAGGTAAAATACCTACGCCATCTGGAAAAACAACGATTGCTTCGGTGTTTGATTGCCATAATTTATGAGTAAATTCTTTCTCGTCGATTGAACAAACGGTATTCATAGCAATAGTATAGGTTGGATGTGAGTGCATTACAACGCGGTGGTTTTTATCAACGGCAAGGCGTGAAATGTGGCTCATCATGTGAGCAGGAAATTCTGAAGTGAACTTTCCACCGTCTTTATATCCCCATAAAAGTTCAGCAGTAGTGCCGTCTTTTGCTATTCTTACTATACCCAAGTTTGTTTCAGGGTCTTTTTCAACGTTTTTAAAGTACTTACCAGTACCAGTTACGATAAAAATCTTACCGATTAAAGCGCTTGCATCAAATCCGGTAGGAATAGTTCTTATAACCTTTGATAAATCAAGATATTTAGACACTTCGCTTTCATCTAATAAATAACTTATATTACCGCCGTTTCTTTCATCCCATCCAAGACGATACATATTAGCTGTTGCGTCTTTCATTTCTTGCACGAAAGGTGCGTTTAAAATATTTTTCATTTGATTTTCTCCTTACTTTCTGTTTGCAATAACTTCTTTTTCAAAAAGTTCAATTTCATCATACCAGTCGTCACTTAAACCTTGACGTGTTAGGTATTCAGTCCAAACGTCGCCAACGGGCATTAGTTTAAACTTCTCATTTAAATACATAATTTTGGTGAAGTTAGCCTCATTTTGAAGTTGTTTAAGTTCTTCGTGTGGAATAAGCATTGCGCAAAGAAGTGCCTTTTGCATAGCGCGAACACCTGTTACCCACGCACAAAGTCTGTTAATGCTAGCATCAAAATAATCAAGACCGATTAAAACCTTGTCCGTTGCGTTATTTCTTACTATTTCTTTTGCAATTTCTTTAAGCTCGTCATCTAAAATAACAACGTGGTCACTATCCCAACGAACGGGGCGAGATACGTGAAGAGCTACTTTATCGTGAAAAGCAAGCATAGATGAAATTTTATCAGAAACAACTTCGGTTGGATGATAGTGTCCGGTATCAAGCAAGCAACAAATACCCGCTTTTGCCGCGTAATTTTGATAAAATTCGTTATTACCAACCGTATAACTTTCAATACCAATACCAAAAACTTTGCTTTCTACTGCAGGAATAACCCAAGTTTTATCATAATTTTCAAGCATTTCATCAAGAGACTTTTTAAGGCGTAGTCTTGGCGATAATCTATCGGCAGGAATATCTTTATACCCATCAGGAATCCAAATATTCATCATACATGGACTGCCCATAGCTTTACCAATTTCAGCCGAAATTTCAAGGCAAGCCTTACCGTGGTTTACCCAAAATTTTCTAGTCTCTTCATCTGGAGAAGAAAGTGATAAACCGTCTTTCATCATAGGGTGAGCAAAGAAAGTTGGGTTAAAGTCAACCCCTTCAAGCCCCATTTCTTTAGCAAGATTTACCCATGGTTCAAAATGCTTATACGTATACTTATCCCTGTCTATAACACCCTTATCAGCACCTAAAACGGCGTAACAAGCATGAACGTTTAAACGCTTTGTTCCGGGCATAATTTTAAAAGCGCGACGAATATCATCAAAAAGTTCTTGTTGATTTCTTGCTCTTCCTGGATAATTACCGGTAGTTTGAATACCACCGTCTAAACTATCAGTTCCGTCAAAACCGATAACGTCGTCACCTTGCCAGCAGTGAACGCTTACAGGAATTTTTGAAAGTGTTTGTAAAACATCTTCGGTATTAATACCATATTTTGCATATTCTTGTTTTGCTGATTGATAACTCATAATTTCTCCTTACACTTTAGATATATCAAATGAATTTTTAATAATTTGTCTGCCTGCTTTTACGCTTTCAATTTCGCCACTTCCTACCATTTGCATCAATAAATTACCAATAGCAGTACCTTCTGTGGGACCGGTTATAACCGTTTTCCCCGTTTTTTGTTTGGTTAATTTGTTTAAAAATTGATTTTTACTTCCGCCACCTATAATATTTAAGGTGTCGTATTTTTTACCCGTAACTTCTTCAAGAGCGCTTAAACTTCTTGCATAATCCTCGGCAAGATTATCAAATACGCAGTAAGCAAGTTCGCCTACCGAAAGTTTTCTGCCAACTGCCGAGTTAATTTCGTCTATCATGCTCTTAGGCGCTAAAAATCTTTGGTCGTTAACGTTAATTTTATCGTCGATTGCATTTTGTTCAGCTAATTCAACAAGTTTAACGAAATCGTATTCATCGTTAAGTTCACGCTTAACGCATTGAATCATCCAAAGCCCCATTATATTCTTTTGCAAACGAAAACAACCGTTTATGCTACCTTCATTAGAATATCCCGATTTCATCGCCGAAAGATCGGTATGTGCATATTCTTGCTCAATACCCAAAAGAGACCAAGTTCCGCTTGAAATATAGGGCGTTTGATCTTCAAGTGGAGCTGCTAAAACCGCGCTTGCCGTATCGTGAGTTGCCGGCAGTATAACCTTTGCGTTATAACCAACTATTTCTTGGGTTTCTTTACTAAACTCCCCAACCTCTTCACCTGGCTTAGTTAGTTTTGTAAACAAATGTACAGGAAGGTTTAATTTTTCAATAATTTCTTTATCCCACTCACCGGTTACGCTATTTACCATACCAGTAGTGGTTGCCATAGTATATTCTTGTTTTTTAACGCCAGTAAGTAAAAAGTGAAAATAATCGGGAAGATTTAGCATACTTTTTGCATTGTTTAATTTACCCGTTAATTTATCATCGTAAAGCTGATAAATACTATTAAAATTAGCAAAAGCAATGCCCGTTTTTGAATAAAGCTTTTCAAAAGGCAAAATTTGATGAACTTTATCAACCGTTTTTTCAGTTCTATGATCGCGATAGCAATAAACGCAATCGATTAAACTATCGTTTTCGTCAAGTAAGGCATAGTCAACGCCCCAAGTATCAATACCAACTGCGTAAGGAATTTTTCCTATTTCTTTAGCGCGTTTTAAACCTTTTAATATGTTTGAATATAAAAGTTCAACCTCCCACGTTAAACTTTCTTCAGTATGAAAAGCTGTTTTTTTAGTTTTTGGAAGATTAGAAAATCTATAAATCTCTTCGGTTAATAATTTTCCGTTTTCTAACCAACCCAAAATGTGTCTGCCAGACGATGCGCCGATATCTACCGCTAAATAGTATTTCATACGCAAAATCTCCTTTATAATTTAAATTAAGCTTAAGCTTTGCTCTATTCTTTATTTTTCGTGCTAACGCTAAAGAGTTGTTTGCCTTTAAATAACAACACCACTATAGTTAGTAAACACGAAAGCAAATCTGATATAGGACCTGCCCACAATACTCCGTCCAAACCTAAAATACCGTTACCAAGTACGAGCATAGGTAATAATATCATTGCAGGTAATTGAATTATAATTTGTTTTGATAAAGCCAAAAAAGACGCCCACATTGCGTTACCCGTTGCTTGAAGCAAGGATCCACCTAACATTCTTATAGCATTAAGAGGTAAAAGCATTAAATAAATTTTTAAACACTTAACCGAAAAATCAACGTAAAGCTCGTTATCGTTACCAAAAATAGAAACTACTTCTTTGGGAAACAATTGGAATACTGCAAACGCAATAAGCATAACCAACGTACCTATTGCCGTTGAATAATAAAAGGTTTTTTTAACGCGGTCTCTTTGACCACTACCGTAATTATACCCCCAAATAGGTTGCGAGCCACTTGATAAGCCTATAAGCACAGCCATTATAATATTAAAAAGCTTCATAGTAACGCCAAGCGCAGTCATAGGAATTTCAGCCCCGTATTCGCTTTGCGCACCGTATTTTTTAAGCAAGTTGTTTTGCACGCCTATAATAATAACTATAAGCGCTTGATTTATAAAACTTGAAAGCCCAAGTTTAAATATTTTTAATACCGCGTTAGAGCTTTCTTTAAACACTTTTTTTGAAAGCTTTACAGTTTTTAATCTAGGAATGTAAAGCGTGTAAATTACTGCGTTAAGAGCCTGACCTATTACCGTTGCAACAGCCGCACCTGCAACCCCCATGTCAAATACGAAAATAAAAATAGGGTCTAAAATAATATTTGCAATACAGCCCACAAGCAAGCCCGTCATATTGTAATTAGGGCTTCCGTCTGCCCTAATAAAACCTGCAAAACCTACCGATATTGCCGAAAAAGGCATACCTAAAGCAATAATCAACCCGTATTCTTTTGCGTAAGGTAATATAAGCTCGGTTGCGCCGAAAAGCAAACATAAAGGTTCAAGTAAAACAATAAATATAGCGCCTATTAAAACGCCCATAAGGCAGGTACACCAAATAGCAACGGCTACCGCCTTATTTGCCTCCTCTTGCTTTTGTCGCCCAAGCATTAAGCTTAAATAACTCGCTGCACCGTCGCCAATTAAAAGTGAAAAAGCAAGCGCAATAGTAGTTAACGGAAATATAACCGTTGTTGCACCGTTACCTAAGTATCCTACTCCCTGGCCGATAAATATTTGGTCAACGATATTATAAAGGGAATTTACAAGCATAGAAATAATGCCTGGCAAAGAAAACTTAAGAAGTAGTTTTCCTATTCTTTCGTACCCTAATATATTTCTTTTTGCTGTTTGCTCACTACTTGTTTGTTGCATTATTACCTACTTGCGATTTTTATTTTAACGAACTATAAGTGTGCAAATATATTCATATAAATCGCGACACTGCACCATTTTAATTATTACTATAATAATTATACGAGTTATCTAAAAATATGTCAAGCAAATAGTGGTAAAGTTATGCTTTTAAACTTAGCGTTAAAATAAAAGCAACAAAAAAAATGAAAACACACAAAAAAAAGCTCTGCAGTTTTTTGCAGAGCCATTTTTAAAATAAACGTTTTTTAGGTTTTTAGTTTTTCATAAAACAAGCGCCAAACTTAAGCGTTTTTAACGATATCTTTAACAGAACTTGAATCGGTTAAAGAGAATACTAAGCAATTACCGTTTGCATAACCAGCTTCTACTAAAGAATTGTAAAAAGCTTTAACGTTTTCATCGTTAGCAACGTCTTTAACCATACCTTGAGCAGTTTCGCTACCCTTGATAAATTCAACCAAATCATCGGTAGCATTAAATTCAAGAATAAATACGTAAGAAAGGTTTATTAAACCAGTTTCTGCTTTTTGCATAACGTGGAATTCGATAGCAAACTTATCATCGGCTTCTTGTTCAAGTTTTTCTTTCATAGATGCGGTTAAAGATTCCATTTCTTCAACAACAACGTAGCCTTCAGCTTGAAAAGCTTTTTTTAGTTTGCCGTACGACGAAGTACAAGCAGCTACAGTGAGTAGTGATACTACTATTAGTAATAAGGAAGTTAGCTTTGTTAGTTTTTTCATATTGCCCTCACTTTAATTTTTTTGACTAGTAACATTTAATGATTAAATAGAATAAAAGGTTACCCTTAAATAGCTAAAAAAACTTAAACGCAACTTAGTCTTATTTTTTTGTAACCCTATTATAGCATACTTCTACATTTTTTGCAAGTGTTTTTTTAAAATTTTTTCACATTTTTTTCACAATACCATAAAAACTCTATCACATAAGCTATTGTATATAATATAGTAAATTTATTATACTTAACTGCATATACACACTGATAAGTAAGAATTTTAAGCTAAAACAAGTTTTTATAATCTTAAAAAATTATTTATTTAATTTGTTTTAAAAAATTACTTTGCAAATAACGGTTGATTTTTTAAAGAAAATAAAAATGTTTTTTAACCGTTTATCACAAAGGAACTTAATAAAAAAGAACTTTAAAAAGATGTTTTTTCGTTTTAGGTTAGCCGTCAAGTAAATTTAATTAAATATTTTTAAAAATTGCAAAAAAATGTTTGACAATAAATTACTCTTTTGGTATAATCGATAGGCATTGTGTGAAGTGCGGGTGTAGTTCAATGGTAGAACACCAGCCTTCCAAGCTGGTTGCGTGGGTCCGATTCCCATCACCCGCTCCAAAAGCGTACTTAGGGCATATCTCACACATAATATATGCGCCTTTAGCTCAGATGGATAGAGCAACGGCCTTCTAAGCCGTGTGTGGGGGGTTCGAGTCCCTCAAGGCGCGCCATAAAACAAATGGCGGGAGTAGCTCAATTGGTGGAGCGCCAGATTGTGGTCCTGGAGGTCGAGGGTTCAAAACCCTTCTCTCGCCCCATTAAATTTAACGCGTTGGGGTGTCGCCAAGCGGTAAGGCACCGGATTTTGATTCCGGCATTCGTAGGTTCAAATCCTGCCACCCCAGCCAACTTAATATCGGTCCATTAGCTCAGGTGGTAGAGCACGTGACTTTTAATCACGGTGTCC
>JAZNFS010000019.1:0-14684 GCA_045589175.1 Christensenellaceae bacterium
AAAAGAATGGACAACTTGCAAAAGCACAAAGAATTATATTGTTTTTTGATTCTTCTAAAAATATGCTTGGTACAGGTGTTTATTATGATGATATTGATAAGATAACCAACATATCAAGATTAGATGTAGTTAAAATTTATAAAGAAAGTATAGCCAACAAGAAATAATCATCTAATAAATTAGTGAATAAAAAAATTAAGAGAAAAAGCAACGGGGAAGGAAAAACAATGTCCTATAAAAAAAATAATAGCGACCAAGAAGTTGTAACACTTGAATTTGACGGCGAAAGTGTTAGCTTTGAAAATAAAATATTTGAAAGCGGAAAAAGTTTGGCAGAAATAATGATACCCGCACTTTCAAGTGCTGAGTTTAACAATTTTATTGAAAATCTTAAAAATAAAAAATACAAAGAGATTTATACGTCTAACGTATTCCAAGCAATAAAATCATTATGTAATGGAAAGCAAGACGAATATCTTAAAGCAGGTACAAAAGTTTTTCGTGCAAGAATTGTAAAAGACGTTGAGGATATTTATCAAGAAAGAAGCGGAATAAAGTTTGATGGTGATGTGATTCAAGGTTATGATTGGTATAATTCAAAAGAACCACCTATAGGTATAGCTTGCGAAGGTAGAGCCAACAGTCAGTATTCTTCATATTTTTATTGTGCTAATGAGCCAACTACCGCCGCAAGTGAAATAAAAGCCAATATTGGGGATTACATATCTTTGGCATCATTTATTATTAAAAGAGATTTAAGGATTATAAGATTAGAGAAGAAAAATTTTTTTGAAGGAAAAACCGCAGAAGAATGTTATCAAATTTTTATAGCAAATCATTTCTCAACACCCGTGAGTGATTCACAAGAATATAAGATAACTCAGTTTATTAGTGATGAGTTGCGTAAACACGGAATAGATGGGATTTGTTACAAAAGCCATTTTACCGATGCGGATAACTATGTCATATTCAATTGCTCAATGGATAATATCGAATTTTTTAAAAGTAAAATACTACGTCTTTATTCCCAACAATTGAATTTTATTGATTTTTCTTCGGTAAAAATGTTGCGAACTAAACCAATTCCAAACTTAAGTAACGAGGAGCTTATAAATGAGAAACAGTACCTTTTCGCTGTAAATCAATCTCGTAAAGATGAAAAACTTTGGATAATAAGTGAAGATAATAAAAAATAATGGAATATAAATTTATCATTGATATTTAAAATAATATTGCTTTTAAGCGGAGCAAACAATCATATTCTATTATTGAATCTGATTGTTATATTATGAGATAATAAACTTTTTGATTAGATGTCATTTCAGATTGATTTTTCTTTGAATTAGTGCTATACTAATTATGCTACACATTTTTAATAGCCTAAAATCAGGGCATACTGTTGGTAAAAACGTATGCTCTCGCCTGGTTTTAGGAAAAATGTGTAGCAACATTGAGAGATGCGTTTTTCGGCGTATCCCTCGTGGGTACGCTTTTTTATTGGAGATGGGTTATGAATACTAAATGTTTTTCAAGCAAATTCTTGTTTATTATACTTGTTGTATTTTCCTTTATTATCACATTATCTGCTTGTGACGGTAAATGCCAACATCAATGGATTGAAGCTGATTGCCTCTATCCCAAAACATGTCGCCTTTGTGGTGAAACATCGGGAGCAGCTTTAGGACATGCTGAGGTTATTGATGAAGCCGTTGATTCAACATGTACACAAACAGGTTTAACAGAAGGTAGGCATTGTTCCTTATGTGGTAAAATTTTTGTTGCACAAGAAAAAACAGCAGCTTGGGGACATAAATGGAATATGCCGACCTGCACTACACCAAAAACATGTTCTGTATGTAATACAACAGAAGGCGAACCTTACGGACACACGTTTGAAAATGGTGCGTGTATTGATTGTAATGAAGAAGACCCTGATTTTGTATCTCTGACCCTTACATCAACTACATATAACATCAATCTTACAGATTATAGTGATGTTGCTTATATCACTATGATTGGTGGCGAAACAGTTACATATGATATTGACGATGAAAGTGTGGTTAGTTGTGAATGGGGTGAGTGGGATGGCGATGTCATACCTCTTACATTCACACCTGTTTCAAGTGGAAATACGTCTGTTACTGTTTATATCAAAAATTCTGATGTGATTATTACTATAAATGTTTCAGTAGAGATGACTGAAGGTGATATATGGAAATATAATTATTATGTTGATAGTCAATTTGGATTTATAACTGATGAATGGTATTTAACTACAGTTAATTATATAGAGGGTTATTATTCTAATTCTGCAACTACAAATGTTGACCTATATGCTGAAATTTTGTATGATTGCAATGATGAAATATCAATTTTTCTATACCAATACGGAGATCTTTCCCTTCCTGTAAAAAATTCTAGTTCTGAAACAATTGATTATTATAAGATTGCAATAAGAACTAAAGATGGATATATTTATTCAGCTAGAGGACAAATGCATCCAGGTGGTGATAGAATTTATATAATTGACATATATCATGACGCCGTATTAAATTTAATGAGAACATCTGAGAATTTACAATTTTATATCGAAGATGAAACATGGATTACAACACAATTTAAGTTTAATGTTGATATGAATAATTTTAATGATGTTTTATTAGATGTGGTTGATGGTGAACATTTACACACATATACAACGACAGTAATTGAACCAACTTGTATAAAAGAAGGATATACAATATACTCATGTGAATGTGAACATTATTTCTGCGAGGATTTTGTTCCAACGTTAGATCATATTGAAGAAAATGGGATTTGTACAGAGTGCGGTACCGTAACAGATGCTTATGTTGCACTTGCAAATTATGTGAAGAGTAACGGTAAGTTAGATGATGATGGAGATTATTGTATAAGTTATGAAAGAGTCTACTCTGATACTCAAACAATTACTTATTACATATATACAAATTCTGATGCATCTACACTTTCTTTTCAGTTCGAAGAAGTAACTTCAACCTATGTGTCAACTACAATCTTAATGCTAAGTTATAATGAAGAATTACATAAAGTTGGAATGGGTATTTCTTGGTCTTGGGGAAATGATTATGCTTATGGTCAAATTGATTACAACTATAGTCAAAGTCCATCTAAATGGCATATATATAATTATACATGCGATTTAATATATCCATCTCAAGCAGAAGATTACAAAGAATCATTGTCAGCTGGAGTATCATTATTGCTTCATGGAACACAACTATATGTTATGCCAGATTTTATAACATTGGAAATGTTAGGATTTGTTAATTTTTAAGAAGCATATAAAACTATTAAGAGAAGAAAACTGAATAGAATGAGAAAAGGCGTGGCATCACGCCACGCCGGACTCTTCAAAAGGATAGCACTTATAAAAAATCCCTATTGGATAGACTATTTTTTGCTATCCTTTTATGTTGTTAAAATTTTTAGAAGCTAACAAATCGCTCTCGCGATTTTCTCCCCCATCAAATCTCGATTTAATTACTTTTTACACAACAAAAAGACAGGTACGAAACCTGTCCTTTTTGTTGGCGGAGAAATCGAGATTTGAACTCGAGCTGCAGTCACCCGCACTACTCCCTTAGCAGGGGAGCCCCTTCGGCCACTTGGGTATTTCTCCAACCGAATTAATATTTTTCGTATTAAGCCTATATATAATAGCATAATTTTTTTTACTTGTCAAAACTTTTTTAAGTATTTTTAGCGAATTTTATAAATATTTTGTTTTTTATTGAAAAAAGTTTGTTTTTGCTTTTTAAAGTGTTTGACAAAACCTTTTATTTGTTATATAATCATTAGGCTTGAAATTTAAAGTAACTTTAATTTTTAGGCTAATTGACGTTTGCGCCGCTAGCTCAGCTGGATAGAGCGTTGGTCTACGGAACCAAAGGTCAGGGGTTCGAATCCCTTGCGGCGCGCCAAAAAATGCGATAACCATTGGGTTGTCGCATTTTTTGCTGTGCCAATAAGGGATTTGAATTAAATTTTGCAGTAAATCAAATTATTACAGAAAAACTTAAACAAAATTTTGTTCGTTCCCACCGTAGCAAAGCGTAGGTGCCTCCCTTGTGGCGAAGTTAAAATGAAGAACAGTTCATTTTTGCTTCAAACAATTATTGGCGATAATATCTGAGTTATTAACTAATAATTATTTGATTATTAACGTTATAAATGCGATAACCCAACGGTTGTCGCATTTTTTGCTGTGCCAATAAGGGATTTGAATTAAATTTTGCCGATTTTGAGATCCTTCGACTACGCGTTCACTCCACTCAGGATGACAACCAAAATTTTGCAGAGTAAAAAGCTTACATAAAAATAATAAACAAATAAACACCCTAAAAAAGCTGAATAAAATTTTTAATCATTAAATTTTCACTTTTTTATCACAATTAAAGATTTTTTGTTGCAATTTAATTTTATGTGTGATATCATAAATAAAAAGCCTTGGCTTTTAGAGTGCACAAATGAAAAATGTAGTGGAGATGAATACAACATTATCGTTAAAAGACGAAAATAAAGCGAAAAAGCCCGAAAGTAAGCGAAATTCCTTTTTTGAATTGTATCGCTTTTTGTTTGCAATGTGGGTTGTATGGTATCATGGTTTTTTTACTTTTAAAAGCCAGTATTTTGATTGCGGATATCTTGCAGTAGAGTTTTTCTTCTTGCTAAGTGGATTTTTCTTTTTAAAGTCAATTGAAAAACATAAAGATAGCACTTACCTTAGCGGATTATTTAAAATGGTGTGGAGCAAAATAAAGCCGTTAGGTTTAGCATTTTTAGTTGGGGTAGTGTTTGTTATTTGGCAACGCGTACTTGAAGGGCAACCAGTTTTATTTGGTTATCTTTGGTATATACCCATAATGTTGCTTGCATTTGTTGTAATTTATACATTGCAACGCCTTTTAAAAAACAAACTATCATTTATTATTTCGTTAATTGCTATTGTAATTATTAGCTATTTAATATTGTATCTTCCTATTGTTGAAAAATTAGGTGTCGCACGTGGGTTTGGCGCTGTTTCAATGGGCGTTTTATTAAGTTATATTCCAAAAATTGAGTTGAAAATAGGTAAATTAAATTTTAATTGGATAATAACCGCGCTTGTTTTTGTTGCAGTAGTATATTTGGCATATATTCCTAAGGCAGACTTAACTTACGAATATATTTTAATATTTGCGCTTATGCCTACGTTAATTTATTTTACAAGCACGCTAAAAGTTCAATCGAAATTTTTAAACTTTTTAGGTTCGTTAAGTTTTGGTTTGTATGCTTATCAATGCATACTTCGCGTAATACGAATGCTTTATAGTTTACCGCAATTTGGGTTATTTTTAATATTGATATGTTTAATTTTAGCCGACAAGTGCCTAAAATTAATGCGTAAGCAATACCTTAAAAATTTCAAACTTCAAAAAGCCTAAAAATACTTTATTTTTTATACCGTTTACTAAAGAAGGGCTAAGTTATGAAAAGTGAACCTTTATCGCTTATTGCAAGTTTTATTGCTATGGCGGTTATTGTAATTTCATATTTTGTTAAAAAGAAAGAACATTATTTACTTTTTCAATCATTGGGTTTAGTGTTTTTAATAGTTTCTTATTTCTTTTCATTACAGTTTTTTGCAATGATCGGCATAAGCTTAGGACTGCTTCGCGCGATAACCTTTTTTATATATGAAAAAAAGGGCAAAAATGCCCCTATAGGTTGGTCTTTCGCGTTTTCGATACTTACTATTATATCGTATTTTATTATAAATTTTGGTATATTAAAAACCGCACAGCCTTTAGATTTGTTGTGTTTAGCAGGTTTAATACTTTACGCGTTTATATTTAGAATAAGAAATTTAAAAATTGTTAGATTTACAATGTTAATACCAACAATTTTAACTTTTCTGTTTAACCTATTAACACACGCGCCAATATTTGCAACTATATCTTACGCGTTTGAACTTATAGCGAATATAATTTCTATTTTTATTTCTATTTTTAATTATCGCGCTTTTAATAAAGATAAAATGAATAGTGAAGAATAAATAATATTACTTTGCTTATTATCGTCTGTTTTTTTTAATTTTGCTGTAAGTTAAAAAAATTATAAAAACCTAAATTTTGCAAAAAACGCTTGATTTTACTTTATAAGCGGTATATACTATATATAGTATATAGTTCAGTAGACAGCTATGCAATTAACTGATACTAAAAACGCACGAACCTTTCTTTTTAAGGGTTCGCGAAAAATGCCCAAACCTACCAATAGTTATGATTTCTAAGCCCGATTGTTTTGGCGTTCATGCCGACGACGATATTAGGCGTGAAATTATAAAAGCTACCTATCAAAACGCAATAAATCGTGGGATAAAAACGTTTATTTTATTGATGGAAGCACTTTGTTTGGTAAAGATGATCGTTATGCTTGCACATCAGATAGTTTGCATCCAAACGATTTTGGTCATCGCAGAATGGCTAGCGTGATTGAGCCAGTTATCGAGAAGATTTTAAAAAATAATAAGTAATATTGCGATAATCAACTTATAGAGCCACTTTTTGATTGTAAATATTTTATCCACTTGTTTAAATAATATAAAAACTATTTAAATATTTTTTAGTTAAACTTATTTTAGCAATTTTTTTAAAGGAGAACTGAGATGAAAGTGTTAAAAATTTTAGGATGGGTTTGCTTATTTTCAGTATTTTCAATGGTTCTGCAAGGTTTTTCAATGATGCAAAGTCCTGAAGTACCTGATCCTAGAATCGCTTACGTTTATTTTGCAATGGCGGGATTTTTTGCGATTCTTGCTTTAATATTTTTGTGTGTTAAGGGCAAGAAGGATGAATCTTCTTCACGCAGTGGCAAAAAAATTAACGAAAATTATTACAAGAAACGCGGTAAAAGTGCAAATTATAAGTTAAGAGTTTTTATCTCTTTCATTTTATCGTTTGGCGTTGCAATAGCAATTGCATATTTCTTACCAGATAGAATGAAAACCTTTGAACTTATAGGTGGCACGGTTTGGAAGTACATAATCTTCTTTGGTATATTCTTCTTAGCTTTCGCTATTTATTCGGGTATAGAAATAAGATATTTTGAAAATGCCGACCTATTTATAAATACAAATTGTTTTATACCTTTCACTAAAGGTGTAAATTTAGGTAATTTTATAGTGTACAGGTTTAGAAGCTGGTTTCCTGGTATATTTTCAAAAGGGCCGTTAGTTTATACTACCGAAGAAAAGGGTACGGCAACAAGAAGAAAAATTTATATGTATATAGTTACGGTAGTTAAATATGTTTGTCCGTTCCTTGCTCTAATAGGTTTTGCTTCGGCGCTACTTGGTATATTCCAGAACGGAATTGAAATGTTTAGCCCTGAATTTGCGGTTGCTAGCTTTGGTAGTATTTGTGGCCTTTTAATTTTATGTTTAGGCCCAACGCTCGACGTGTTCTTTTATGCTATTGGAAAAATGTTTCCTTTACGTGAATCGGCAACTTATGAAATTACTACCTACTACGAAGGTGGTAAGGTTGAAAAAAGAACGGAAATCAGAACTAATATTATAGCTATTATGATTGGCGCGTTTGCTGTTTACGTTTATTGTTCTGGGTGGTTTTGGTATATTTGCGCTTGTAATATGGCGCGTGTAAAAGATACTAATAAACTTATGGCTTACGGTAGAAAAACGGGTAGAAGGGCTAATTTTGTTGAATATTATTTAGATGAAAATGCTAACTAAAATTAAATAATTATATAAAAAAGAGCAGTGATTTTGAAAATGGCTAAACAAGTTTAAACTTATTAGCTAATTAAAAGCATCATATTTACTATATTTATTGTCAAAACTGCTATATACATTCTATATTATTTGTGTTAGAATATATATAAGTATGTATATCAATATGTATAAGAAGTTATATGTAACACTATAAAAAAATACTATTTGGTTTTAAATAGCAAAAATACAATAATCAAGGTGGGTAATTTTTAATGACACAAACTTTTAAAGACGTAAAAAACGTTCAAATCGCATATATTGGTGGCGGTTCACGCGCTTGGGCTCATAACCTTATGAACGACTTAGCTCTTGATGGGGAAATTGCGGGTACCGTTAGATTATACGATATCGATTTTGAGGGTGCAAAAATTAATGAAAAAATTGGTAACTCTCTTTCTGCTCGCGAGGACGTTTTGGGTAAGTGGCAATACAAGGCATACGAAAATATTGGCGACGCTTTAACTGGCGCTGATTTCGTTATAGTTTCTATATTACCAGGTACTTTTGATGAAATGGATAGCGACGTTCATCAACCTGAAAAATACGGTATTTATCAACCGGTTGGCGATACTACTGGACCTGGTGGAATAGTAAGATCTCTTCGTTGCTTGCCAATGTTTAGAGATATTGCTTTAGCCGTTAAAGAATATTGTCCTGAAGCTTGGGTAATTAACTTTACAAATCCAATGTCGGCTTGTGTTAAAACTTTATATAAGGTATTCCCACAAATTAAAGCTTTTGGTTGCTGTCACGAAGTTTTTGGTACGCAAAAATTACTTATTAAAATTTTAGAAGAAAAATATGGAATTAAAGCTGTACGTGATGAAATCCGCGTTAATATCGTGGGTGTAAACCACTTTACTTTCTTAACCGAAGCAAAATATAAAGGAACTGATTTAATTCCTATTTACAACGCTTATATCGACGAACATCCAAACGGGTTAGAACAAAGCGTTGAAGCAAAACACTGGGCGAACGGCGCGTACGTTACCAAAGAATTAGTTAAATTCAATTTATTTAAACGTTACGGCGCAATCGCTGCCGCAGGGGACAGACACCTTGCTGAATTCTGCCCAGGTAAATGGTTTTTAGAAAGCAAAGAAGCTGTTGAAAACAAACACGGTTTCTCACTTACTACCGTTGATTGGCGTAAGATTGAATTAGAACAAAGAAAGCAAAAAGCGCTTGATTATTATAACGGCGCTCCATTTCAACTACGCGATACGGGCGAAGAAACAGTTCGCCAAATCAAGGCTCTTTTAGGTCTTGGTGATTTCGTTACAAACGTAAATATTCCAAACGACGGTCAAGTTGAAAACAATCCTTTAGGTGCTATCGTTGAAACTAACGCTTTCTTTAGCGGTAACAGTATAAGACCGGTTCACGCAGGTAAAGTTCCAACTGCTTTAAACGCTCTTATTATGAGAATTATCCAAGAACAAGAAACTGTTGTTGACGCTGCTCTTTCTGGCGATTATGAAAAAGCATTCGTTGCCTTTTTAAATAACCCAAATATGTGTTTAGAACCAGATGAAGCAAGAAAGTTATTCGACGAAATGCTTGAAAACACAAAGAAATATTTACCTTATTACGATGAGTATTTAAAAACACGCAAGAACTAACGCACAAATACGGCATCGTGTTGAGCGGAGCGAATAATTGCTATACCGCGCTTATAAAAATTAAAAAGAGGTTTTTAATGAAAAGGGAATGTTTGTTTTATTGTTATAACTGTCCTACTTCGGGATATTATACGATTAACGGCTATAAATATTTTTCAGGCGAAGATTTCCGTAATGAAAAAAGATATAAGGAATATTTAGATTGCGGTTTTAATATGGTTCAAGCCCGTGGCGAAAACTCATATAAGGGAGAGGGCTGGGAAGGTAGTAACTGTCAATTAGTATTTAAAGAAGCATTAAAGGCTGGTTGTGATAAAATTTTAGTAACAGACGGTCGTTTTGATACTTGGATGAGAAAGGAAAGTAATCTTATCGGCGAAGGCTGTATGTTTGCAAGTGAAGAGGAACTTGACAAAGCGGTTGCTGAATGCGTTGCTCCATACTGCAATCAAGAGGGATTTTACGGTATTCAACTTTTCGACGAACCTGTTTACGATCAATTTTTAGTTTACGGTCAAATTATGCGTTCGATCAAAAGAGTGCTTCCTAACGTTTATATTCAAAGTAATTTGTTGCCTTTAGGCGCGCGTGATAACTTACTTCGTCCACAAAAATTAACCGAGTTCTTTACCGATGCAACTGAAAAGATTGCAACCGAAAATATTGGTTATCAAGACGTTTATAAAAAATACGTTGAAGATTTCGTTGAGTTTACAGGTGCTGATAATATTCACTTTGATGAATATCCTTTCCGTAGGGAATATATTATAAGCGGTAATACTTTGGCTAACTATCAACTTGTTGCAAGATTATGCCAAGAAAAGAATATTGAGTTCCGCGCTGTTTTACAATCTTTTGCGCATATTTGGAACGGAACGATGCACAACCGTAAAATGGTTGAAAGCGATATGTATTGGCAAACCAACCTTGCTATGGGTTTTGGTGTTCGCGATTATTCTTTCTATACCTATATGGCAAAACCAGATTTTAGATATCAAGATGGCGGTATGGGCGAAATGGATGGCGCTGCGTTTATTAACCTTGACGGCTCACAAACTGCGTTATACGGCTATACTAAGCGTATTATTGCCGAAATGAAAAAGTTTTTAAAGGTTAGCACTAATTATAATTACGTTAGTTCGCACTTCGTTGCTGAAGAAGGTAAATCTGCGCAAGATTTTGATTGGACTAAGTATGCTTACGAATATTTACCTTGCCCTGTTGATGCAAAAATCAGCCGTGGAGTAATGCTCGTAACAAAGCAAGTTAACGGCGAAAACGAGCTTTATATGTTTGAAAATTTAAATAACGTTAAAGATGAGTTATTTGATAATGCTCCTGCTTCTACCTTAACGGTAAGCTTACCTGAAGGAGAAAAAACTTTCTATTTTAAGGGCGAAAAAATTGAACTTAAACCAAACGCGCAAGGTGAGTATTGCTTTGATTTAAAAGTTGGCCACGCGTTATTCGTTGAAATTAAAAAATAATTGTTTTTATCGGTGCAAAATGAAAGAGTATTTATTGCCTACTAAGGTAGTTGATTACAAAGGTGTTATCAATCCCGAGGCATTATATAAGAAAAAGGCAACTTGTAGTATACACAATCCTGATGACAGCACTTGGCACGAATACACCAAATTAGAAGATAAGGGGTCTTATATTATTCTTGACTTTGGCAAAGAAATGCACGGCGGTATAAGAGTAATTACGGGCTGGATTTATTATGCTTCTTGTAAGGTAAGAATTCGTTTTGGTGAAAGTTTAGGCGAAGTTAACTCTTCTATTGGTGAGAAAAACGCCGTTAACGCACATAGCCCACGTGATTTTGAAACGATTATAACTGCTTCAGGTGACTTGACTATAGGTCAAACTGGTTTTAGATTTGTTAGGATTGACGTTTTAGAAGAAAAATATATTCATTTTATTAACGTTTATTGCGAAAATAATATTTTTAAGAAAAAGCCTATTTACACTTATAACGGCAAAGACCAAAGAATAAAAGAAATTTTTGAAACGGCAAAACGAACGGTTGATCTTTGCGCTTCAAGTGGCTATATTTGGGATGGTATTAAACGCGACCGCATTGTTTGGGTTGGCGATTTAGCCCCCGAAGTTATGGCACTTTCTTCAATTTACGGTAGATTGCCCGTGATTGAAAGGAGTTTAGACCTTGCTAAAAAGCAATTTCCGTTGCCACTGTTTATGAATAGAATTTCTACCTATTCTGCGTGGTGGATTATTATTCTTGCCGATTATTATAAAGAGTTTAAATGCACTAACTATATTAAGAAAAATTTAAAATATTTGGTTGGTTTGTTAAATCAATTTGAAACGGTTATTGATGAAAATGGTGATTTAACTTCTGTTGCAAGATATTTATTTGACTGGCCTACTAAAGATACGCCAGACGAGCAAACGGGTGTTAAACTTTTATTTATAGTTGGATTAAACAGCGCAATTTACCTACTTAACGAGTTTGGTTTAAGCACCCAAAAAGCTGAAAACCTTAAACAGAGATTTTTATTAAAACCTTTAAACGTGGTTAGTAAAAAGCAGGTTATTGCCTTTAAATATTTCGCACTTGGTGAAATTAGTGATGAAGAATATAATATGCTTATTGAAGGGGGAGCAAATGGGTTTTCAACCTTTATGAGTTATTATATTTTAACCGCCATTGCCTCGCGTGATGAAGCTTTAGCTATAAAGCTTATGAAGGAATATTACGGAGCAATGATTGATAGAGGGGCAACTACTTTCTGGGAAGATTTTGATATGGCATGGCTTGAAGGCTCGGGCAGAATTGATGAAATTGATCCATCTAAAAGTGATATACACGGCGACCACGGCGCTTTTTGTTACGTGGGTTATCGCCATAGCCTATGTCACGGGTGGTCGGCAGGCGTTGCTAAATTTATTAAGGAAAGATGTAAGTAAATTAATTTACCTTTAAACGATTTTGTTCATTGCAATATTTGTGGCGTGGCTTAATCAATTATTAAATAAATAAAAAATTAATAAGCAATAAAAAAGCAGTGCGTATTTGATACGAACTGCTTTTGTTTTGCTTAAATGTGTAGTTAATCGCGCTATAGGGCGATTTTTATTTAATTATTTATTACTATTTTCTTCTTTTATGTTAGTATCGGCACAAATATAAACGGGGCGATTTTTAACTTCAAGGTGAATTTTGGCAACGTATTCGCCAAGCACACCTAAAAGTAACATTATAATTCCACCAACAAATCCAACGCCTGCACCAAGATAAATAAATGGTGAAATCGCAATACCGCATAAGTTAACTATTAAGCCTGCAATAGCACCTAAAAATGAAAAAGTACTAAAGAATATCCCAAGCCCAGTTGCAATTTTAAGCGGTGCGTTCGAAAAGGCAATGATGCCCGAAATTGCATATTTTAAAAGTTTAAAAAAGGACCATTTAGTTTCGCCCGAAACTCTTTCAATATTTTCGTATTCAAGCCATTTAGTTTTAAATCCAACCCAACCGAAAATACCCTTTGTAAAACGATTATATTCACTCATTGATAAAACAGCGTTAACAACTTTTCTTGTCATTAAACGGTAATCTCTAGCGCCGTCAACAAGTTCGGCATCTGAAATTTTGTTCATAATTTTATAAAATTTGCGCGCAAAGAATGAACGGATAGGTGGCTCGCCCTTCCTGGTAACCCTTCTTGTTGCAACCGAATCAAAGCCTTCTTCTTTAATTGCCTTAAACATTTCGGGCAGTAGTGAAGGTGGGTCTTGAAGGTCGGCATCCATAAGGGTAATGTAATCGCCTGTGGCGTTTTTTAAACCTGCGTAAATTGCCGATTCTTTGCCAAAATTTCGTGAAAAAGATATATATTTTACCCTTTCATCTTTGCTTGCAAGTTCTTTAATATAGGCAAGAGTGCCGTCTTTTGAACCATCGTCAACCAAAAGCAATTCAAAGTTTTGCTCACTCATAAGGCTAGCAACTTTTACAAATTCGGGATAGAAATAGGGTAACGCCTCTTGCTCGTTATAGCAGGGCACTACTATGGTGATTTTTTCTTTCATATTTACTCCAAAACGTGCGCTAAATTTAGCGTTTATGCTTAATTACGGGCGCAAGTAAAACTATAATAAAAATATACCATTATTTTTTTGTATTGTCAAGTATTTGATTTTTTCGTGGAGATTATTTTGTTTAGAAGTAAAGTTTTTCTTACTTAAAATGAAAAAACTGCTTGATAAAAGCAAAAAAGTGTGTTATACTAATTATGCTCAACAAAATGAATAGCAAAAAAAGAGAGTTAGTTTGCATTAGGGTATATTATACCCTTTTTTGTGCATACTACCATAATGAATTTGATAAAATGCAAATTCCACATGGTAGAATGCAAGATTACTCTTGTGCTATTATAAGTTTGTTGAGCGACAATCGGAGTTTGTGTTTTTGTGCGTTAACTTCGGTTGGCGCACTTTTTTATTTTATTAAAGGTTAAAGGAATTTATTGTGCAAAAATTTAAGTATTTATTTAAAGAAAAAGAAGTATTAGCTAACTTAAACGAACTTAACACGTTAGGTGAAGATGGTTGGGAACTTGTTGGGGTTAGCGATGAGCAAACAAACAAAGCTATTTTTAAAAAAGCAATTTGTTCTTATAATGATAAATACGAAATGGTTGGTATAGAAAATAGGTGTGAAATAAAAGTTTACGAAAATAATGATATAACCGTTATTTTTCAAGGCATCGAGCGACGCGAATTTTTGCTCGATGGTGAAGTTTTTACGGTAAGATTTCTTATAGAAAACAAAACGGAGGATAGAATTGAAGTTAGTGCTCTAAAAATCAGATTAAACGGGGTTCTTGTTTCAAAACGACTTCTTATATCAAGCAATTTGCATGCTAAGAAAAGGCGTTTAGCCCTTTTTAGCTTAGATGTCCCCACATTACAAAATTATGAAATTTATTCAATTTCAGATATTAAGGTTTTAGAGTTTCAAATATCTTATATAACCCAAGACGCAAGCATAAAAAATACAAGCGAAAATATTAAAATCGAACCGTTTGAACTTTAATAAATTTTGCCTATTTAGAAAATAAAGGATAGCAAATTTTGCTATCCTTTGTTATTGCTTAAAAATTTGTAAGTTTGGCTGGTTTTAATATTAGATTTTTTTGTTAAATAGTTTTAATCGACCTATAGAGCGGTTTATTGATTGTTTTCCCCCCTTTTTAGCATAGGTACTATATAGTTTGGTA
>JAZNFS010000020.1:0-2443 GCA_045589175.1 Christensenellaceae bacterium
CATTAATTTCTTTTTGTCGTAAACAATTAACTTGGTTTCTAAGTTTTTTTCAAACAACGGCTTAATAAATTGTAATGCCTCATCAAATAAAAATCCTGGCGCAAAAAAGTTATCTTTTATTTGAATTTTAAACTCTTTTTCGCCATTATAGAAATTGATATTATCGCCTATTGCTAAAGAAATGAATTCACAATCAAAATAGTTTTTGTCACACATAATTTGCTCAATAATTTCGCATTCTATCTTGCTTTTTCGCAATTCTTCTGTGTCACCAATTTCACTTATTTGTTCTTCCGTATCGAAAATATCTTTTTTCAAAATTGAAGCAAATTCTAAATCAATAAACGCCTTTCTTGCATTTTGCGAAAAAGGAAACTTAAAACGTAAATCATCAATAGAAAGCCCCAAATCAGCATTAACGTCAATGGTTGCAAGCTTTTTGCTTAGCAAAGCAGATTCTTTTCCTTGTTCAACTTTTTCTTTTAATTTACCCTTTAATTCATCAGTATGAAGATATAAGTTCTCAATCGTTTGATAATCACTAATAAGGGAAAGAGCCGTTTTTTCGCCAATACCTGGAATGCCTGGAATGTTATCCGACTTATCACCCATGCACGCCTTTAAATCGATAACTTGCAATGGTTGAATATTCATTTTTTCAAAAAAGTTTTCTTTATTATATACTTCATATTCGCTAATACCACGTTTTGTAAAATAAACACTAGTGGTATCGTCAACCAATTGAAAACTATCTTTATCTCCTGTAATTATTATAGTTTCTACGTCAAACGCTTTAGCTGCACTACCAATTATATCGTCAGCTTCAAGACCTGCTCTTTCAAAAGTTTTAATACCCAAATTTGCTAAAACCTCCTTAATCAAAGGAAGTTGGGGAACTAAATCTTCCGGCATAGGCTTACGTGTGCCCTTATATGCATCAAACAATTTATGGCGGTAAGTGGGTTCTTTTCTATCAAAAGCAACTAACATATGATCAGGTTTAATATCGCCAATAATTTTTAAAAGCATATTAACAAATCCATAAACAGCGTTAGTTGCTACTCCCTTTGACGTGGAAAAATATGGCGTTGCATAATATGCTCGATATAATATACTATTTCCGTCAATTAATACTAATTTTTTCATAAAATTTTTACTCTCGGTTTAAAAACTCTTGCAATTAAATTTTTTTTGTGTTATTATAATTAAGCGTTTGAATATACATATATTATGCCACATTTTTTTATATATTGCAAACGTTTTAAAAGCTTTTAATAACATTTGCCGCCATGGTGGAACTGGCAGACGCGCGGGACTCAAAATCCCGTGATGGCGACATCGTGTGGGTTCGACCCCCACTGGCGGCACCAAATTGAACATTGTCGAACCCCAATATGTGGTAGGCAATGTTCTTTTTTTATACTATATATTGATTTTGGTGCTTTTTAGCCCTTTTTTTATTTTTTTTAACCTGTAGTATTTTACTTGATTTTGCCATTTTTGTAGTAAATTTTGCTTAACTTTTAATAATTTTATGTGAAATTTTGGTGAAATTTTTTTGCAAGTTTTTTATAAAACAATATTTTTAGAAAAATTAAAAAATATTTTTATTGCTTTCCTTATTATATAATATACCTACAAAACAAAAGGCCGGGCGGATTTTTTAATCCACTCGGCTTTTTATGAAGAATCTTACAAATATGAACTGCAAGTGTTCGATTGTAAGGCTCTTCTCATTTTTTTATTAAAATTTAAGGCTAAATGATATCTTACCATTTCTTGGAATTTCATATTTTTCATCCAACTCCGGACCACAAGAATAGGAACCTATTCCACGCATATATAAATCTAAACAAACGTTAATAAAATTGTTTTCTTTTAATTCGTGATTATGCAAAGTTTCGCAAAGTTGTTTAGTAGTATAAGGATTTACTGAAAAAGAGAATGGTTTATCGGCAGTAATGCTAAACGCATTATCAACGTTTAGATACTTGCTATAATAATGACTTCCCGATTCTTGCGGTCTTATATATCCATTATCATAATTAGAGCTTGCATCACCCCTATAAAAGCCGTATTCGCAAGCCATATTCTTATCAACGTAGCTTTCATACGGCCCAAAACCAACGTATGAAAAGGCTGAAAATTGCTTATCAATCGCAAATTCTAAACCAATTCTTGGCAAATTCTTTACGAAATCTGCAATTTGATATTTAACTTCAATTTTTAAAGTTGCATTTTCTACCAAATACGCCAACTCAAAATTAACGATAGGGCTATGACAGTTTGAAGCAATAAACCCACTAAAATTATAACCTGTATCAACTTTTTTACAAGCCGTTATGTATTGCCTACAACCTAACAAATTATATTTGTCTTTCCAAAACCTTTGCAAATATCTATCGTTATCGATATATCTAACAACATTAAATTTAATAGGTGC
>JAZNFS010000021.1:0-5987 GCA_045589175.1 Christensenellaceae bacterium
ATTTGAAAGATCTAAAGCAATAGGAACAATCCTTGCATTGGTTAAATTACTTAATTCAATTAGTTTATCAAGTCTACGAGCAATAACCCAAATTTCATCAATTTTTTCTTTTTTATCAATTTGTAGAACAAATTCCTTACCAAGACCGCTACTCGCTCCCGTAACTACAATAATATCTTTCATATAAATCGAACATATCTTTAATTAATTTTTGTAAGCTTTTCGCCTTGTAAGAAATCAGGAATTTCCTCATCTGAAATATCACCAAGTTCAAACTCTTCATCGATAACTTCTTCACCCGATAACCCATCACTAACCTCTTCGTTTATACCAGTAAGAGTAATTTGGTCAGCACTTGCTCCAAATTCAGGGTCTTTAGATTCATCGTATTCATCTTTTCTAAATAAATAGCTATCTTTATTAGTGGTAGCAATGGCAGAAAGCAACTTGTCATAGTCAGGAAGGGAATCAAGAGAAGGAATTTGAAATCTTTTTAAAAATCCATCGGTTGTGCCAAATAATACAGGGCGACCAATAGCATCTTTTCTGCCTACAACTTCAATTACACCAAGTTTTAATAAATTTTGAATTGCATATTCACTATCAACGCCACGAATTTCTTCTAAATCCAAACGAGTAACTGGTTGTTTATACGCAATAATGGCGGCAACTTCAAGCATACTTTTTGAAAGTTCACGCTCACGGATAGGATTTAAAACAACCGCAACGTCTTCTGCATACTTAGGATTAGAACAAAATTGCAACTTTTTATTAAAAACCAATAGATTAATACCGCTGTTTTCATTGTATTTATCTTGCAATTTTTTAGCTGCTTCCAATACCTGTTTTTCGGTAACTTCTAATTTATCGGCAATATCTTTAACAGCAATTTGATTGCCAGAAACAAATACTATTGACTCAATTATATTCGCTAAGGTCTCCAAAGTCGCCAATGTCCTCACCTCCAATTTCTTCGTTTAAGAATACGGTTATATCGTCGAAAACTTCTTTTTGTTCAACTTTAATAACCTGCCTTTTTAAAAGTTCAAGCATAGCTTGAAAAGTCGTAATAATTTCGCTTTTTGATGCAGTTGATTTAAAAAGTTCAAAAAATGAACACTCTTTAACTTCAAGCATTCGCTCTTTAATAAACTGCATTTTTTCAGGAACTGTAAATATTTCTTTTGGGATTTCCTTTTTTTGATGAATTTTACGTTCAAGCTCAACCCTTGAAAGTAAATCTGAAAAGGCTTTAATTAATCCATCAAAGTTAAAATCCTTATAAACTATACGATAATCGTTAGCAGTAGGTTCGGGATTTTTATAGTATCTATCAACGTTTTCAAGTTCTTTTAGTTTAACGCTCATATCTTTGAATAACTGGAGTTCTTGAAGTCTACGAATAATAGTAGAACCAGAATCTTCTTCGGGTATAAGCTCGTCAATTTTAGGAAGCAAAGCCTTTGATTTTTCGTATAATAAAGTAGCGGCAACCCCAAGATACTCGCCAGCAAGCTCAATATCTAAAGTATCAAGGTCGTCTAAATAACTCATAAATTGCTCGGTAACCTCTGATATAAATATATCTTTAATATCAATTTGTGCTTTTTTAACCAAATGAAGCAACAAATCTAAAGGCCCGTTAAAATCGGCAATTTTAGTGTCATAATCAAAAATTGACTCAAAATTTTTTACGTTATAATTACCTTCCATAAAACTAACCAATTAAACCAAAAATTAAATTCCAAAATGCAGTAATAGGAAAGCCTATTATATCAACTGCAAAATTCATAAGATGCCCAAATATATCTAAAAATGCTAAATTTGAATTTCGAGATGCTAAATTACTTAAGATAATTAAAACAAAAAGAACCAAATAGCCTTTAGTGCGCAAAAACTCATAAAATGAACCGCGTTTTTTAGCAAAAGTATCAACTAATCTAAAACCATCAAGCGGATAAACGGGGATTAGATTAAATACCGCAAAGGATAAATCAAACATAAACCCAAAATAAAAAATGTAAATAATTAATCTCGCTAAATAGTTGCTAAAAGGCAAATAGATTACGGCTAGCATATACATTGGATAAAATATAAAAGCCAATATATAATTAGTTAAAACTCCAGCAATTGAAACCCAAAAACACCCCTTTTTAAAATTTTTAAAGTTATATGGGTTAACCGGTACGGGTTTTGCCCAGCCAAATCCTGCAATCATAAAACAAACTAACCCAATTGGGTCAAAATGCTTTATAGGATTTAAGGTATATCTACCCGATAATTTTGCCGTATAATCGCCGTTTTTATATGCGGCAAAGGCATGAGCAAATTCATGCATTGGTAATATAAATAATAAAACGGCAAATCGTGCTAAATAAGTAACAAATTCATCAATATACATTTATCAGTCAAATAATCCTTCAATAAAAGATTGTGCATCAAACGGCTCGATATCTTCAATACCTTCGCCCGTACCAACGTATGCAACAGGTACGTTATACTCACTGCAAAGAGAAATTACAAAGCCACCTTTTGCAGTTCCGTCAAGCTTAGTTAAAATAATTCCGTCAATACCAACAGCGTCATCAAAAGCTGAAACTTGTGAAAGCGCATTTTGTCCGGTAGTAGCATCTAAAACTATAAATTTATAAAAGTTTGCGTTTGGATATTCTCTTTCAGCTACTCTTGCAATTTTCTTTAATTCTTCCATCAAATTCGATTTTACGTGCAATCTACCAGCCGTATCAACAATTAAAACGTCGTTATTTTTAGATTTCATTGAAGAAACTGCGTCGTAAACTACCGCAGATGGATCACTACCTTCACCATGCAAAATAATACGAACGCCAGCTCGTTCAGCCCATACGTTTAACTGTTCGCCAGCAGCAGCACGGAAAGTATCACCAGCAGCAAGAACAACGCTTTTGCCTTCACGCTTAAAATAATTAGCAAGTTTACCAATAGAAGTAGTTTTTCCAACTCCATTTACACCTATTATCGTTATAACGGCTGGATATTCAATTTCAAACTCGCCTGCTTCCTCAAGCTTTTCAATAAGAATTTCTTTTAAATTGTTTATAACAAAATCTTTATCCGAAACCCTTTCTTCAATCATTCTATCACGCAAATTTTCAACTATATCGTCGGCTGTTGAATAAGAAACGTCTGATGAAATTAAAATATCGGTTAAATCTTCATAAAAATCTTCACCAATCTTATCCCTCGAAAAAAGAGCGGTAAGTTTTTTTGAAAAAGCGTCTTTAGTCTTTTTTAGTGCACTAAAAATTTTATTAAAAAATCCCATAAAACTCCTTTTTAGTCGGCCATATCACTGTTAACGTCAGAAAGTTTAACAGATACGATTTTCGATACGCCCTTTTCTTCCATAGTTATACCGAATAAAGTATCAGCATTTTCCATAGTTACCTTTTTATGTGTAATAATAACGAATTGAGTTTCTTCAGCAAAAGCTCTTAAATAGTTTGCAACTCTTTCAACGTTTGCATCGTCTAAAGGTGCTTCAATTTCGTCAAGTACGCAGAATGGCATAGGTCTTAATCTTAAAATAGCAAATAGAATTGCCGTTGCAGTTAAGGCTTGCTCACCACCTGAAAGAAGTGAAATTTTTGTAAGTTTCTTTCCTGGCGGTTCGGCAACAATTTCGATGCCTGCATCAAGTGGATCTTGTCCTTCAACACTTTCTTCTAAAACTAAGTCAGCACTTCCACCGCCAAATAATTCTTTAAATATACGCTTGAAATTAACCCTAATCTTTTCAAAACCGTCGTTAAAGATTGCAAGCATTTCATCGGTAATTGATTTAATTACAGACTTTAAGTCAGCTTCTGCTGCTTCTAAATCGTTACGTTGTCTGTTATATTCCTCGTATCTTTCTTTTAAGTCGTTAAAATCTTCAATTGCTGTTGGATTAATTACGCCAAGAGTTGAAATTCTACGCTTAATTCTATGCATTTCTTGAGAAGAGAGAGCAATATTATACTCAGTATCACGTAGCGGAACACAAGTACCGTAGGTTAAATTATATTCTTCTTCAATATGCTTTTGCATATAATCCAAATCGCTATCAATCTTTGCAAGAGCAATTTTTTCTTCCATAACACGAGCTGAAATGCGATTCAATTCAGAAGTAAGAGATTGTTTTCTTAAGTCTTCTTGAGCAATAAGCTCACCTAATTCACGCTTTCTTGCTTTTAATGCATCAAGTTCTTCGCGTTTTTGATTAAGCCCCGTTTGTTCTTCGGTACTCAATGCTATTTTTTCAATTTCACGTCTATTTTGCTCAATAATATCAAGATTAGATTGAATATTTTGTTTACTTTTATCAATTATAGCAATAGCGTCTGTTTTATCATTTTGTAAACGAATAATTTCTTCCTTCGCACTAGCTATTTCGCTATTTAAAGCTGAAAGCGATCTTTGAAGAGCAACGTTTTCATCAATTAAACGTTCGCGATCTTTTTTAAGCTCGTCGTAGGCAGATTGGTGACGTATTGCATCAGAAGACGCGTTTGCTCTTGCCTCGCTTAATCTTTCGTTGTTAACTTCAATATCAGTATACTGACGGTTAATCTCATCTAAACGATCACAAATTTGTTTAAAAGCCCCTTCGTTGGCTTTTAATTCAACGCCAACTTCAGCAAATGCCTTATCAAGAGAAATAAGTTTTTCGCGAAGAGATGCAAGATTTTGTTTACTTTCAACTAAAGATTCTTCTTTAGCTTGTAAATCTGAAATCATTTCATTAACTTGTTTAAGTGATTGTTCTTTATTTGCAGTAAGATTAGCAAGCTCTTTATTTTTTGCTTCAAGCTCTTCACTAATTTGTTGCAAAATTCTATCGGTTGCAAGTAAATTAGCAGTTGTTGAACGCTTAGAACCACCCGTCATTGAGCCTGAAGTATTAAGCAAATCACCATCTAAAGTAACAATTCTAAATGAAAAACGATATTTTTTTGCAATAATTACCGCATTTTCAATATTATCACAAATTAAAGTATTTCCCAATAAATAGCCAACTACACTATCAAAATATTTATCGTATTTAACAACGTCGGTCGCTATACCAAGTGCACCACTTTCGCGAGATGCGCGCAATAAATCATCACTAGACGAACGCGCTTTCATTGAAGAAACAGGAAGGAAGGTTACTCGACCACCACCATTTTTCTTTAAATATTCAATTAAATATTGCGCATCGTTTGGATTATCGGTAATAACGTTACTAGCCGAGCCCCCTAATAAAATTTCAACCGCCGTTTCATATTTTGAATCTGTTTTTATAACGTTAGCAACTAAACCCCTAACTTTTGAACCTAAAGCAGGATTGTTTTTTGATGCTAACATTAAGTTTTTAACTGAATCAGGATATCCACTAAAAGATTCTTTTAACCCACTATAAACGTTCTTACGTGCTGTAAGAGAAGAAATATCAGAATTTATGGTGTAAATTTTATTAGTTATTCCAGCAATAAAATCGTTTGTTGAACGAATTGCGCTCTCTTCGTCTTCAATATTTTCTTTTAATTTAGCTATATCTTTTATAGTTTTTTCAATCGAAAGTTCACAAATTTGCTTTTCATTGCCAATATTTGCGTGTTTAGCAGTAAGAGCGGTCATCTTTTCAATCATTTCTTTTTGTTGAGAAGAAATTACGCTCTTTTCACCCTCTAACGCACCAATATTCATTTTAATATCAGCAAGTGATTCAACCGACTTTAATACTTTATTTTGAGCGTCTTGAGTTGCACTTTCACCTGCTGAAAGTTTGATCATTACTTCACTTAATTCAGTAGAAATTCCAGATAATCTTTGATTAATCTTATCTAAATCATCATTTGAATCATTAATATGTTGAGTTTTAGCTTCAATAGCTTTATCAATTAATAATATTTTCTCACTTTTTTCACTAATTTCATTCTTTAAACGATTATTTTCATCTTGTAAGAAGTTAATACGTTGATTAAACA
>JAZNFS010000022.1:0-6971 GCA_045589175.1 Christensenellaceae bacterium
CGGATTGTTGCATTATTTGTAAAAATTTATATGAAATAAGCAATAACAAGCCCGTACTTAACAAGCTTATTATCAAATAAATTATAATGGATTCAGTTGTAAATAAGTCATTTAAACTTTTTACGTTTTCAAATTGCCACATTATAATAAAAACTCCTTAGCAACGTAATTAAATTCATTAGGCCTTTCGCAAAAACAAAAATGCGAACAATCTTTCATTATATGTACCCCACAATTAGCCACTTCTTTAGTAATTTTATCAGCAATTGATGGGGGCGTTTGATCATCTTTTTCACCGAATATTAAAAATAAAGGTATGTTTATTCGTTGTAAATATTCATCTAAATACTCGCTAGTCACTGCTTTAAAGGTATTTTTCATATTACCACTTGCAAGTTGATAATCATCTGAAAAAAAATGCTTTTCTAACCAATTTTTAGGTGCAACATGCTTTAAAATTTTATAAATCTTTCTTTTAAGAGCTTTTTTAAAACTGTATTTAGGCTTTAATCCTGCAACGCCACATAAAAGCGCTTTTTCTATTATTTGTTCGCCCCTACTTTGTGATAAAGCTTTTAAAATTACTCTACAACCAAAAGAATGAGCTATTACGCTCACTTTTTCGCCATAATTTGAGGCCACTTTAAAAAATTCTTGCACGTAGTCGTCAAGAGAGTACGACCTTTCCATAGGCAAATTTTTCCCAAAACCGTACAAATCGTAAGCAATTACTTTATGAGTTTTTGAAAAAAATTCTATTTGTGAAGCAAAAATTTCTTTACTACACATATAACCGTGTAAAAGAATCAAGGGCTTTCCACTTCCCTTTTCAATTAAAGGAATTTTTCTTTTTTGAGTATTCACTCTTTATAACCAAAGCCATAACTATTGCGTCTTCAGCGTCTTCATAATAATTTTTTCTTATGCCTATTTCTTCAAATCCAAGCTTTGTATATAAACCTCTTGCCGGTTGATTACTTACGCGAACTTCTAAAAAAATTTTTTCTACTTTCTTTTGAATAAGTGCGTCTATAAGTGTTTTAACTGCTCTTTCAGCTATTTTTTGCCGTCTAAATTCAGGATCAACGGCAACTAAGGCAACGTCTGCTATATCACTAGCAAAAATTGCACCTGCATACCCTACTACCTTTTCATCAATAATTGCAACTACTCCGCAAAAATTATTAAGACCTTGCGTTTGGCATACCATATCGTAACTCCACGGATAAGAAAAACATTTTTTTTCAAGTTCGGCAATTACGTAATTATCGCCACTTTTCCACTCACGTATTAGCAATGCTCTTCCTCCGCCTGGCTTCTTTTTACGTATAGCGGTAAAATTTCGCTTTCATCACTTAGTTTATCAACTTTATTTAAAACTGCATTTTTTATACCGCTTACCACGTCGCACAACCTAACATCTGGCAAATCGCAATTTTGTACTGCACAAATTTTATAGTCGCCAAGATTTTGTAAAATTTGCTCTTTTGATAAAAAGCATTCTTTCATTACTATCTTTTGTTTATCGTATGCGCAACAGTAATAGTTATCATGGTTTGCATCAACAACGCAAAACGCCTTTTCAGGGCTGTTATCAGCATATGCTAAAAGATCAAAAGATGTTAACGGTATAACTTTTTTTCCCGTTGCATAACAAAGAGCTTTAATGGTCGAAATACCTATTCTTATTCCAGTAAAAGAGCCCGGACCTATAACTACGGCAAAAAAATCTAGGTCGTTTAAACTAACGTTATTTTCACAAAGTAACTGCTCGATATATGGCATTAAAGTTAAAGAATGTTTGGTTTGATTTCCAACTAAATGCTTAACCTTAAAATTATCGCCTATATTTAGAACCACCAACAAATCACCACTAGTATCTATTGCTAAATAATTCAAAACTCTATTCTCCTTTTGCCCTCGTTAATCTTTTCAATAGTAACGCTTTTACAATTTTTTGGTAAAACGCTTAAAATATTTTCGCTCCACTCGATAATACATATACCGCCAGCATAAAAATAATCGGTAAGACCTAAAGCCTCAGCATCCTCACCGCTAGACAGTCTGTAACAGTCGTAATGATATAGTATACCGTCGTAATCGTTCATATAGGCATAAGTTGGGCTGGTTATCATATCGGTTATGCCAAGAGCCTTTGCAACACCTTTAACAAAAACTGTTTTTCCTGCCCCCATTTCACCTTTTAATAGAACTATATCCCCACTTTTTAAACTTTTTGCAAACTCTTCACCTATTAATTTTGTTTGCTCTGCACAATCTGTAAAATACACCATATTACGACCACCTTTTAAGTAAAGTTGAAATGCGTTTGTAAACTAAAAACGTGAATAGAGCCGAAATTAAACAACGCAATGTGTTAAAAGGCAACGTTGCACCAAATATGTAAATAGAATAAAAGTTTTTGGCAGTTATCATAGGTAAAACGGGCGAACACATTTGAGCTAAAGTTTCTAACGTTAAATTCATTACACCTAAATAAAAGGGAATTATAACAAAGCGGTTTGCAAGAAGTGATGTTGCTACGCTACAAATCGAACCCAATAATAAACCTATGATTGCACTACTTTTTTCTTTACTTTTAGAATAAATCAATGAAGCAGGCAAAACGAAAGCAAGCCCAGTTATAAGGTCAGCCATTTCACCCACGCAAAAAGTTTCGGTAAAGGGTAATTTAATTAAAATCTTAACAATAACCGTTAACGCACCTGCAAGTGGTCCTAAAGCAAAACCACAAATTAGCGCGGGTAAATCCGAAAAATGAAGTTCTAAAAAGAATGGAAAAAACGGTAATGGAAAATTAACGAAATACAATATCGTTGCAAGTGCCGAAAAAATCCCAATCTTTGCAATATTTTTTGAAGTAAAAAATTTATCCATTGGTTGACTCTGTACGTAAAAAATTGAATATTATTTATATTATATAAACAAAGCAATTCTTTGTCAAGAACTTAAAAAGCACTTACAAAAAATAAGGGCTTTAATAGCCCTTTAATTTTATAGCTTATCGCTACTAAAAAAAATATTTTTTTACAATAATATTTTACAAAAACTAGTCAATAGGTTGATTAAACGCATATTTAATAAACTTTTAACCAATAATTTTTAGTTGTTTTACACTTTTTGCTTTTGCTTTAACAGTTATTTTATATCCACTATTTTCAACCTCTACTTGTGTATTAATCTCTCCGTTTAAGGCAAAAAAGTCTTCTAAAACTTTTTTTATTTCACTACTTATTACCCCTTCAATTCCCGAAGAAATCCCTATTCTGTCGCTTTTAATTACTTCAGTTGCTCTTTTAAATTGATGCGAAAGAATCTTGTTTTTCATACTATCTTTTTAAGCCCCCTTCTTATGCTACCAATAACACCACAATATTTTTTTGATGGATCTAAATATTTTACTTTACCACTAAGGACTGAGCGCGCTAATTTATAAAAAGACTTTCCGGAAGGGGTTGAATTATCAAGATAACAATTCGTACTTACTAAGATATTATCATCACTTGGAATTACACCTAATACCGGAGTTTTTAATAAATTTTCTATTTCGTTTACAGAAAGACATTCGCCTACTGCCATTAAATCTCCACGCGCCATATTTACAACTATTCTAATATCCTTAAGTTTATAACTTCTAAGTATTGAAAGAACCTTATCGGCATCACGCAGTGATGATAAAAAGGGGGTTACTACCACGATTGCTTCGTTGGCAGCCGACACCGCACGATGAAAACCAACGTCGATACCTGCAGGACAGTCGAATATAACGTAATCAAAATGACTTTTTAGCCCCTCAAACAACAACTTAATATTTTGACCGCTTAAATTTTTATTTTCGGTATGATTTGAAGAAAGCAAATAAAGATTTTTAACGTTCGGGCATTCTACAATTGCCTGACTTGCCCTACATCTTCCTTCGATCGCATCCCCTAAATCGTATACAATCTTTTCTTCTACACCCATAACAATATCTAAATTATTAAGCCCAAAATCCAAATCACAAACTATACAACGTTTACCAAGCTCACAAATTTTTGCACCTAAAAAACAAGCAACAGTACTTTTACCAACTCCGCCTTTGCCAGAAGTAACAACTATCGTTTTCGACATAATGCACCGCCTAAAATTGATAAATCAAATATATACTATTTTTACAAGCAAATTTTGTAAGTTTTAAACATTTTTTAGCTAAATTTATATTTTTATTCTTCTATCTCGATTTTTTTATTTAAATCGCTACCTTTTGAAAATTTTACAAGTATAGCATCTTCACCAATTGTTTTTATTTCACAAGGAGTTATCAATAGATGTTCAGATGAAAAAAGGTTCATACTACATCCTATAATAAAATTAGCTATTTTTCCACAAGGCATATCTATTTGTATATCGCTAATTTTTCCAAGCTTCTTTCCGTCTTCAACGTTAATTATTGACTTCTTTTTTAATTCGTTAAAAGTGTAAACCATATTAATTTTCCCCTTTTATATAATTATAAAAAATTTTTAAAATTTATTACTACGTTAATTAAAATTCTATTTTAAATATATAAAAAGTGTGGATATAGGTTGATTATCCACACTTTTTTGCTTTAATTATATGATAATTTTGTTTTTATAAATCCAAGTGCACATTTTTCAATTCTTGAAACTTGAGCTTGCGAAAGACCAACCTCGTTTGAAATTTCGGTTTGAGTTTTACCTTCGAAATAGCGCATATTTATAATTCTTTTTTCGCGCTCGCTAAGTTTTGCCATTGCGTTTTGAATTGCTACTCTTTCCGTCCAATCTTCCTCAGTATTCTTCTCATCTTTTAATTGATCTAATAGTTCAATCGTGTCGCCTGATTTATTATATACGGGGTCGTATAACGACATAGTGTCTGATATAGCATCAAGTGCAAAAGCAACCTCACTTTCAGTACTATCAAGTCGGTTAGCTATTTCTTCTATGGTGGGCTCGTTTCCGTCTTTTTCAAGTTCGGCACGCACCTTTAAAGCCTGATATGCACGATCGCGAATACTACGTGATATTCTTAATCCGTTAGTAGTTCTAATTAGGCGTTTAATTTCTCCCATTATCATATGAACGGCATAGGTTGAAAAACATACTCCAACCGTAATATCAAAATTTTCAACTGCCTTTATAAGACCAATACAACCTGCTTGAAACATATCATCGGCACTAACTTTAGTTCCCTGAAATTTTTTTATAATCGATAAAACAAGTCGAAGATTTGCTAGAATAAACCTATCCTTAGCCTCTTTATCCCCATTTTTAATTCTTATCATCAACCTGTCACTTTGATCTTTAGTAAGTTTTTCCAATCTTGAAGTATCAATGCCGGTTATCTCAACTTTTTTACTCATTTAACTTTAAGCACAACAATATTTCATATTGCGCCTCCTATGTAGGGTTAGTTAAATTTAGTTTTTACAATTTAAAAAAATATATGCAAAATTTTTAAAAAAAATATTAATAATCGACTTATAGGCCTACTTTATAGCATTTTATTCATTTCTTTACGCAACTTTTTAACAATCTTTTTTTCAAGTCGCGAAATGTATGACTGTGAAATTCCAAGCATATCGGCAACCTCTTTTTGTGTTAATTCATCACCACCGTAAAGACCAAACCTTAGTGACATTATTTGTCTTTCACGGTCAGGCAAGACCGATAGCGCTTTTTGCAAAAGATCCTCGTCGATTGAACTTTCAATAGTTGTAAAAACGCAATCGTTATCAGTGCCCAAAACGTCGGATAATACAAGTTCGTTTCCGTCGTAATCAACGTTTAACGGCTCGTCTAAGCTAACGTCGCTTCTAAAACGCACAACCTTTCTAAGGTGCATTAAAATTTCATTTTCAATACACCTTGAGGCATAAGTTGCAAGTTTAATCTTTTTATCGGCGTTGAAGGTATTAACCGCCTTTATAAGCCCAATAGTTCCAACCGAAATTAAATCGTCGAGTTCAACACCAGTATTGTCGAATTTACGCGCTATATATACCACCAAACGCAAATTATGCTCAACAAGCTGAGAGCGTATTCCCTCGTCCCCTTCCATTAATAAAGCAATTTTTTCATTTTCTTCTTCGGGTGTAAAAGGGCGTGGCAAACTTTCTCCACTCGCCATATAATTTAAATAGTTTTTTCTTAAAAATAAATTACTAAAAAAACTTTTAATCTTTAAAACTACTTTTTTAAACACATTCATATCAAACCTCGCTAGAAAATAAATAATCACAAGATAATATTAATTCGTATTCACCTTCAAAATTTAATAATCGGTTTCCCACAGCAATGTATGGACTATAAATTATATTCTTAGTATTATTAAAATATATCTCTAATTTATCAAATTTATATACCTTAATTTTTTGAGCACCCGTTACTGTAAAAATTTCAACACTTCCCTCCGGTTTTTCACTAAAAAATCCCGCTTTTAAAAGTTTATTATTTAGTGCCGTGCTGGCAAAACATACGCCTTTGTTTTTATGATAGATATGATTTCCGCTATCAAAAAAGCCATTTAAGTCTATTTTTTTATTATCCCAAAAAAGTGAACAACTACATAAATAACTATTAATTGCTTTTTTAGTAAAAATCTTATTAATTATCCATTTACAAAAATAATATAGCAATATAGCGCAAACAATTAAAAATCCGAGCGGAATTAGCAAGTTAGTTGTTCCGTACAAAAAAGTATAGGTAATACCTAATAGGTTCATTACTGCGTAAATGCTACCACCAAATAATAAAGTTAAAATAACGAACTTAATAACGAATGAAAAATATAGTTTAAAATTCTTATAGCCAAATGCCAAATATACTAATAAAAAAGCACTAAGGGTTTTCAAAATAAAAAGTAAAAACTCGTGTAATTTAATAAGTGGAAAAATTACCGCAATCAAACTACCTATAAGCGAGGCTACAAAAACTTTAGTTTTTTTA
>JAZNFS010000023.1:0-36773 GCA_045589175.1 Christensenellaceae bacterium
CATAAAATGCGCGATTTTTAAAAAATAAAAAAATTTTTTTAAAAAAGGTGTTGACAAAAGGAAAATATGTGTTATAATATTAGCAGTCAAGCAGTTAGAGTGCTAACACTCAAATTAAGTGACTGCTAAATTTATATTAAAAAATATATTTAAAAGCGTTTGGTAAAAACTAAACATTAAGGAGAAATTTATATGAAAAATTATTTAATTACAAACTCAAACAATAAGGATTTTTTAAACGATTTATTTAACGATTTTTTTGTTCCATCATTTGGCGATATAAAAACGAGCTATATGGCAACAGATATTAAAAGAAATGAAAACGGAATAACTTTATTTATTGAAATACCCGGTTTTAGTAAAGCGGACTTAAATATTTCTTACGATAAAGGTTATTTAACCGTTGGGGCAGAAAGTGAACTTAGTGAAGAAGATCGCAAAGAATTTTTACGCCGTGAAAGAGCACGCAGTTTAAAAAGAAGCTATTACGTTGGCGAAATAGATGAAAACGCAATTAGCGCAAAATATGAAAACGGTGTTTTAACAGTTAACCTACCTAAAAAGCAAAGGGTAGAAACTGTAAGAAAAATTACCGTTGAATAAAGTTAAAATAGCAAAAATGCAAAAATAAAAGCGGTGTTTTTAGGTTTTAGCTTATAAAATAAATTGTAAAAGTTTATTTACAATATTTTTCCTCTATTTATTATTTTTTTGGTGAAAGATTATATAACTAATTATTTATAAAAACTGTAGTACTGCTTAAAAGTTTTTATTCTAACATATCTAATTTTTTACCCAACAAAAAGCAAAAAGCATAGGATTTTAATGCCTATGCTTTTTGTTTATGCATTTTTATTTTTTAAACGTAATTATCCCCAATTTTGTATATTCTGCCATCGGAATAATAATCAAAAACCGAATTTCCAATTTTATAATAACGGCCATTTGAGTGATAATCAAAATACGCGCTTCCAATTTTAAAAAGTGTTCCGTCCGAGTAATAATCAAAGGCGTAATTACCAATTTTATAGAACTTACCACTGCTATAATAATCAACTATGGCACTACCATATTTAAACACTTTGCCATTAGAATAATACTCTTTTCCGCTACCATAAACGTACAAATATAGGTTTTGTTGTAGGTCAACGTATAAATCGGTTGCTACAGGGTAAATTACACCGGGATTATAATCATAGGTTGCAATTAAATTGCCACGCTTATCAATACAAATATACATGTAAATCCATCCTAAAAAAATATTTTTTATTCTTCAAAATCATTAAAGTATTCTTTATTAAAAAACTCGCATAAAGTTATACCAGCACCTTGGCAAAATGCTTTAATAGTTGAAACTTTAGAGCATTTTGTTCTGCCTTTTATTAAGTCGTAAATAGCAGATGGCGATTTTCCACCATTTAGCGCGGCTTCACAAACGTTTAAGTTTTTTTCATTGCAAATTTCTTCAATTCTTTTAATTATTGCTTCGTTGATATTCATAAATACACCTTCGTGGAAGTCCTTACTGGTTTTCCACGAAATTATTATATGAATTTTTTAATATTTTTTCTTGTGGAGTTTCACGATAATTGATACTATAAATACTTTTTGATATACTATTTTTGAGATTTTTTAATAAAAAGGAATAAAATTATGATAGCATGTTTTATAGGACATAAAATAATTGCTGAGACCGAAGCATTAAAGGTTTCTTTAAAAAAAACTATAGTTGCACTTATAAATAATGGTGTTACTACCTTTCTTTTTGGAAGCAAAAGTGCTTTTAATAACCTATCTTGGGAAATAGTTACTGAATAAAAAAATGAATATAGCGATATTAAAAGAATATACGTAAGGTCTATGTATCAACAAATAGAAAAATCTTACGAGGAATATTTGCTTGAATTATATGAAGAAAGGTATTTTCCAGTAAAAATAAAAGGTGCTGGCAAATATTCTTATGTTGAGCGTAATTATGAAATGATTGATAAGGCAAATTATTGTGTGTTTTATTACAATAAAGACTATATGCCTGCATTAAAAAGACAAGATAAATATAATATGTTGTTGCGGTCAAGGCGTAAAAGTGGTACAAAAGTTGCTTATGAGTATGCAATAAAGAAGAAAAAAACAATTATAAATTTATATAATTGAAAAAAGAAAAAGGCTAACGTTGTTAGCCTTTTATCGTGTTATATTAATCAAAACAAAAATTATTTAATCTTTGTAAAGGTTATAGTTGCGCTATCGGTTGATAACGAATCAACGGTAAAGGTGTAGCCCAAAGCTTCGCCACTATCGTCTTTTATAGTAGTTGATAAACTGTCGCCAACAACGTAGGTAAAGTTGCCTGCTGTTGATTTTATAAACTCGATAAGGTTATTTTCAGTGCCGTAATCATCAGATGAGTGGGTGTTGTTATTGTAAACGTCGTAATAAACTTCACCATCTAATACTTCTTTATAAAGTGAGGCGTTAACGTGGTAAACGATAATTCCGTTTCGGCTAAAATAGCCGTAATCGCCACCGTTTAAACTTTCAGCAGTATAATAAACTATAACGTAATATTCTTGGTATGCGCCAAGTTTTTCATCCCAGTCGTTTGCTAAAATTAAAGTGTCGCCATTTTTAGCAAAGCTTTTTAAGTTTAGGGTAACGCTACTATCGGTTACAACAAGGCGAGAACTTGTTAGCCAGCCCAAATTGAACTTAGTATATGCGTTGTGGTCGCCTGTAAGCGAATCCATAATATCGCAACCGTCTAAAGGGTGAGAAAGGTAGGCTGTGTCATAGTAATCATCTGCGCCTAAAACGTGGCCAAATTCGTGAATAAAGGTGTATGGGTTAGTAACGTTAGTGTCGGTATAAAAGGCTTCGCCTTCGTCGTTATAACTTTCGTGTAAAAATTGATATGAAGCCCAAAGATAATCGTTTGCCGAAACACCATCGTATTCGTAATAATAGCCTTGGTCGTCGGTGTAAATATTCCAATATCTATAGGCCCAGTAAAAATCTTCTTCGCCAACGTCAAGGGTATTTACAAGCACTACTGCGTCGATTATTCCGTTATTATCGCTGTCAAACTTCGATAAATCCATAGTGAGTGAAAGCTGTTTTAAGGCTTCATCCATAATCATTTGGTCGCCTATAGCGGTTTCGCTTCCGTAATAATCGATGGTTGCGTTTGCATAATAGGTGCTTGTATTCTTTGGTTTAAACCAGTAATCAAGAACGGTTACGTCAAGCTGTAATTTACCGTAGCTTGAAATGTAATAATAGTCGTAAACCGAATAATAATCGCAATTTCCGTTTTGCTTAAAAACGTTTGCTATCTTTTGGGTTGTGTAACCCTTGCTACTAGCCGTGCAATCGCTAAATTCAACTGGAATTACTAATACTGCAGGGCTACCGGTTGTTGGGCATCCATCTAAATAATAACCCTGATCGGTAACGTTTTTAACATTTTCCGCTTTTGTAAAATCTACGTTATAAACACCGCTTGAACTTGAGGGCAAGCCCGTTCCGTCATTGGTTATTAGGGTGGTGTTGGTGTCGATTGTTCCGCCGTTTCCATTACCAGTTGAACTATCGTTTCCACTATTAGTGTCATCATCGCCTGGGTCGGTTGAAAGAATGGTTGAATATACGTATAAATCAATTACGTATTCGCCTTCGTAGTAATAAAAAGACATATCAACCACTATATCGTTTTTAATTAAACAGTACCAGGTATCGCCGTAATCGTCTTCGTAAGTAGAATCAATAGTATAGCCGTTAAAGCTTAATAAATATGCTGAAAAGTCTTCTTTTGTGTTGCCAAAGGTATAAAAACTCATTCCGTGCTCGTAATCGCTTTCTTCATAGTAACCTTCAACGTAATATTCGTTGTTTGGAACGAAGGGGATTACTTCGCCGATATATCGTATAAATAACGCCTTTTCTGCACTTGTAAAGTCGGTGTATAAATAATTGGTTGGGTTTTGGTCGCTATTAGTATTGTTATCGCCCGAATTTGTGGCTGAACCTGTTGAATTATCGGGATTTTGTGGGTTCGAGTTTTGTTGAATTTCATATTGGCATAGGTCGCATTTGCCGTTGCCGTCGTTATCTGAATGTAGTTCTAAAATATCAGGCGATGGGCAACCGCATTGAAATTCTTTAAAATGACCTTCTTCAGTCATCACCCAAGAATATGAATGAGTGCGGTGACTGCCCGTGCAGGCTGAAATGATAATTATATTACAAAGAATTATAAGGATGATTGCAATTAGCTTTTTCATAAGTAGTACTCCTTTTTTTGTAAATTGAAGGGATAGTTTTGTAACTTAATAAGTTTATTATAGCACAGCCTTTTTAACAAATCAACTTTTTTTGTTTAACGGCTATAAATCTTAATGCAAATTATTGTGTAGATAGGTGCTTATTGAATAAACGGCTATAAAAAACCGCCTTAATCATTTTATGACTAAGGCGATTTAAATTTTTATTATTATATTATCCTAAGCAGTACGAGCATGGATTATAACCGTTTGAAATCATCGTATCATAAGAGTAGGTAACTGCTTTAGCGTTAGTGGTTGGCTTATGACCGCAAGATGATAAATGGAATACGCCAGAAGAAGTGTTAAGTATGTACGTGGTAGTACTGCTTGAACTTCCTATACATCTTGCGCATGGATCATAACCCAAAGTATTAACGTAATAGCTTAAAGTTCCGTTAACGTATTCTGCGTTTGTTGTTGGTACATAACTACAGGTTAATTCGTGTATTTTTTTGCTACTTGTGTTGAGAACGTAAGTGTATGATGATGAAGAACCACTTCCTATACAGTTTGAACATGGTCTGTAGCCTAAAGATATTATTTGACTATACGTATAACTTGAAAGATTTACCGCATTTGTTGTTGGAGCAGAACCACAGCTTGCATAGTGGAATACTTTTGAACTTGAGTTACCAACGTAGCTTGAAGTTGTGGTAGAACCACTGCTTGAACCGCCAGAAGATGAGCCCGAATCGGAGCCACCGTTTACGGAATTACCACTTGGAGTAGTTAAAGTTGCGCCGTTAGTTGAAAATACCACGTTGCCGTCTTGGTCGGTACGATATACTGAAATACCTGCGCTTGAAAGATTGTTTAAAGCGGTAGATGTTGGGTGACCGTATGAGTTACTACCTACGCAAATAACACCGTAACTTGCACCTGTTGCGTTAAGGAATGCAGAAGAACTTGAGCCTGCGCTACCGTGATGAGGAACTTTTAAAACGTCACAACTTATATCTTTGTTTACAATCTTGGATTCAATAGTTGAACTGATATCGCCTGTGAATAAGAAACGGAAGTTGCCATATTCAAGCATCAATACAAGCGACGAGTCGTTTGAATTAGATGCCCCAGATCCATTGTATATAACGGTAAGTGTTAGTTGTTGATAACTATAAACCGTTCCAACTGAAGGTGTTGAGTATGAACATTCTTTTGAAAGAGCTTCTTTAAAAGAAGTGTAAGTTGAAGTGGTTTTTGAGAAAGGAGAAATCCACGCTTTTTCTATCACATAGTTACTCATAACTGTAGGTAATCCGCCGTAATGGTCGTCGTCAGGGTGTGAGTTTATCATAAGTTCGATATCGTCAACCCCTTGGGATTTTAAATAATTAACTACCGTACTTCCTTGGCCAGACTTGCCTGCGTCGATTAAAATATCGCAATCTTCAACCTTAATAAATATGCTGTCGCCTTGACCTACGTTTATATAGTTAACTGTAAGTGTTGGATAAGTTGTTGTTGAACTACTGCCAGAACCGGAAGATGGAAGTTTTTCGCCTTCGGTTGCACTACAAACAGTACAAGTTTTGGGTGCGCTTGTGGTTGCAGGTGTCCAACTATGGCCAGTTGCAGAAATTTCAGTTTGTGTTACCGTAATTTCGCCACAAACAGTACATTTTGCGCCGTTAGTTAATCCATTTGCAGTACAAGTTGCGGCTGTTCCTACTATAATAGTTTCGGTATGACCTTTAGCTGGAATTACTGTTTGAGCTGTTAAAATTTCCCCACAAACCGAGCATTTAGAGCCTACAGTTAATCCGCTAGAGGTACAAGTTGCATCCTTGCCGGCAACAGTAGTTTCGGTATGACCTTTAGCTGAAATTTTATCTGCGGTATAACTATCGCCACAACCGCAAGTGTAAGTAGTATAACCTTCAGCTTCACAAGTAGGAGCAGTTACTTTAGTAGTGTAACTGTGCTCGTGTCCGGTTATAGGTGGGTTATCGCTTGGTTGATCGGGGTTTGAATCTTCAGTAGAAGAATCATCTGGATTATATGAACCGCTTGAATCAGTTGAACTGTCGTCAGGTGAACTATCTGGAATAGAAGAGTCAACGCTTGAATCAGTTGAACTGTTATCAGTTGAACTATCTGGAATAGAAGAGTCAACGCTTGAATCAGTTGAACTATCGTCAGGTGAACTATCTGGAGTAGAAGAGTCAACGCTTGAATCAGTTGAACTGTTATCAGGTGAACTATCTGGAGTTCCAGACGTTAAATCTTTTGGCAATTGAAGATTACATACGTCGCAAAGGCTGTCGCCGTTATTGTCGTAGTGAGCTTCTAATGGTTCAGAAGTAGGGCAGTCGCAATTGTATTCTCTGTAATGACCGTCTTGAGTTCTTACCCAAGTGTAGGCATGCGAGTTGTGATTTCCTGCACATGCCGAGAAAATAACGATGTTAGTAAGTAGGATAACAATGATTGCAATTAATTTTTTCATACGTAACGTCCTTATTTTTTTTATAAGATAAACGAAGAGAAATTTATCCTATCACTTTCCATTGTAGCATAAACGTTTAATTAAAGCAATTTTTTTTTGCTAAAATAACAAAACAAAGCGAAATTTTTATTTTACAAATAAAAAAGGCTGCGATAATAATCACTTTCGCAGAAAGTGTATATCATCAGACGTGAAGTGGCTGAATATCATCAATGCAAAGCATTGTATATCATCATTACGGAGTTTTTTGCACGCTAAAGCGTGATGATATGCAAAAAAGAGCGATTTTCTCGCTCTTTTTGATGATATACACGCAAACAAGTTGCGTGATGATATACCATTACTCCGTAATGGATAAAAAAAGTCGTATCAAAATAATACGACTTTTTTGGTCGGAGTGACAAGATTTGAACTTGCGACCCCTTGAACCCCATTCAAGTACTCTACCAAACTGAGCCACACCCCGACGTTATTTTTAGCAAAGGTATTATATCACAATGCTTTTGGTATTGCAATCTAAAAAAGCTATTTTTTTGTTATTTTTTATTTTTTTAAGTCCTTCGTTTGCAAAATGTGAAGCAAAAGAGCTTTGCATCCCGTATAAATATCATTATACGCTTCTTCAAAATCGCCAGAATACCAAGGGTCGGCAACTTCTCCACCTTTAGCTGTATATTGCATAAGTAGTTTAATTTTATTTTCGCTATCTGCGCCAAAAATGCGATTTGCTTTTACTGTGTTGCTTTTATCCATACAAACGAACAAATCGTATTTTTGATAATCGCTTTTTTGTAATTGAGTTGCGCGGTGCTTGCCATAAGGTATGCCTTTTTGTTCAAGCTTACGTTTTGCAGGTGGATAAATAGGGTTGCCTACTCCCATATAAATTTCTTCGCTACTAACTGCGCTTGAAGTCACTTCAAATAAGCTTTCAAACCCTTGCTCTTTTGCAAGATGAATAAATATATATTCAGCCATAGGGCTTCTACAAATATTTCCGTGACAAACAAAGTTTATTTTAATTTTTTGCATATTTTACCTCGTATTAGCTAAATGATAGATTAAAAGGTTAAAAAAGTCAACTTTATAAGCATATTTTTATTAAAATGTTATTGATTTTTGGCGGTTTTTATTATATAATATTGTTATAAAATTTTACTAAAGAGGTAATTTAATATGGCAGTAGGTCAAAAATATCACATTTCACTTAACGATGATGGAAAATGGCAAGTAAAGGGCGAAAAGGCTGGAAAGGCTTTAAAACTTTTTGACACTCAAAAAGAGGCAATCGCCTACGCAAAAACTGTTGCTAACAATCAAGAAGGCAATATTGTAATTCACAAAGTTGATGGTAAAATTAGAAAACAAGATTATTCTAAGCCTGCTACGGTAAAAAAAGAAAAGGCTGAAAAATCTACAACGCAAAAAGAGGGAAAGTCTGCTTCAAAGGCTAAAAAATAATAATGATGCCCCCAGTTTTAAAAATTTATTTAATTTATATTGCCGTTTTAAGCGTTATTTCATTAATTTTATATGGTATCGATAAAATTAAGGCGATCAACGGTTGGTATAGAATACCCGAAGCAGTGTTACTTTCATCATCTTTATTAGGTGGTGGCGTTGGTGGAATAGTTGCAATGTTATTATTTCGCCACAAAACCAAACATTGGTACTTTTTTGCAGTTAATATAATTGCAATTATTTTACACGCTAGCGTTTTATTTTTCTTTTTAAAGTAAAACAACTGTTATTTAAAATTATTAAGTAAGGATGGTGATTTTTATGAAAAATAAACAAAAACTGCTTTTAATTGTGTTAAGTTTAGCCTTTGTTTGTATAACCATATTAGCTTTTGGCGCTTGCAATAACACAACACAAAATAAAGAACAACAAATTGTTGAAACTTTGCGATTTCAAAAAATAGAGGGTAAAGAAGAATACCGCGTTATGGGTATTGGTACTGTTTCTGAATTAGATATCGTTATACCATCTACCTATAAAGGTTTCCCCGTTACCGAAATTGGTAATAACGCTTTTAGGGACGAAAGTTATATTACAAGCGTAACAATACCAAATAGCGTAACTTCGATTGGTAATTATGCGTTTTATTATTGCAGTAGTTTAACTTCGGTTGTAATACCAAATAGCGTAACTTCAATTGGTAATTCTGCGTTTAGAATTTGCAGTAGTTTAACTTCGGTTGAGTTGCCAAATAGCGTAACTTCTATTGGTTCTTCTGCATTTGAAGCTTGCAGTAGTTTAACTTTGGTTAATTATACAGGCACAATAGATGAGTGGGCTCAAATAAATTTTGATAGTTCTTACGCAAACCCATTATCTTTTGCAAAAAGCTTAAAAATAAATGGTGAAGTAGTAACAGAAGTTAATTTAACAACTGCCACTAAAATATCTTCTTTTGTGTTCTACAATTGTAGTGAGTTAACATCGGTTATAATAGGTGATAGTGTAACTTCTATTGGTAATTCTGCGTTTTCTGGTTGCAGTAGTTTAACTTCAGTTGAGTTGCCAAATAGCGTAACTTCAATTGGTTCTCGTGCGTTTTCAGATTGCAGTAGTTTAACATCTATTAAATATCGTGGCACGCAAGAAGATTGGAATAAAATTTCAAGGGATATTTCGTGGAATGATGGCACTTATAGTTACACCATAACTTATAATTACACAGGTGAATAAATAATAAACTAACAAATTAATAAAAATCTTAAAGCCCTGCTAATCAACTTATAGCAGGGCTTTTGTATTGCTACCTTTTACTATATAAAAAATATTTTAAAAAGTGCAAAATTTGCGCTTTTTTGCTGTTTAAGTGTTTGACTTTTTAAGCATAAAAACATATAATATATAATAAAATGTTAGGATGCTAACAAAATAGGGGATGGAAGATGCAAAAAAATAATTATAACGAAAGGGCGCTTGGTATATCGCTTAGAAAGGTAAACATCCTTCTTAGGCGAAGGTTTGAAAGCTCGCCTACAAGAAAAGAATTAGATCATGGAACGGGGATGCACGGTTATATCATATGTTATTTAAAGGATAACAATCACCGTGATTTGTTTCAAAAAGACGTTGAGGCTAACTTTTCCATGCGAAGAAGTACGGCAACGGCCATACTTCAACTTATGGAAAAAAACGGGCTTATTCAGCGAGAATCGGTTGCTTACGACGCAAGGCTTAAAAAAATTATTCTTACCGAAAAGGCAAAGAAATTAGCCGATTTGTTTGAAGAAGAAAAACGCGCAACCAATGAGGTTATAGAAAGCGGATTTACACAAGAAGAATTAGAGTTATTTCATAGTTTGCTAAATAGGGTAGCAAATAATCTTCAAAATAACGAAAAGGACTTTGGAGGGTGCAATTAATGCAAAATAGTGGTTTATCGATAATTAAAAAATTATCAAAGTGTATAGGTGAGTATAAAAAGCAAGCCATACTTACGCCAATTTTGGTTACGGTAGAGGTTGTTTTTGACGTGCTTATCCCATATATTATGACAAAACTTTTAAAAATAATCGAAGATGGGGCATCGGGCAGTGCAAATTTAAACGCAATACTTGGCTACGGTGGTCTTTTGGCAGTTTTTGCGCTTTTAGCATTAATATTCGGCGCATTGTCGGGTAGAATGGGGGCGGTTTCATCTGCCGGATTTGCTAAAAACTTGCGTAAAAAAATGTATTATACAATGCAGGATTATTCATTTACGAATATCGATAAATTTTCGTCATCTTCCCTTATTACTCGAATGACTACCGACGTTAGTTACGTTCAAATGGCATTTCAAATGATTATTAGAATTGCCGTTCGCGCACCGTTAATGTTGGTGTTTACTCTTATTATGAGTTTTATGTTAAACGCAAAGTTAGCTCTTGTATTTTTGGCTGTAGTTCCTATTTTGGCTATAGGCTTGCTTATAATAATGAAACTTGCATTTCCAGTATTTGAAAGGGTGTTTAAACATTACGATAAGTTAAACCGCGTTGTTCAAGAAAACGTGCGTGCTATTCGCGTTGTAAAAACCTACGTTCGTGAGGATTACGAAACTAAAAAGTTTGAAGATGCTTCAAACGAAATTTATAAAGATTTTTCACGCGCTACTCGTATAGTTGCATTTAACGGCCCGCTTATGAACCTTGCAGTTTATACTTGTACAGTGTTATTGTGTTGGTTTGGTACTAAGGTTATAGTTAGTGAAGTTGGTTTGCCTAACGGATTTTCGGCAAGCGAACTTTCAACGCTAATAACTTACGTTAACCAAATACTTATGAGCCTTATGATGCTTTCGATGATTTTCGTTCAAATAACTATTGCCGAAGCACCTGCTAAGCGTATATGCGAAGTTTTAGATGAAAGAAGCGATATTAAAAGCCCCGAAAATGCTGTTAACGGTGTTATAGACGGCTCTATTGAGTTTGAAAACGTTAATTTTAGTTATAAATCTAATAAAGATAAACTATGTTTATCAGGCGTTAATTTAAAAATTAATTCGGGTGAAACTATTGGAATTATAGGCGGTACCGGCTCTTCAAAAACCACTTTAATTCAGCTTATTCCACGTCTTTACGACGCAACCGAAGGTAGCGTAAAAGTTGGCGGAATAAACGTTAAAGATTACGATTTAAAAGTATTGCGTGATAGCGTTTCGGTAGTTTTGCAAAAGAACGTTTTATTCTCGGGTACGATTAAGGATAACTTGCGCTGGGGTAACGAAAACGCAACCGATGAACAAATTGAGCACGCTTGTAAGCTTGCTCAAGCCGACGAGTTTATTAAAAAATTCCCCGATGGATACGATACTTTAATCGACCAAGGCGGAGCTAACGTTTCAGGTGGGCAAAAACAACGTTTATGTATAGCGAGAGCGCTACTTAAAAATCCAAAAATTTTAATACTAGACGATTCTACTTCAGCTGTTGACACAAGAACCGACGCTCTTATTAGAAAGGCGTTTGCAAGCGAAATTCCAAATGTTACTAAAATTATTATTGCACAAAGAATTGCTTCCGTGCAAGAGGCTGACAAGATTATAGTAATGGATGGCGGAAAGGTTGTAGGCTTTGGCTCACACGAAGAATTAATTCAATCTAACGACATTTATAAAGAAGTTTATTATTCACAAAACAAAAAGGAGGACGACAATGAGTAAATCATCAAACGAAAAGGCGATGAATATGCCTAAAAATGGAAAACATGGTCATCCTCACGGCGGAGCACCAAATATGAAAAAAAGGGGCGCTCGTAATCCCGGTAAAACATTAGGCAGGCTTATGGGATATCTGATCAAAGGCTATCCTTTTAGAATTGTAATAGTTTTGGTTTGTATTTGTTTAAGCGCAGTTGCAAGCTTATATTCAGCTAACTTTATGAAAAAGTTAATGGTTGAAATAGGTACTTTAGTTGAGTCGGCAAAAGCTCAAACTGCCCTTGACTACGCGCCTATAGGTAAAGAAATTATTAAAATGATTGCAGTTTACGTTTTGGGTATTTTCTCTTCATTCTCTTTTAACTTTTTAATGGTAAAAGTTTCTCAGGGTGTTTTGAAAAATATAAGAGAAGAAATGTTTTCAAAAATGCAACGTTTACCTATTAAATATTTCGACCGTAACGAATTTGGTAATATTATGAGTAGGTACACCAATGATACCGACGCTATTGAACAACTTATTAGCCAAAGCATACCAAACTCTATTGCAAGTATAGTTACTATAATATCTTCATTCGTAATGATGGTAGTCACTAGTTGGCAGTTAACCATAGTAGTTGCTTTAACGCTAATTTTGATGCTTGTAGTTATTAAATTTGTTGGCGGAAACAGCGCTAAATTCTTTATTGCACAACAACAATCGGTTGGTAAAATTAACGGATTTATTGAAGAAATGGCAAACGGTCAAAAGGTTGTTAAGGTATTTAATCACGAAGAAAAAGCAAAAGAAGATTTTGATAAACTTAACGACGAACTTTGCTCGAATATGACTAAGGCACACAGCTTTGCAAACATATTTATGCCCATTATGGCAAATTTAAACTATTTACAATACGTTATAGTAGCAATGGTCGGCGGTGTGCTTGCTCTTAAAGGTTGGTTAATCGTGCCGGGTGATGCAACTCCTTACGTTATGCTTGGCGTTGTATCTTCGTTCTTATTATTGTCGCGTAATTTCTCGCGCCCAATAACGCAGGTTTCTCAACAAATCAACAGTATAGTAATGGCTCTTGCAGGTGCTGAGCGAGTGTTCGACCTTATGGATGAAACACCCGAAACAGACGAAGGTTACGTAACTTTAGTTAATGCTAAAATTGATGAACAAGGAAAAATTATTCCTTGTGAGGAACATACTGGTACGTGGGCGTGGCATAATCCTCATCACGTAGGTGAACCTAACGAATATACCCTTTTAAAAGGGCATATTACTTTAACTGACGTTGACTTCGCATACGAAGAAGGTAAACCAGTTTTACACGATATTAGCGTTTACGCCGAACCAGGCGAGCAGGTAGCTTTAGTTGGTGCGACTGGTGCGGGCAAAACTACTATTACTAATTTGATTAACCGTTTTTATGATATTGCCGACGGTAAAGTGCGTTACGATGGTATTAATATTAACAAGATAAAGAAGGCAGATCTTCGTAGATCGCTAGGTATAGTATTACAAGACGTTAACTTGTTTACAGGTACTATTGCAGAAAATATTAGATACGGAAGAATAGGTGCAACCGACGAAGAGGTTATAGCAGCTGCAAAACTTGCAAACGCACACGACTTTATAACTAGACTTCCCGAAGGCTACGATACGATGCTTACAGGTGACGGCGCAAATTTATCGCAAGGGCAACGCCAACTTTTATCTATCGCGCGCGCAGCCGTTGCTGATGCTCCCGTTATGATTTTAGACGAGGCAACTTCTTCGATTGATACAAGAACCGAGCTTTTAGTTGAACGCGGTATGCATCAATTAATGGAGGGTAGAACGGTATTCGTAATTGCGCACCGCCTTTCTACCGTAAGAAATTCGGACGTGATTATGGTTATGGAAAACGGTAGAATTATCGAGCGCGGTAACCACGAAAGCTTGATTGCTAAACAAGGAAAATACTATCAACTTTATACCGGTGCGTTTGAATTAGAATAAGTTTATTGTTGGCTAAAATATAAGTTAATTAAGCTATATCGCCACTTTTAAGGAAAATATGAAAGAAAAAGAACAATATTTATATGCCGTTGATACCTCGATGCTTGATAAAAACGGAATAATTACTCCCGCAGGATATCAACGCATAATTATAACCACTACTGAAAGAGAACTTAAACGACTTAATATGCAAATATCAACGCTTATTAACCAAATGAGAGTTTCTTGGGTGCTTCTATCTTTAACGGTAAAGGTTATAAAACAAATTAAACCCAGTCAAGAGCTTTTAATAAGAACTCATCACACTTGGCAAAAAGGTGTAATTTATCGACGCGATTTTTTAATTACTGACGCTTTAAATGGGGAAGAAATTGCTTATGCTACTACTTTTTCATCACTTTTAGATATTGAAAAACGAAGAATTTGTGCTGATAGAGCTGTATATCAAAAACTTGCTCTAGCTGAAAATGAAGAGTTATTTGAAGCCGAAAGTAGGCATGCCGTTAGGGGTGGGTTTGATTTTTGTGAAGAGGTAAAGGTTAAAACTAGTTGGATTGATAGTTTAGGCCACGTTAACAACTTTAAATACGGTGAACTTACTTACGACAATATTCCCGAAGAATATATTTCTAAAATGGATAAACTAAGCCGTTTAGAAATGTTTTTTACTGGCGAGCTAAGGCTTGGCGAAAGCGTTAAAATTTTTAAAAGAGTAAGTGAAGATTATCTTGAAATTTGCGGTGAGCGTTTAAGCGAAGGCAAATCAGCTTTTTTAACCAGAATGAAATTTGATGATTAGTTTTTTTAAAATAGCTGTTAATCAACTTATACGCAAACTTTTTTGATAAAATTTGTAAAAGAACTTAATCAAAAAAGACGTAAGATAAAAAAATAAAAAAAGGTCGTAAAAAAAATATCTTTTTTACGACCTTTTGTGTTATAATATTTAAAACAGCTTAAAGCGAATAATACTTTTTAACTATAGGTGCAAAATGAAAGTTTATAAAGCAAGTGCAACCTGTTTAATCCCAGAAATCGTTGCTAATTTAACGGTTGGCAACCCTTTTGAAAAAAGAATAGTTTTTTGTGAGGACAAGTTTACTCTTGCCCTTGAACTTGCTATTGCAAAAATAAACGGTGGAACCTTTGCAACAAACGTATATACCTTTAATCGCTTTATGCATAAAAATTTAAAGGCTGATAAAAAAGTGCTTTCGCCAGAGGGTTGTACCTTGGTTATAAAAGGCTTACTTCTTGAAAATAGGAACCAACTTACTTGTTTTAAAAACGTTTACGATCCAAACCTTGCAAGTACCATTTATGAACTTATAGCCCAACTTAAGAGTGCAAAAGTTACCCCTGAAGATATAAAAAGTGCATACGAAAACTGTGAAGGAAACTTAAAACGTAAGCTTAAAGATATGCATCTTTTATTTTCTGCCTACGAGCAATATATTGCCAAAAATTTATTAACCGACGGAAATAATAAGCTTTCACTTCTTCCCGAGTTTTTTAAAAATGATGAGGAAATTAAAAACACCAAAGTTATTATCGCAGGCTTTCCATCGCTTAATAGAACGCTATGTGAAATTTTCAATGCTTTAGTTTGTAACGCCAAAAGCGTTGATTTCGTTGTTGTTGCTGGTGAAAATAAAGGGGTTTACACAAACGAAACCTATAATTTTGCAGTTAACAATTTTGAATGTGAAGTTGAAGCTATACCGACTTTGGCGATTAGAAATAATTTACTTTCGGGGTTATATAACCCAGAAGTATACGATAAAACAGGCGTTTTTTCGCCTAACGTATTTTTATACCGCGCCCAAGATTTAACTGCTGAAATCGAACACGTTGCACAACTTATTAAAAGGCGCGTTATTGAAAAGGGTGCAAAGTACAAAGATTTTGCTTTATGTGCTGAAAATATTGAAGAATATCAGCTTATAATAAGTCGTGTTTTTGGCGACTACGATATTCCCTTTTTTATTGATTTAAATAAAAATTTAGGTAAACACCCCATTACAAGGTTGGTGTGTTCTTATATTGATATAGTAAGGCGTAATTTTGAATTAAGCGATATTTTTTCGTTTATTAAAAACCCTTTGTTTATAACAGACAAAGGTTTGTCGGATGGGTTTGAAAATTATTGTATACGAACTTCAATGAATCGTAAAAAAATAAAACAGCCTTTTATTGAGGAAGACGAAAAACTTGAAGATTATGAGAATATTCGTTCAACCTTGGTTGAAATAGGCGAATATTTACCTAAAAAAGCCACTGTAAGCCAAATGATTAACGGTATAAGCAAAATGCTTGAGCGTATAAACGCCTTTGAAAATCTTTCAAAAATAAGCGACAGTCTTGCAACGGTTAATCGCGAAGATTTAACCGCTTATAACGACCAAGCCGATAAAAAATACTTATCAGTAATAGATGATATAGTTAATCTTTTAGGAGATAAGGAACTTTCACTTGTAGAACTTAAAAACTTAATTCTTTCGGGTATGACTGCTTGTAAGGTGGGTATAATCCCCGAATACAACGATTGCGTATTCGTGGCTGATTTTCGTGCCGTGCGATATAATCAAACTCCCGTTTTGTTTGCCGTAGGGCTTACCGACGGCGTTCCCTTAAGTAAAATCGATAGTGCGCTTTTATGCGATAGAGATATTGATAAAATGGAACGAGCAAGAGTTTTAGTTGAGCCAAAGATTAAAGAGGTTAATCGTAGAGCAAAAGAATGCGCTTGTATGGCGTTAGCTTCCTTTAACGAACAATTATATCTTTCATATCCGCAAAAAACATCTTCGGGAGAAGAAGGAAAACCTTCGCAAATTTTTTCTTACGTTCAGGCTGTATTTAGCGATCAAAATAAAAAAACGCTCATTTTTAGCGATAAGGATTATGCCGAACTTGCTAAAAAAATGGGTGGAGAGCGTTTAAAAAACTATAAATTACGCAGTTATTTGACGGGTAGAAGTTCAACCTTCGCATTTGCTAAAGAAATAGGGGATTATAAAGAGGGGCTTACAGAGGATTTTGATAGCGCAGGCGCTTATTATAAAAGCGTTAAAGATACCATAAGCGAGCAAACAGTTAACGGAATTTTATCTTGTATAAACGCTGAAGTTGGATATTACTGCGATGACGTAAACTATGCAGGCGGTGGGCTTAGTGCAACCGCAATCGAGGGTTATTTTAACTGCCCGTACGCAAACTTTTTATCGCGCGGAGTAAAACTTGTTGAGCGTGAAGAGTTAAATATTAAAAGCAACGACCTTGGAACAATGATTCACTTGGTTGGTGAAACTTTTGCAAAGCGCGTTGATTTTAATAAAGATGAAGAATATATAAAGGAATTTGCAAGCGAAATTTTTAACGAAGTAGCTTCACAACAGCAGTATAAACGCTATCAAAACAGCGAAAGCGGTAAGCGCAAGTTTGAATTTATTAAAGAAGAAGCCATTAAATTTTGTTTGGGGCTATATAATTCGAGCAAGCACTCTAAATTAAAGCCAAAATATTTAGAGGTGTATTTTGGTGGCAAATATTATCCTGCAATATCGGTAGATACAAAGCACGGTAAAATGAAAGTTACCGGAAAGGTTGATAGAATCGACAGCGACGGTAAAAATATGGCGATTATCGACTATAAAACAGGGCAAATACATAATAAGGAAATAAATCTTTATACAGGGCAAAATTTACAGTTATATCTTTATGCAAAGGCTTTTAGTGATAAACTTAAGCCGATAGGTGTGTATTATTTTCCTGTATCGAACAAATTCGTTAATGAAAACGAGATAAGCGAATGCGTTTTAGTGGGTAAAACATTATTTGATAGAGAGTGTGCAAAACTTATCGATGATAATTTAGAAAACACCGATAAATCAGTTTATACTAACGCTAACCTTGCTCTCACTTCAAAGGGTGAGATTAAAAGTCCAGGTGCAATGCTTACCCAAAAAGAATTTGATTCTTATATGAAATATTCACAAGAAATTGCCGGCAAGGGTCTTGAAGAAATTATAGATGGGGTTATTATACCTTCGCCCTATCAAGGTGCTTGTGAATATTGTAAATATCACGGAATTTGTGGGTATAACGAGCAAATTGATAATAGAACGAGAGAAATTTTTGATATTAAAAAAATTGATATTCTCCGTGCAACGGGGGATGAAAAGGAAGAAAATGCTAACGGAGGTAATAAGTAATGAAACTTACTAAAAGTCAACAGTTAGCAATAAACGCAGATAATTCTAACGTTTTAGTTTCAGCTTCGGCAGGAAGCGGAAAAACTTTCGTTATGATAGAAAGAGTAAAGCGCCTTATTTTACAAAAAGATATAGATTTAAATCGTATTTTATGCGTTACTTTTACCGTGCTTGCTGCAAAAGAAATGAAACAAAAGCTTTTAAATGCGATTACAGCAGAGCTTGTAGGCGCAGATGATAAAAAGAAAAAAAGGCTTATTTATCAACTTGATTTACTTCCAACTGCATCAATTTCAACAATTCACTCTTTTTGTAAAAGTTTACTTAGCGAATTTTTCTATGAGGTTGGGCTTGATCCTTCGTTTACGGTGCTTGATGAAAAAAACACAAAAACAATAGTTAATCGCGCTATAGATAAACTTTTTGAGGATTTGTACGAACAAAACGATAGTGATTTACTTACCGTTTTGCCATATTGTTTTGCAAACAGAAGCGATAAGGCATTAAAACAAAACGTTTTAAGCGCATATTATGCAGTTATATCAGAAGCTAATCCAAAAGATATTCTTTTAAATGGCGAGTATTATTATACCCCCGAAGGGACTGCTTATATAAGTGAATTTTTTGCAAGCGAATATAAGTCAAAGTCAATTGCGGTTGCTAAACAGCTTGAAGAATTTAAGGATGATATCGTTGGATTTGAAAAGCTTGAAAATTACGTTAATGAACTATACCGTATCTTTTTGGGAATAGGCTTTTGCGACGGACTTGAAAGCGTTGTTGAATATTCAAAACAAACGTTGCCTAAAAAACCTTCAGTGCGTGCAAATACACCAGAGGACGAGGCCTTTTTGATTGCACAAGCCGAACAAATAGCTTTACAGGGTAAAGAACTTTTTAAAGAAGTTAGAAAACATAATACTGTAGCCGAAGATATGCAGATGGCTAGCCAAAATCGCATAGTTTATAACGCTTTTGCAAGTATTGTTATTAAGTTTTTTGATTACTTTGAAAGAGAAAAACGCGAGGAAAACGGCGTTGATTATTCAGATTTAGAGCATTTAACTCTTAAGCTTTTAGAGAACGATGCTATAAGGGAAGAAATTGCAAGCCGATTTGATTACATATTTACCGATGAGTATCAAGATACGAGTGGCGTTCAAGAAGCTATTTTAAGTGCGATTTCAAAAAATAATCTATTTATGGTAGGCGATTTAAAGCAAAGTATTTACGATTTCCGTGGTTGCAATCCCGACATTTTTGCTAATAAGTTTGAAAAATATCAAAAAAAAGTGGGCGGAATAGCCATAAATTTAGATAACAATTATCGTAGTTCTTATCCCGTTATTAAAGCTGTAAATAACGTATTTAGCTCTATTATGACCAAAGAATGCGGTTCGGTAAACTACGCCAACTCACCTATGGTAGTAGGGGCTAGTTATCCTGAAAACGAGGGTGAGGTTAAGTTTATTAGCGTGCCTAAAAACAAGCGTGAAAAGATTATTCCTAGCGGTGTTTATTCTGTTATAAATCATTTAAAAACCGTTAAAAACGAACGCTTCTTTAACGAGGGTAGAATGATTGGTGAACTTATTGAAAAGCTTGTTGGTGAAAGCTATTTTGATATTAAGTCTGGGCAGGTTAAAAGTATTGATTACGGTGATATAGCCATACTTTTGCGTGATGCGAACAAGGATGCCGACTCTTTTACAAGCGAGCTTATTCGTGCAGGTATTCCCGTTAGTGCGCCCTCAAAGGATAGTATTGCAAACTATGCTGAAATAGCAATGATGGTTGACCTTTTAAGGCTTATCGACTGCTATAACCAAGATATTCCTTTAGTTAGCGTTTTGAAAAGTGAAATAGGCAAAATTAGCGATGCAGAACTTTTAAAAATTAGAAAGTATACTCCAAGCGGAAGCTTTGTTGATGCGGTATATACTTATTCTCTTATTCAAACGGATGAAACGGCATTAAAGTTACAAGCCTTTAGTGAATATTTTAGTAAAGTGCGGTTATTAGCTGAATTTATGCCTTGTGGAGAGTTACTTGACCAAATAGTAAGAGAAAAGGCAATTGATATTAAGCTTTTATCTTCAAGACTTGGTGAAATTAAACTTGCAAGACTTAATAAGTTTATTGAAGTTGCTTCAAGTTCAAAGCAAACGGTAAACGAGTTTTTAAAGGGAATCGACGGCTTGCTTGAAAAGCTTACTATGAATTTTTCATCAGCGTCATCTGTTCAAATTATGAGTATTCACGCCTCAAAAGGGCTTGAGTTTCCAGTAGTTATTTTAGCAAAATGTAACAAATCTTTTAATACGAAGAGTATTGAGGGCGATTTTATTTGTGATAGAAATTACGGCGTTTCAATAAACTATCGCGATAGATATAAAATGGTAAAAAAAGAAACTATTTTTAACCGTTTCGTTAAGATTAATAAGCAAAAAAGAATGAGAGAAGAGCAAATGCGCTTACTCTATGTTGCTATGACGAGGGCAAAAAATAGGTTGTATTTAACGGGAGAGTTTACGAATATTGATAACGCGTTGCCTAAAGAATACCATTACAAAAACCAAGTTTTTAATGCAGACAGTTATTTTGATATGTTTGCACATAGTGATTTTACTTGTGAAATTCAAAGTGAACTAACTAATACCTTTACTCAAAGGGAAGTTAGACAGGTACTTGTAAGCGAAGCCGACGAGTATATGAAAAATAAAATATTAAATAACTTAGCTTTTGATTATGCTTATAAAAATAATTCTTCTTTGTCGGTAAAGCGTTCAGTAACATCAGCAGTGCACTTTGAAGAAAGTGAATCTACTTGTGTAGAAAGAAGCCCTATTTTTGGCGAAGCGGATACTGAAACCGGTAATGCTTATCATAGATTTTTACAGCTTTGCGACTTTTTAAAATCTCCAGAAAGTGAGTTTAATCGACTTATAGAGGGGGATTTGTTTGAAGAAGATTATAAAAAACTTGTAGATAAAAGCAAAATAACAGCTATTTTGCAAATGCCTATATTTAATAGCCTTAGTTGTTATACGCTATACAAAGAGCAACCTTTTACAGTATTCGTACCAGCAAATATGGTTGAGAATAATTATACGGGCGAGGGCGAAATTTTGTTACAAGGTATAATTGACTTACTTGCGGTAAAAGATGACGAGGCAATTATAATCGACTATAAATATTCTACGGTAGTTAACCCCGAAACCCTTATAGCAAGGTATAAAAAACAGCTTGAACTTTATTCTTTTGCTGTTGAAAAAGTGCTAAAAATGAAGGTTAAAACGACCTATTTATTAAATTTAAACACTTGCAAATTAATCGAAGTTAAAATTTAAAGTTTAAAAGTATTTTAAGCGGGCATAATTCACTTTAAACGAGGTGAGTTATGTCCGTTATTTTTGATTACATTTTTAATATATTTGATTTTGTTTTTACAGGTAGCGTTTGTTATAGTTTATCATTAGCACTTTTTTTATCTTTTTTAACTTTAGGATGTGTTAGCATTATAATTTTAGGTTGTATAAAAGATGCAAAAAACAAATCGATGCGTTGGCTTTTTTACGTTTATCAAGGTGGATATATTTTAGATCTTTGCATTGCCGTTTGTGAATATGAATTTTTTGGGGAATATTATAAAAATATAACTTCGGCATTTTTAACGTGCACCGTACGTTTTGGCTTTTTAATGGTAGTTTACGGCTTGGTTTGTGCATACAAAATGGTTTTAAACCGCGAAGTTAAATATGAAGAGCAATCTATCAATCCGTTGAATATTGGTTTAAACGTAGAAGATTACAAAACACCAATTCCTGAAAAATCAAAAGAAGTAGAAAAAATAGAAGATTTTGAGTGTCTAAATAGTTTTCAAAATAAAGAAAAAGGTGCACTCGTTGACCTTAACGTTGCTTTTATCGACCAGTTAGTTCAGTCGTTACTCGCAAAAGATTTAACTGATGAAGAAAGAGAACTTTGCTTTGATATTATTTACGATATTAAAAATTTGCCCTCAACCATGCAGACGGATAGAGTTAAAAAACTTAACGGTAATTTGCAGAAGCTTATAAAAAAGGCGGTACAGTATAATCTTGCTTGTTAAAATTTAGGTTATAGGCTTGCAAAAAAATATTATATATGATATACTAAAAGAAAAGCTATAACAAAAATAGGTGAGTTTATGGAAAGTTTACACGAAGAAAGAGTTGACGTATTTATTTCCTTTAAAAATAGTGATTTTTCGGGGAATAGAACCCGCGATGCCGAAATTGCTCGTCAACTTTATGAAGAGCTTACTTCAAGAAAGGTTGCAACCTTTTATAGTTCGGCAACTTTACTTAGTTTAGGGCAGGCAATATATAAAAAATCTATAGACGAAGCTCTTGAAAGCACTAAGGTTTTAGTGGTCGTTTCAACAGATATTCGCTATCTTGAAAGCGAGTGGGTAAAATACGAATGGGAAAGTTTTCATCAAGATATTTTAAGTGGAATGAAAAAGAATGCTCAAATAGTTCCATATTTTGCATCTTTTACCCGTGAACAAACCCCACGCTCTTTGCGCGATATGCAAACCTTCAACGTTGATAATAACAGTATTTCAGAAGTTGCCGATTTCGTCGTTAACAGTTTAAGTAATATCGCGTTACATAACTTTCCACAAGGCGCACAAAAAGAAAGTGATGAAGTGCTTGGTTTTAAAAATAATTTAAGCCATAAAAAGGTGCGCGCCTCTCTTTACGCTTCGGATGCCGGAAAAGAGTACGACCGCTTAAAGGTGCAAGCCAAAAACACGCATTGGTGTGATATGGCTGTTTTAAATAAAGTGATTTCAAAAATTGATCGCAATCCCATTTGGGTTTTAGATATTGGCTGTGCCTATAACTACGTGGGTAACCTTCGCTTTGGGAATATGCCAAACGTAAGAGTTTTAGGTATTGATATAAGCGAAAAGTGTTTAGAATTTGCTGAAAAAACCAGTGATAAGCAAAAATTTACGTTTGCTAAAATCGACCTAGAAGATCCATTTATGGAAGAGCATTTGCGTGAAGTAATGAGTGGTTTAAATATCGAAAAGTTTGATATTATGTTTGGCGCGTTGCTTCTATTGCATCTTAAAAAGCCAGTTACGGTGCTAAAAAAACTGCGTAAGTATTTAGCTGACGACGGATATATGGTGGTTCGCGGATCGGACGACGGTAGCGTTATTGCCCTTAACGATGACGGGTTGGTTAGAAAAATTATTGATAAATGTAATAACACTATTGGTTTTTCTGATAGACAAAACGGTAGAAAATTATATAATCAGTTAGTTTCTGCAGGGTATAAAGACGTAAAGGTTGAAACCTTTTTAAAAGATTTGTCGGGTAAAGATATTGACGAGCGTGACGAACTTTTCTTTGAAAGATTTTCTTATCGTATTAACTATTACGATAAAATTTTAAAAGCCGACCCAACGAACGAACAAAAAAGAAGCGATTATTTATTTATGAAATATGCGCTTGAAGAGCTTGAAGAAACTTTTGCAAATCAAGATTTTTGGTATTGTGAACACGATTTTATTGCTTATGGTAAAAAATAATTAGCAAAAAAATAAAAGTGGCGTAAAGTTGAGTTAATCAACCTATACAGCCACTTTTTTATTAAATATGGTTCATTATAAATTATTTTTTCTATATTCTAAAGGCGATTTTCCCGATACTTTTTTAAATTGTTTTGAAAAGTATTGTAAATCTAAAAAACCGCATTGTAAGGCGATAGTTTGCACTTTTAAGTTGGTTGTAGTAAGTAGTGAAATTGCTTGCTCAACGCGTTTTTCCAAAATGAATTCTGTTAAAGTTTTTCCGCTATCTTTTTTAAAAACGGATGATAAATACCCTTTGCTTACGTTTTGATTTTTAGCGATTAAATCTAGCGTAAGCGGGTTTTTTAGGTTGTTAACCACGAACAAAATGGTTTTTTGAACGATAGGGGAATAATTTTTAGTATTACTGTTGTTAACTAAACGACAGTAGGTTAAAAACATTTCTTTTATTATTTCAATGCATTCTTGAGATTTTCTAATTTGTTCTATGCGCACGGCAAAATTAGAAGAAACCGTATGTAAATAAAATGGATGAACCCCGCCCTTTTCTGCGGCTTTACGCATTAAAGTATTGCTCGTTATGCAATAATTTTTTAAATCGCGCAAAGCGTCTGGTATTCTGCGTTTAAAAGCAAGCTCGTTAACCCCTTTAAAAAGTGAGTTAATAGAATGTGTTTGACCAAGGGAAATAGCTCGCATCAACTCGTTTTCAAATTCATAACGTTCTTCAATTATTCGCGCGCTTGTAGTTATGGAAAAGTTTTCGTCAATACTGCTAATATCCTCTTCGTTGAAAAGAATTGGTAACGGTGCGTTTTTGTCAATAAAAGAGTAATCAGTACCTAATATATTTTCACAAAAAGTATCGAGCATAACAAATAAAAAATCATCGCTAGTTACGGTGGGAAGATTTGCGAAATAATTACTTAAAACGTTTTGCTCGTCTGGAGATATTTTTAATTTTTCCACTTGTTCCAAAAATTCAACTTGCGTAATCTTTTTATCAAAAAACGGACCGATTACTAATAATTTTTTATAGTCTTCGGGTAGTAAAAAATAGGTATACAAAAGATTAAATTGTGCTTTTATTTTGTAAACACAATTTTTTTTAATTAGTTTTTTTTCATCGTTTAAAAAATTATAAAAAGCACGCGATTGAAAGTTGGTGATATTAGCAAACTTTTTTTCATCGTAAAGGTTTATAATTTTTGTTGAAATTCTACATTTTTTAAAGGTGTTTATAAGTAGTTTTAATTGTAGATTGTACTCCATATTTTACCTCGCGCAGTAATTATAGCATATAAAAAATTATTAATAAAGCAAAAATCGATAAAAAATATGAAAATAATACAAAAAGTGATGAATTTTATTCTAACTATATAATTGAACATAGTTTATAATAGTATTTGGTAAATAAATTAGTGTAAAAATTGATTTGTTAAGGGTTGTAAAATATATAGTGGGAAACCACGCTATTTTAAATAAATATATCATAAGGAGATAATGATGGCAAAAACAAAAGAACTTGATGCAAAGGGCTATCCAAAGTTTGGCATTCGCGATAAAATTGCTTACGCGGCTGGCGACCTTGGATGCAACATGAGCTTCTCGCTCAAAGGAACTGTACAAACCTTCTGGCTTGTATTTATGATGATGGAAACCGGTCTATTATCAATACTCTTACTTATCGTTCAAATTTGGGACGCAGTAAACGACCCAATTATCGGTACTATCATCGATAACGATAAAAGAAAGTATAAACTAGGTAAGTTTAGAACTTACGTACTTATCGGTGCGATCGGTCTTTTAGTTGGTGGCGCTGCGGTATTCTTACCATTCCCAAATGCCGACGTTGTAACCAAAGCAATTTTATTCGTACTTGGCTATATTGTTTGGGACGCATTCTATACTATTGCAAACGTACCATACGGTTCAATGCTTTCAGTAATAACAGAAGACGTTGGTGAGCGCGCTCAACTTTCAACTTGGCGTTCAATCGGTTCTATGATTGGTAATATTCTTCCAATGGTTATTCTTCCAATGCTAATTTGGCAAAAGGTTACTTATACGCCAGGAGATATAAGTTTCCTTGATAAAATAGAAATTCCTAAAGAATCAGCGCATTTATTTACGCCTGAAAATTTATTTGCAGGGCTTAAAGAGGGAGATAAGGTTTTAAACCCACTTACAGGTAAGCAAATTGAAGTGCTTATAGGTAATAGAGTATTCTGGGCTGCTTTAATAATGGGTATTATTGGATTCTTATCGTTTATGCTTATGATTAAGTTAACAACCGTTCGTGTTGATGAAAATACCATTAAAACCAACGAACCAACTGAAAAGTTTAATATCGTTACTTCTTTTGGTAAATTTATGAAGAACCGCCCAGCGGTTGGCGCAACTATCGCAGCGATGGGTATGTTCCTTGGTATGAACGCAGCAACTACTGCTAACACTATTATGTTTGCAACATACTTTAATATGGCTTCTTTATCCGGCGTTGTTCAAATGATAGGCTTCTTACCAATGTTCTTCTTTATGCCGTTCATTACTAAAATCGTTAAAAAGATGGGTAAAAAAGAAGCTTCTGTTATAGGAACTTTAGTTTCTATTTTAGGTGGCGTAATTATGCTTATATTCCCACTTATTCCAGTAGTTGATAATAACGTTATTCCTGCGCTTGTTGTTTACTTAATTGGTTTAGTTGTTTACGGCGTTGGTATGGGTGTTTATACTTGCGTTTCATGGGCAATGATGGGCGATGCTATCGACTATAACGAATGGAAGTTTGGAACACGTGAAGAAGGTACGGTTTACTCACTTCACTCTTTCTTCCGTAAACTTGCTCAAGGCGTAGGTCCTTCTTTAGTTCTTTTAATTATGGGTGCGCTTGGTTATGTTTCTGCATACGGTACAGTTGGTCAAACGGCAGCTGTTGCTCACAATATGTGCTGGTTAGTAGCAGGCTTATATATGTTTAGTGCAATCGTTCAATTTATCGGCCTTGCAGTTGTTTATAACCTTGATAAAAAGACCGTTGAAGTTATGAATGCAGAGCTTCAAGCAAGACATGCATTAGTTGAAGGTGTTGCCGTTGAAGAAGTAGAAGTAGGCGAAACAGAAGGCGAAAACCTTGTTGAAGAAGGCGTTGTTGACGCAAACGACGAAGAATAATTAAAAATTTATTTACAAAAGTTTCCCGATTTCTATCGGGATTCTTTTGAAATTTAGGCGAAGTTATTTTTTTAGAAAACAAGCTTCGCAAAATAAAATGGAGTAAAAAAATGAGAAAAATTATCAATTTAAACAGCGATTGGTTGTTTTATAAGGACACAACAATCGAAAAAGTAAGAGAAAACGGTGTAAGCGTTAATTTGCCACACACTTGGAACGCTACTGATGGACAAGACGGTGGAAACGACTATTTTCGCGGAACTTGTTTATACGTTAAAAAGCTTTTAAAAAGTGAAGCTTTACTAAACGATTTATGCTTTTTAGAAATTCGTGGTGCTAACTCTTCTGCCGACGTATATTTAAACGGAAAGCATTTAGCTCATCACGACGGCGGTTATTCTACTTGGCGCGTTGATTTAACAAACCATCTTTTAGAGGAAAACGAATTAGTTATTGCTGTTGATAACGCACCTAACGATCACGTTTATCCACAAATGGCCGACTTTACTTTCTACGGCGGTTTATATCGTGATGTTAACTTAGTTTGCGTGCCAACTTCTCACTTCGACCTTGAATACTATGGTGGCGAAGGCGTTATGATTACGCCAACCGTTAACGGCAAAGACGCAAGCGTTGAAGTTAAATCATTTGTTAAAAACATGAGCGAAAACCTTAGCGTTAAGGTTGAAATTTTAGATGGCGAAGAAGTAGTTAGCGAAAGCCTAAGTGCAGAGCAAGTTCAAATCTTAGAAATTAAAAACGTTCATTTATGGCATGGTAGAAAAGATCCTTTCTTATATACTGCAAAAGTTAGTTTAATTAGCGATAATGGCGTTATAGACCAACTTAATATTAGATTTGGTTGCAGAACTTTTGAAATTCACCCTGATAACGGCTTTATTTTGAACGGCGAAGAATATCCACTACGCGGTGTATCTCGTCACCAAGATAGATTAGGTGTTGGTAACGCGCTACTTAAAGAACATCACGAAGAGGATATGGATCTTATTTGTGAAGTTGGCGCAACTACTATTCGTTTGGCTCACTATCAACACGATCAATATTTTTACGATTTATGTGACGAACGCGGTTTAGTTATTTGGGCTGAAATTCCATATATTTCAAAGCATTTACCAAACGGAAGAGAAAACACTATTTCTCAAATGAAAGAATTAATCGTTCAAAACTACAATCATACTTCAATCGTAGTATGGGGGCTTTCAAACGAAATAACAATGAATGGTGCAGATGCAGACTTAATGGAAAACCATAATATCTTAAACGATATGGTTCACGAAATGGATAAAACACGTTTAACTACTATGGCGTGTGTTTCTATGTGTAAAATGGAAGAACCTTACGTTCAAATTCCAGATACAGTTTCATACAACCACTACTTTGGTTGGTACGGTGGCGATACTTCAATGAACGGCCCTTGGTTTGATAAATTCCACGCAATGTTTCCTAATAAACCTATCGGTTGCAGTGAATACGGTTGTGAAGCTTTAAACTGGCATACTTCAAACCCTGTTCAAGGCGACTATACCGAAGAATATCAAGCTTACTACCACGAAGAACTTATTAAACAATTATTTACCCGTAAATATCTATGGGCTACTCACGTTTGGAATATGTTTGACTTTGGTGCAGACGCTCGTGCAGAAGGCGGTGAAAACGGTCAAAATCACAAAGGTTTAGTAACTATGGATAGAAAGTATAAAAAAGATTCTTTCTATGCATACAAAGCTTGGCTTACTACCGATCCATTCGTTCATATTTGCGGTAAGAGATATATTGATAGGGTTGAAGACGTTACTAAAGTAACCGTTTACTCAAATTTACCAGAAGTTGAACTTTTTGTTAACGGCGAAAGTCTTGGTAAAAAACAAAGCGCAGAACACTTCTTCTATTTCGACGTTCCAAACGTTGGCGAAAGCAATCTTGAAGCGGTTGCAGGAGAATGTAGAGATCAATCCGTTATTAGAAAGGTTGATACGATGAACGAAGAATACGTTCTTAAAGAAAAGGGTGCAATTTTAAACTGGTTTGACGTTGAAGCACCTGAGGGAAGATTTTCACTTAACGACAAAATTTCAGATATTATGAGCTGTTGGCGCGGTAAACTTTGGTTTATTGGTATCGCTTTAAAACTTAAAAAAGCAATGGGTGGCGGTAAAGGTAAGGGTAAAACCAAAGCTGCAGGATTTGAGGTTGGACCTGAAGTAATGCAAATGATGGGTGGTTTTACTGTTCTTCGTATGACTAGCATGCTTGGCATGATTAACGTAAGCTTTACAAAAGAAGATCTTTTAAAGATGAACAAAAAGCTTAATAAAATTAGAAAACCAAAGAAAAAATAAGGTATATTTACTTTTTAAGTAAATAAATGCTTATATTTCTTGTAAAACGTTTTACAAAAACTAAAAAAAGTTGTAAAATTAAAAGAGCGTTAGGTTAAACGGGGGAAAGACGTTTAACCTAACGAAATAAAATCATATCGCCAATTTTAAATTTTGGAGATTAAAATTCGCTTATAAAAGGATAAAAAAATATGAAAATGACCTTTCGTTGGTACGGTGAGGGTAACGACCGTATCAAATTGTCTGATATAAAGCAAATCCCTGGCGTTGACGGTATCGTTTGGGCACTTCATCACAAAATGCCCGGTGAAGTTTGGGAAGAAGATGAAATTGCTAAAGTTAAGGCTCAATGCGATGAATACGGTTTTAATATCGACGTTGTTGAGTCGGTAAACGTTCACGACGATATAAAAATTGGTTTACCAACTCGTGACCTTTATATTGAAAATTATAAAACTACTATCAAAAATCTTGCTAAGTTTGGCGTAAAAGTTATTTGTTATAATTTTATGCCTATATTCGATTGGACAAGAAGCAATCTTTTCCACCCAGTTGGCGACGGTTCAACTGCATTATTCTACGAAAAAAATATGATTCAAGATGATTACAACGCTATGGCGAAGTATATTTTGGATTTTACTGAAAAATATAATATGTCGTTCCCTGGTTGGGAGCCTGAAAGAATGGCTAAACTTGACGAGTTATTTAAAGCTTACGAGGGTGTTGACCACGAAAAACTTTGGGCAAATTTAAAATATTTCCTTGAAGCTTTAATGCCAACCTGTCGTGAATGTGATATTAAAATGGCTATTCATATGGACGATCCACCTTGGGATATCTTCGGTTTACCAAGACTTCTTGTTAACGAAGAAAATATCGCACGCTTTTTAAACATGGTTGACGATGAATATAACTGTTTAACACTTTGTTCGGGTAGCTTAAATGCAAATCCGCAAAATAACGTTGCCGAAATCGTTCGTAAACATTGTGACAGAATTGCCTTTGCTCACATAAGAAACGTAAAGCATTTTGAAAACGGTGATTTTTCAGAAGCAAGCCATAGAGATTGTGACGGCGATACCGGTATTTTGGAAATACTTAAAGCATACCACGATTGTGGATTTAAGGGATATATCCGCCCAGATCACGGTAGACATTTGTGGGATGAAGGACCTGGAAGGGTTCGCCCTGGTTACGGCTTGTACGATCGCGCGCTTGGTATTATGTATATGCTTGGCGTTTGGGATAGCCTTGAAAAATTTGATAAGAAATAAGGAGAAATATAAAAAATGATTAAACTTCCTATTAACATAGATTACAGCGGTAAAGTAGTTGTAGTTACGGGTGCTGGGGGGCTTATTTGTGGAGCTATGGCAAGAGCTTTTGCTCAATCTGGTGCAAAGGTTGCAGCACTTGACCTTAATGAAGAAGCGGTAAAGGCACTTGCTAACGAGTTAAAGGCAGAAGGTTTTGTTTGTGAAGGTTACAAAGCAAACGTACTTGATCCAGTAGCTTTAGAAGAAGTTCATCAAGCAGTTCTTCGCGACCTTGGGCCTTGCGATATTTTAGTTAACGGTGCTGGCGGAAATAATCCACGTGCAACTACCGATAACGAGTACCAACACGAAGCAAAAGAAGGAGGAAAGTCATTCTTCGACCTTCAAGCAGATGGCGTTGATTTCGTGTTTAAGTTAAACTTCCAAGGAACTTTACTTCCTACTCAAGCATTTGCAAAAGATATGGTAGTTAAAAAAGCAGGTTGTATTTTAAACGTATCCTCAATGAACGCATACACACCTCTTACTAAAATACCTGCATACTCTGCTGCAAAAGCCGGTATTTCAAACTTTACTCAATGGTTAGCAACACACTTTGCAGGGACTGGCATTCGTTGTAACGCAATTGCACCGGGCTTTTTAGTATCGGCTCAAAACTATAAACTTCTTTTTAATGAAGACGGAACTCCAACGGCAAGAAGTGCAAAAATTTTAAACGGAACTCCTATGGGAAGATTCGTTGATGCTTCTGAACTTTTAGGCGGAACGTTATTTTTATGTGATGAAAAATCAGCATCTGCAATTACGGGTGTAGTTCTTCCTATCGACTGTGGTTTTGCTTCATATTCGGGGGTATAATTATGGAAAAATGCATTCCTGTTGTAGTAATTAAAGAACTTGGCGAAACGGCTCGCATAATGAAAGCCCTTCGCGCTAGCGGAATTAATAACGCTGAAATTACCTTCCGTACTGCTTGTGCAAAAGAAGCTATTGCTTTAGCATCAAAAGAATTTCCCGATATGCTTATCGGCGCAGGAACGGTTATAAACGCTAAACAATGCAACGAAGCTCTTGAAGCGGGTGCAAAGTTTATTGTTTCACCTGGTCTTTCACCTGCAGTAGCTGAAATTTGTAAGGCAAACAACGTACCTTATTATCCAGGTTGCGTAACCCCTACTGAAATTATGCAAGCACTTGAGCTTGGTATTGAAGTAGTAAAATTTTTCCCAGCAAACATTTACGGTGGACTTAAGGCTTTAAAGGCTTTGTCTGCACCATTCCCACAAGTGAAATTTATTCCTACCGGTGGGGTGGATAGATCTAATATTGAAGAATTTTTAGCATTTGACAAGGTTTATGCTATCGGCGGCTCTTTCTTCGTTAAAGAAGCACTTGAAAATTATAAAGGAGAATAATTATGGATAAAGTTATTACTTTTGGTGAACTTATGCTTCGTTTAGCACCAGAAAACTATCTTCGTTTCGTGCAAAGTGAAAAATACGAAGCTACTTTTGGTGGAGCTGAAGCAAACGTTGCAGTTTCACTTGCTAATTACGGCGTTCCTGTAAGCTTCGTTAGTAAGCTTCCAACTCACGAAATTGGTCAAGCAGCGGTTAATTCGCTTAGAAAATTTGGGGTTGACACTTCAAAGGTTGTTCGCGGTGGCGAAAGAGTTGGTATTTATTACTGTGAGAAGGGTGCAAGTCAACGCCCATCAAAAGTTATTTATGATAGAGCGTACTCTTCAATTTCAATGGCAAAGCCTGAAGATTTTGATTGGGAAAGTATTTTAGAAGGTGTTAAATGGTTCCATTTTACAGGGATTACTCCTGCTCTTGGCGATAACGTTGCCGAAATTTGCTTACAAGCTTTAAAGGTAGCAAAGGCTAAGGGTATTACGGTTTCTTGTGATTTAAACTTCCGTAAAAAACTTTGGTCTAAGCAAAAAGCGGGCGAAGTTATGGGTAAACTTTGTGAATATATCGATTATTGCATAGCTAACGAAGAAGATGCTAAAGACGTTTTTGGTATTGAAGCTGATAATACGGATATTTACGGTGGTAAACTAAATCACGACGGTTACGTTTCAGTTGCTAAAAAGCTTACTGAAAGATTTAATTTTAAGGGCGTTGCTATTACTTTACGTGAAAGCAAGAGCGCAAACGATAACGATTGGTCGGGTATGCTTTATACGGGCGGAAAAGCATATTTTAGTAAAAAATATTCAATGCATATCGTTGACAGAGTTGGCGGTGGCGATAGTTTTGGCGGTGGTTTAATCTATTCATTAGTAAACGGCAATGAACCACAACAATGTATTGAATTTGCCGTTGCGGCAAGCTGTTTAAAACATTCTATCGAAGGCGATTATAATATGGTTTCGGTAAGTGAGGTTTTAAATTTAGCAGGCGGTGACGCAAGCGGTAGAGTTCAAAGATAATTTTTTAAAACTCTTAATTATAAAAAAGTAAGCCTATAGAGCGATTAACTCCTGCTATAGGCTTTTTAAAACACGTTTTTTAGGTAAATATAAAAAAGAAATCACTATTTTGATTAGTGATTTCTTTTTTTAAATTATTTATTGTTTTAAAATATTATTTGTAAAAACTGTTTCCGCCTATAAATTCACGCACTAAACTTGTTGGTGGAATTTCATCGTCAACGTCGGCTTCTTGAATAAAATCTAAAAACTTAACGATAGCGCGAACTTCATTGTAACATTCTTCATCTGGTTCAACAGCCGTTAAAAGAGGGAAGATGTGTTTCTTTAGAACAGCTAATTCGTATAGGGTTGAACTGTTAAAAATATAATCGGCAGTTTCTTGAAATGGGAAAATCCAACGTTCTTCGCCTCGACGTACCGATTTCCACATAGAAATGGTTTTTTGAACGGGAGAGTTTCTTCCTTCAAAGTCGCGCACTGTTCGACGAAGAAGTCTTAAAGAACTTGCTGAAATGCGATTGTGATTATCGAAGTTTAGCGGAAGAAGTGGGCTAACGTAAAGCTTAAATACTAAGTTTCTATTCATGTCGTCGGGTAAAAGGGTTGGGTTTAATGCGTGTAGCCCTTCAATAATTATAACTGAAGAACTGTCAAGCTGTAGTTTGTGACCGTGCCAAACACGTTTTTGTAATTTAAAATCAAAGGTTGGTAGTTCAACTTGTTCACCCTTTAAAAGAGCTGAAAAATGTTCTTTAAATAATTCGGTATCAATGGTGTTAATGTGCTCTAAGTCAACTGTTCCGTCTGGACCTACTGGAATTTTATCGCGGTCTAAATAATAATCGTCTAAACTCATTAAAATAGGCTTTTTGCCGTGTACGCGAAGTTGGGTTGCTAAGCGGTTTGCCGAGGTTGTTTTACCCGAAGAACTTGGGCCTGAAAGCAATACGGCTTTACAGTTTCGCCTACAAATTTTATCGGCAACGGTTGAAAATTCTTTTTCGTGCAAAGCTTCGTTAACGCGTATAAGCTCACGGATTTTACCAGAGGAAACCATTTCGTTTAAGTCGGCAATTCCTTCGCAATCCATAAGTTCGCACCACTTTTTGCCAAGTGTGTAAACCTTTAAAAGTTTTGGCAAGTTTGGTAGTTTAGCGGGCTTATTGGGGTGTTTTTTGCTCGGGAAAACAAAGGTAAATCCGTTTGGAGCAGGCGCAATTTTCCAAACTTTTAAGTATGAAGTTGAAGGCGCAAGCTCGCCGTAATAATAGTCGGCAAAATCACCGTGAGTGTAAACGTCTAAGAATGGATATTTGCGGTATTTTAAAAGTTGAACTTTGTCAGTTTGCCCCTTGCTTGCAAAATACGAAATAGCTTCTTCGGTTGAAATGCGCTTTCTTTCAAGAGTAATATCTTGCTCGATAATTTGCTTAATTTTATCGCGAAGTTTATCAACTGAAAAGTTTTCGGCATCGGTTACCTTAAAATATAAACCCGAGCCAACGCTACAACTCATTTTTGCAACAGCGTTTGGCCAAAGCTCGTTAATTGCAAGAAAAATAACAAATTGTGCAGTTCGAACGTATGCGTCGCTACCTTCAGAGTCTTTATAGCGCATAAGGGTTACAACGCCGTTAGATGCGGCTATCGCTTTGCGTGTGGAAAGACCTTCGGTTGAAATGCTTTCGTTTTTCACAGGTATAAAGTTTAAAGTAAAAATTCTTCCTGCAATTTTTGCAACTAATGGCTCGGTTGAAAGCTTACCTGTTGTTAAATTTAGTTTTTTGCACAAATCAAGTAACGATTCGCCGGCGTTTGCTTTAATAATTTTATTATCAATTTTTAATTCCATAATTTATCCCCCTAATCTGTAATTATAAGCTGTTAATCGCGTTATAGACTAACTTTTGAGTTTATTAGATAAAAAAAGCCTATCCCTTAGTGTGTGCCTTAAGGGTAGACAACCATTTGTTTGGTGGTTTGTAGAAACGCTTGACCATATTACAAGCATATACCTAGTTTTATTATTATAACACAACTTTTATAAAAATTCAATACTTTTTTTTAAAAAAAGCGCGTATAATGTAATTTTTTGTTGTATTATACGGCTTGACTTTGTGTTAGGGTTTGTTGTATAATTTTATAAACTAAAAAGGTGAGGTATGAAATGAAATTATTAATTATATTCGGCGAGGCAGCAGTTGGAAAAATGACGGTCGGGCAAAAGCTTTGTGAAATTACGCCCTTTAAACTTTTTCATAATCATATGACTATTGAGCCTGTTTTAGAAATTTTTGGTGAGTTTCATCATAAAACAATAAATCGTATGAGAGAGGTTGTTTTTGAAGAGTTTGCTCAAACCGATAACTACGGTTTAATATTTACTTGTATGTTTGATTTTGATAGTGAAGCAGATTGGAAATATAACGAAAAAACTGTAAATATTTTTAAAAAACAAGGGGCAGAAGTTTATTACGTTGAATTGGTTGCTCCGATAGAAGTGCGCCTAGAACGCAATAAAACGCCTAATAGGCTTGCAAATAAAGCTTCTAAAAGAGATATTGAAGCTTCTGAAAAAAGGCTAATTGCAAGTATAAGCAAGCATAGGTGTATAAGCTACGATGGCGAAATAACCTTTGAAAATTATATAAAAATTGATAATACAAATCTTTCCCCTGAAGAAGTAGCAAAAATTATTAAAGAAAAATTTAATTTTGACGGAAAGTAGTTTATGAATAAATTTTTATTGATTGACGGCTCGAACTTGCTTTTTCAAATGTTTTTTGGTATGCCGGCTAGAATCGTTAATAAACAGGGTAAACAAATTCAGGGCACTCTTGGGTTTACTGGCGCGCTTTTAAAAATGATAAAACGGTTTGAACCAACGCACGTTTTAGTGCTTTTTGATGGCGAACACCACAACGAACGCAAAGAGTTAGATGAAAACTATAAGGCTAATAGAGTTGATTATTCGCTTGTTGATGAAAGTGAAAATCCATTTACTCAACTTAACGATATTTATAAGGTTTTAGATTATTTAAATATTAAAAGATATGAAACCACCGTTTGCGAAACCGACGATTTAATTGCAAGTTATTCTTTAACCTACGGGCAAGAAAACAAGATAATAATTTCATCTTTTGACAGCGATTTTTTTCAACTTATAACCGATAACGTTATTGTGTTTAGATATCGCGGTGATAATAGCGTGATTTGTGATAAAAATTATTTGCTTAATAAGTTTAATATTAGCCCCGATAAATATGCCGACTTTAAAAGCTTAACGGGTGATAGTGCAGATAATATAAAGGGCGCACGCGGTATTGGTCCTAAACGCGCAAGCGAGCTTATAAATAAGTTTGGCTGTTTGAATAATTTAATTAATTGTTGCAATCAAATTGAAAAGCAGTCGATAAAAGATTGTATTCAAACCGAAAGCGAACATATTAAAAATAACTATAAAATTATTAAGCTAAGTGGCTGTTGTGATTTACCTTTTAGCTTAAACGAGCTTAGTTATTCTAACGTTAATTTAACAACAAAACAAATTTTAACAAAACTTAATATTTTTTAAAGATAAAAAAGAGGCGGTATAGATTGATTACCGCCACTTTTTGTGTTTACAAATAAAATCATAGTCAAAATAAAATATGTTAATATCCCACCATCTTGTTATTTAATATCTAAATTTCTTATAGTCATAAACATAACCACAACAATTTTCGGTGTAATAAACAGTTGAAATTTTACCTTCGTTATCGTATTCAATTTTTAACTCAAAAGTTGGAATAAAAAGTATTGA
>JAZNFS010000024.1:0-23064 GCA_045589175.1 Christensenellaceae bacterium
ATTAAAATATATAATTTATATAGTATATAAAGGTATGTTTATATAAAATAATTAAGAAAAATTTTTTAAAAAATAAAAATTTTAAATTTTTAAAATAAAGTGCTCTTTATATAAGAAATGTAAAAAAGTATATTAATAAAACTTATTTATATGATTCCATTTATAGCAGAACTAAACATCAAAGAAGATGTTTTACAATTTTATGGTGTAACTATTGGTTTATTAATTACAAGTATTCAATATAGAGATACAAAACTGAAAGAGATTTCTTTAAAACAACAAGAGTTGAAACCTAAAATATCCATTGAATTAACTCTCGATAATGATGAAATTTATACAAAACTGGAAATTTCTAATCAAACTAAAAATGATTATACTATAACATTTATACATCACGATTATTATGATGGCAAAAAAAGGTACCTACTTAATGCTGAAGATACAATCAATATATGTATAGATGCTTGGTATGATACATATCCGGAATTTGTTTACATTGAATTAAAAGATTATGATGGTAATAATTGGAGTGTTGCGTTTGAAAAGGAAGAAAATATAATAAAATATTATCGTTCTTTTATCGTTCTTGTTTAAAAGAATATAAAACATACACATAATATGTAAAAACCAAAAAATGATGTGTATATGTTTTTATGAAACATTTAGAAAAATAATAATTTTGCAGTTTATAAATAAAAATCACAACTCATAAAAATAAACGATTTAAACACAAAAGCCTTGGTATAACGCGATTAGCAAGGCTGTTTGTGTAAGAAAGTTAAAATTAAAATGTTTTTTAACCAAAATAAGCTTACTAAATTTAAGCTGTAATAGCGAAAATTTGCTAAAATAAATAAGTTGTAAGTTTAAAGCAGTTTGGAACTTAATGCGACGGGTTTTATTTTTGCCTACCTAATATTTTTATAACCCAAAAAGTAGTTGAAAAAGTTTTGTTCGTGTGGTATAATAAAAGAAGTTATTTCTTATAAAATAAATTGATTAAAAAAATTTACCATCTATTAAACAATAATTAAGCAAATTTTATAAAAAGGTAAGGTTTAACTATGGATATTACTAAAATTGATAAAAATTTTATTCAAACGCAAGTAACTCAAGAAAGTGGCAGTATTTTTATCTTGCCTTGTAAGCCGTTCAACCTTTATGGCGGTTGGTTTGAAGAAGGAAAGGGTTTTTTAAAAATGCCCACTCAAATTGCCGAGCAAATAAGCCCGGGCGTCGCGTGGGGTAGTCGCTGTACGGCGGGGATGAGAATACTTTTTTCTACCGACGCGAAATTTATAAAACTTAGCGCAAAATTATACGCTAAATGCCTTATGAACCATATGGCGTTAGTTGGTAGCGCTGGCTTTACCCTTTGCGAAGATGTTAACGGCAAAGAAAAATTTGCTGGCAATTTTGTTCCGTCTTTAGACGTAAGCGAGGCGGATATGGTTGCTCAAGTAAACCTTAACGGCGACAAAATGCGTAATTATATTTTGTATTTGCCACTTTACAGCGGTGTTCAAAATTTAACTTTAGAATTTAACGAGGGGGCTACGATAGGCGAGTATAACAAGTATATGGATAAAGACCCCATTTTATATTACGGCTCGTCGATAACGCAAGGGGGATGTGCTTCTAAACCAAACAACTGCTACCAAGCGTATGTTTCGGAATGGTTAAAGGTTGATCAATTAATCTTAGGATTTTCGGGCTCGGCTAGGGCTGAAGATAAAATGATTGAATATCTTGCAGGGGTTGACTGTTCGGTTTTCGTTTGCGATTACGACCACAACGCTCCAACCGTTGAGCATCTTCAAAACACGCACGAAAAACTATTTAAGGCGTTTAGGGCTAATCCAAAGCACGCAAACACTCCCGTTGTGTTTGTAAGTATGCCCGATGGGTATAAACCATTTGGTGACGTACGTTTTGAAATTATTAAAAAAACTTATCAAAACGCTTTAAATGCCGGTGATAAAAACGTTTATTTAATCGACGGCAGAGAGTTTTATCCAAAAGAAATTCTTGAGCATTGCTCCGTTGACTCTTGTCATCCAACGGATTTAGGATTTTATTTTATGGCAAAAAAAATATACGAGGTGCTTAAAACCTTATTTTAGTTAATTGCTTGTACGAACGAGGAAAATATAAATGGGCAAAATGGGTAAATTTAAAGGGCATTTTATCAACTTAATATTTCCAGCCTTTATATTTGGAACGATTACGGGGATTATCACCTCTTTGGCGGTAATTCTTTATAAACTGCTTGCAAAACACGTGATATTATTTTCGGAAAAAGGGTATATTTTTTTAGCTAACAATCCTTATTTTATTCCGGTAGTCTTAATCCTTTTATTTGGTATTGCCCTGTTATTTTCTTACGTTTATAAAAAACAACCAAGGGTTAGCGGGGGCGGTATTCCATCGGCAATAGCGTTGCTTCGCGGTATAGTTACCTTTAAGTGGTTAAGAACGTTAATAGGCGTATTTTTTATGTCGTTAACTTCTTTTTTAATAGGTGTTCCATTGGGAAATGAAGGGCCTTCGGTATTGATGGGAACGGCTATAGGTAAAGGTAGTGTTAGTACCCTTGCGAAAAAACATCCCGTATGGAGTAGGTATGCTATGACTGGTGGTGCGTGTGCAGGCTTTGCTGTGGCAACTGGAGCTTCGGTTTCGGGCGTTTTGTTCGCCGTTGAAGAGGCGCATCAAAGAATTTCGCCTATGATTTTATTAGTAGGGGTTATATCGGTTTTAAGCGCACAAATAGTTTCGCAAATTTTGTGCCCGCTTTTGGGGCTTAGCGTTTCACTTTTTCCCGATATTGCCATAACAGCGCTTGCCGTTAAGGATGTGTGGATTGCTCTTTTAGTTGGCGTTATCGTTGGGCTTTTTGCCGTGGGATTTTTAAAATATTATCACGTTATAAATAACTTTTTTAACCTAAAATTAAAAAAAGTTCCACATTGTATAAAGATTTTTATCGTTTATGCTTTAACCATTGGGCTTGGTTTGTTCTCTTATTCCTTTATATCTACGGGGCACGAGATTTTTTCTTTGCTTTTAGAAAACAAGGTTGCTATTTACGCCCTTTTGGTTTTATTGTTAGTTAGAACCTCATTAACCTTACTTGCTAACGCTAACAAGCTTACGGGCGGTGTGTTCGTTCCAATCTTGGCTTTAGGGGCTATAATTGCTTCTATTATAGGAAAATGTATGCATGAGTGGTTTGGTTTTTCTAACGCTTATTATACGGTAATTTTAATGCTTGGTATATCGGCGTGCGTTTCCTCAATGATGAAAATGCCACTTACGGCAATAGTTTTTGCTTTGGAAGTGTTTGGTAGTGTTGATAATCTCTTGTTTATTATAATTACGGTTGCAATTTCTTTTATAATTACCGAAATTTTTGGCGTGAAAGGTATTAACGATAATATCGTTGATAATATAATAAAAGAGCAAGAGGAAACAAGCGAAAGAAAGGTTATCGATACTCACGTTACCATTAAAAAGGGCTCTTTTGCTGAAAATATGCATTCAAAAGATATTCTTTGGCCAGCAAATTTCTTTTTGCTTTCAATTACTGAAAGTAAAACCCATTACGAGCAAATTGATAATCAAGGCGATAAACAGTTTGACGCAGGCGACGTTTTACATATTCGTTACGCTACCTTCGATGAAGAACAAACCCAAAAAGAGTTGGAGTCGATAGTTGGCAAGCAAGATTACGAAAATTTGGGCGATAGTGAACAAAATAAACTTACAAGTAATATTGATGGGCAAAAGGTTGCGTAAAAACCTGTTTTTTAATGATATAACTCTACTGTAGGTTGATAACTCCCCATTCAACCGCTGGTAGGTGGACTTTTTAATGGTTTATGGTATAATATAAGCATAAGGAGTGCAATATGGATCAAGTAAAAATAGGAAAATTTATTGCCGAGCGCAGAAAACTTTTGGGGCTAACTCAAATACAGCTTGGCGAAAAATTAGCGGTAACCGATAGAGCCGTTTCAAAGTGGGAAACGGGTAGGACTATGCCAGATTCCTCTATTATGCTTGAACTTTGCGCTCTTTTAAAAATTAGCGTAACCGATTTATTAACTGGGGAGATTGTAACGATGGAAAACAAAAATAGTCAATTAGAAAAAGAACTGCTTGAAATGCTTAAACAAAAAGAAGATAACGACAAAAGTTTACTTGCGCTTGAATGGGTTATAGGCGGACTTTCGCTTATTATTTTATTTATTCCCATAATATTGGGCGCATATTTGCCTATGAAGGACTGGCAAAGAATTTTAGTTGTTTTTTCGGGTTTTATACCTTTTTTAGTAGGGATTTTCTTTGCCGTTAAAATTGAACAAATTGCGGGTTATTATGAATGTAAAGAGTGTGGTTATAGGTACGTTCCAACCTATAAATCGGTAAATTTATCAATGCATTTAGGAAGAACACGCTTTATGAAGTGCCCAAACTGCGGTAAAAAATCTTGGCAAAATAAGGTAATTAAAAAGCAAGATTGATTTTTTATAAAATATATTTTAAAAGGAAGAGCTTTTGGGGTGCATATCATTACTCTTCTTTTTTAATTTTTAAAGTTATTTTCCTTAAAAGGCTAACAAATACCTTTACAAATTACTTAATAAAGTGTATAATCAAAATGCTAAAAAAGAATATAATATTTAAGTTATATTGTTAAAATTATTACGAATTAAGGAGCATATAAAATGAAACTAATTATCAAAGACAATTACGCTTCAATGAGTGAATGGGCTGCAAAACACATTGCTAATGCGATTAACAACCATAAGGAAAATCGTCCTTTCGTTCTTGGCTTGCCAACGGGTTCTTCACCGCTTGGCGTTTATAAAAAACTAATTGAAATGAACAAAGCTGGCGAAGTTAGCTTTAAAAACGTTGTTACTTTTAATATGGATGAATACGTTGGACTTCCAAAAGAACACGACCAAAGCTATTGGTATTTTATGCACGAAAATTTCTTTAATCATATCGACCTTCCTGCTGAAAATATCAATATGTTAGACGGCATGGTTGATGATTTAGAAGCTGAATGTGCTCGCTATGAGCAAAAAATTGCATCACTTGGCGGTATAGATTTGTTTATGGGCGGTAGCGGTGTTGACGGGCACATTGCGTTTAACGAACCATTTACTTCGTTAACTTCAAGAACTGGCATTCGCGCTTTAACTGAAGATACTTTAATTGCTAACTCACGCTTTTTTGATAACGACGTTAATAAAGTTCCTAAAACTGCAGTTTCTGTTGGCGTAGGAACGGTTTGCGATTCTAAGCAAGTGTTACTTTTAATTAGCGGTCACAATAAGGCGCGTGCACTTCGTCATTGCGTTGAAGGTGGCGTTGATCACGCTTGGACTATTAGTGCGTTACAACTTCACAAGGACGGAATTATCGCTTGCGATGAAGCTGCTTGCGGTGAATTAAAGGTTGATACATATAAATACTTTAAAGAAATTTATAAAAACGAACAATAATTATTTCAACTAAATAATTTAATATTTAATCCAAAAGTGCCGATAACGAGCTTATATCGGCACTTTTTATTATTTTATGTGGTATTTTTGCTGAAAAATTTTTTAGTATAGTTTTTGTTAAAGCTATTGAAAAGAATAATGTTTTATGTTATAATGTTTGAGATATAATAATAGTAGTGGTTTTGCTACTACTTAATATTTAGAGGAAAATATGAGCGAAAAATATCAACCTTATATCGAAGAAGAACAAAATTTTATAAGCGAAAGCATTGCGAATCTTGATGAAGTAGATGCTAAAAAAGCAAAAGCTAAGCGTGCCATTTTAAAATTTAGAGCAAGCTCGTTTTGTAGATTTTTTATAGTTAGGTGGAAAAGATTTAAGCATTTACATCCAAAAGGGGCAGAACTTATAGCGCAGTTTACTAACTTTTTAATTTTCAGTTGTAGCGTTACGGTGTGGCAGTTTTTAGTTATGTTGTTTTTGCCGTACGCTTTCAAAAGCCTTGCCTCGAAACCTTTCGTGTGGCCAGAGATAGAACTTTGGAAGTGGAGTGACGGAACAAGCGCAATATTCGGCATATTTAACGAGCCGGTGCTTTACGATAGTGCAAATAACGTAAAAATCGGTGGTGGGCTTGGAAATTTTATTGCTTTTGAAATTGCGGTGTTTACGGCGCAGTGTATAAACTTTCCTTTGCAAAGAAATATTACCTTTAAATCACACGGCAACCCTTGGTATCAAGCGCTTTGGTATTTTATAGGTTGGGTATTGGTTTCGTTATTTACTAACGCACTATGGGGATTTATAAATATTTTCTGCGTGCATTACGAGTTTACAAACTCCTTAACCGCATTTATAAAAACTATGGTAACCAGCACAATTTCAATGGTTGTATTCTTCTTTGTTTTTAAAATTATATTTAACGATTCCAGGCAAAATAAAGAGATAAAAGAGTAAAGAGGAGATAAAAATATATGAAAAGAATTATAAAAAAGATTTTTGTTACGTTGGGCGTAATTTTAGGCGTAGTAGTTGTTCTTGTTGCAGGCGTTATAACTTGGGGGCATATTTATCGTAAGAATTATAAATATGAGGTGCCAACTTATATTCAAAGAACAGACGGCGGAACAATGATTATTGCAAAAGGTAAGGCGTTATACGATGAAAACGGCGACCTTTTTGAAATAAAAGGTGTAAACTTTGGTAATCTATTTTTAACCGAAGGTTGGATGACGGTTAACTCTATCGGCCCACTTTTAAATAAAGATGGTAGTTTTAAAAAGGTAAACGAAGATGGCATTGTTGAAGAATACGAAGAAATTTATCAAGAAGAAATGGATGCCATTTTAGCTGAAAGATTTTCAAATGAAGAGTTGGAAAATTTAAATAACGCATATTTTAGTTCGTATTGCACCGAATACGATTTTGAATTTATTAAAAATTTAGGGCTTAATACTATAAGACTTCCTATGTATTACCGCAATTTTCTTTCAACCGAGGATAGATACAGACGCACGGATGAAGAGCTTTGCGAAACTATAGATTTTGATAGTTATCCTTTTGATTTTGAAAAACTTGACTGGTTTTTAGAAATGGCGCAAAAATACGATTTAAGAGTTATTATTGATATGCACGGCGTTATGGGTGGACAAAGCGGTTTTGAACACTGCGGTACGCGTGACATCGACTTTTGGGATAACGAAAACTATATTGAATTTATGTGCAATTTATGGCGTAGAATTGCCGAGCATTACGTTTATGAACGAGCTGATTTAGCTCCAACTATTCTTGCTTACGACCTTGTAAACGAACCTACTAGTAGAAAAGAAATGGGAACTGGTCCTAAGCAATGGAGAGTTATGAATAAGTTATACCAAGCAATTCGCGAAGTTGATAACGAACACGTTATATCAATTGAGGGCGTTTGGTTCTTCTTATCACTACCAAAGCCTGAAAAATACGATTGGCAAAACGTTTTATATCAATACCATTTTTATAACTGGACTTCTTCGTTAACGCCAAACTGGTTGTTTTACGATTTTATGTATGCACAACTTTCTTTAACCGATTATAACGTACCTAAATTCGTTGGCGAATTTAACTTCTTTGGCGACAAGAATGCATGGCTTGAATATCTTGGCGAATACGATAAAACGGGGCTTGGCTGGACTATTTGGAGCTATAAAACTGTTTCAGTCGGTTACTGGGACAGTTCTTGGGGTATATTGGTTAATAAAATGTGGCTTTTACCAGATGAAAATGGTGAAACCGTTTTAAAAACCGACTTAAGAACGGCATCATATGAAGAAATTTTTAATCTTTGGGCGAACCAATACACCGACGATACCACTAACGACGGCCCTTATAAAATTCATAAAGAAGATTCAATTACCTATCACGTTCTTTTAGAATATTTTAATAGATATAACTGATTTAAGGTTTATTATGAGAGATATTGATCAAATTATAGAAAAACTTACCTTAGAGGAAAAGGCCTGTCTTTTAAGCGGGCATAAATCTTGGCATACCAACAAAGTTTCAAGGGTTGATATACCGTCGATTTTTTTAACTGATGGACCACACGGTTTGCGTAAAAAAAGAGAGGATTCAAAACAAATAGGGCTTGGTGAAACCGAGCCTGCTACAGCCTTTCCAACGGCTGTAACCTCGGGCTCTACTTGGAATAAAGAACTTGTTTATAAAATGGGCGAGGCTATGGGGAAGGAGTGCAACCATTACGGCGTTCATTTAATTTTAGGGCCTGCCGTAAACATTAAGCGTAATCCACTTTGCGGAAGAAGTTTTGAATACTTTTCAGAAGACCCACTCATTAGTGGGCTTATGGGAGCGTCGCTTACTAGAGGAATTGAAGATAGGGGCGTTGGTACTTCGGTTAAGCATTACGCTTGTAATAATAATGAAGAAAATAGGTATTTTGGTGACTCAATCGTTGACGAGCGCGCATTTCGTGAAATATATCTTAAAGGGTTTGAGCATATAGTAAAAAAAGGTAAGCCTGCAACGCTAATGTGCGCCTATAACAAGGTTAACGGCACTTACGCTTCGGAAAACAAAAAACTTTTAACCGATATTCCAAGGGGAGAATGGGGCTTTGATGGGCTTATAATGTCCGACTGGGGCGCGGTTAACGACAGAGTGGCAGGGCTTAACGCTGGGCTTGATTTAGAAATGCCGGGTGATATTTTGCACAACAATCAACTTATAATAAACGCAGTAAAAGAAGGAAGGGTTAGTGAGCAAATATTAAACACGTCGGTTAAACGCGTTCTTAATATGGTGTATAACGGTATAGATGGAGCGCGCGTTCAAGAGCCTTGTTTTGAAGAAAATTCGCTTTTGTCGGGCGATATTAGCTGTGAAGGTGCGGTTCTTTTAAAAAACCAAAACAACCTTTTACCGTTAGATGAAAATGGTAATTATTTGGTTATAGGTGAACTTTTTGAAAAAATGCGTTATCAGGGGGCAGGATCTTCACTTCTTCGCCCGTATAAATTGGTTACGCCTAAAAATGCTTTTGATCAAAACGGGGTTAATTACCGTTACGAAGTTGGCTATAAAGAAAGCAGTTTAAAAGCTGATGAAAAGCTTGTAAATAGTGCGCTTGAAAGTGCGAAAACTGCCGATACCATTATTTTCTTCGGCGGTTTAACTGAATACGCAGAAAGCGAGGGTTTTGACCGTGAAAATATGCTTTTACCTGAAAATCAAAGAACGCTTATTGAAAAATTGTGCAACTTGGGTAAAAAGGTTGTTTTCGTTATTTATGGTGGAAGTCCAATTGAACTTGATTCGGCTGAAAAAGCAGACGCTATTTTAAATATGTATTTACCAGGGCAAGAGGGTGGTCGTTCTACTTACGAATTGCTTTTTGGTAAGGTTAGTCCATCGGGTAGGCTTTGTGAAAGTTGGCCATATCATTATAGCGATCATCCTTTTGGTGATGAACTTGCAAAAACCACCAACGACCTTTATAAAGAAAGTATTTTCGTGGGGTATAGGTATTATAGCAGTTTTAACGTTCCGGTGCGCTATCCATTTGGCTATGGCCTTTCATATACGAAGTTTAGTTATCACGATATGACGCTTAATCAAGAAAATAACGAATTTGTAATTAGCGTAACCATAAAAAACGAGGGAAAGTTTGCAGGTAGTGAAGTAGTTGAACTATTTGTTGAAGCGCCTAAAACGGAATTTATTAAACCCCTTCGCGAACTTCGTGGATTTGAAAAGGTTTATATTGAGCCAGGCGAACAAAAACGAGTTACTGTTAGGGTTGACGTTTGTGATATGAAATATTATCATAACGACGCTTGGCGTTTAGAAAACGGAATTTATAAATTTCAATTATGCAGTGACGTAAACAGTGTTATATTGGAAAAATCCTACGAAATAACTAATGGTGAAAGGCTTATATCTTCGCTTGAAATAGCCAACCTATATGCAACTAAAGAAAGATTTTTAAATATTACAACCGAAGATTTTGAAAAGGTTATTGGAAGAAAAATAACTTTAGTCCCAGTATCTCGCCCATACGATTTAAATACCCCAATGCGCGATTATAAGAGTGCAGGCGGAAAATTTATTTTTGGTTTAATTACTTTTGTTTTTAAATGTATGATAAAATTTGCTTCGCTTGGAAAGGATAGCGAAGATAAACAAACCAAAATTAAAAACGCATATTTTGCTATGAAAACCATTCAAAGCATGAGTATCCGTTCTCTTTCGTATGCAAGCGAAGGTATGGTAACACACCGAATGGCGCTAGGTCTTTTAGATATTGTTAATAATAAACCATTTAGGGGAATATGGAAACTTATTACTAAAGAAAAGTGTGTAAAATTGCCAAAATAACTTTTTAATTTAAATCACCGAAAGTGGTGTTAATAGACTTATAGGGCAACTTTTTGATAAAAAAGATTAAAAAACAATTTATTGGTGTTTACTTAAAATTTTTATATAAGGAAATAAAAATTATGAACGTAGAATTTAAAACCAATGGTGTTAAAATTCAAACCGAAAGGCTTATTTTAAGGGCGTTTACTCAAAGTGATTTAGCTGATTTTTACGAGTATGCTTCGGTTGAAGGCGTTGGTGAAATGGCAGGTTGGCAACATCATGAAAGTATACAGAAAAGCCAAGAGATATTAAATAGATTTATTGAGGAGGATAAAACTTTTGCCATTTGTTTAAAAGAAACAGGTAAGGTTATAGGCTCGCTCGGGGTTGAAAAATACGGAATGGAAGATAAATTAAGCGAATTTTTTGATTATAAGGGCAGAGAAATAGGCTACGTTTTAAGCAAAGATTATTGGGGCAAAGGCATAATGACCGAAGCGGTAAAAGCTATAATCGATTATTTATTTAACGAGCTTGACCTTGATTTTTTAACTTGTGGATATTACGATTTTAATTTAAGATCGAAAAGAGTACAAGAAAAGTGCGGTTTTAAGCCATATCGAAAATTAATTATGGAAACCAGAATGGGCACGAAAGAACCGGGGCAGTTAAATTTGCTTATTAATACGCAAAAACAAATTAAATTAAAATTTTCGCATCCTGAAACCTTGATATACGAGGAGTAAAAAGGTTAATCAGTTTAATAGGGAAAAGATGGTTTAAAATAAAAAATACGCCACTATTTAAAAAATGAGAAAGTGAAGCGTATTAAAATTATTTGTAATAAAAATGAAACCCACTATATTTCGCATTTTTGCGCCGTATAGTGGGTTTTTTTATAGAAAAAAATTAAACCTTCTAATTTTAGTTGTTTTATAACGATATGGTACATTTTATAAACAAAAATGGGCATTATAAAGATTGATGAAAGCATCATTAATCGATATATAGCCCCGTTTTTTTTAATTTTAATTTATTTTTTTTGTTTATTTTGTTTAACGAGTTCGTCGTTTTCCCAAAGCCGTTGCTCGTCAACCTTTGCGAAAGCGCGAGGTGGCATATTGTAACGTTTAACGTAGTGATCGTAAAAGGTTGAATAATAATCGTAGCCAAGTTCTATCGCAACTAAGCTTGGTTGCATTCCTTCGGATAAAAGTTGGTGAGCGTATTGAACTTTTTGTTGTTGAATATAGCTCGTAAGCGTAGTTCCCGTTTCTTTTTTAAAGGTTTGGCGAATATGTGATTCGCTTAAGTTTAAGGCGTTGGCTAAGTCTTTAAGAGTTATTTTCTTACTTATATGCTTGTTGATATACTGAATGCAACTGTGTGAAACGGTGTAAGTTTTTACCGAATGTTGGCGTTGGTCTTGATTGCTTAATATCTTGCTAATTGCCTTATTGGCATTTTTAACAAATTGAAGTAAGGTTATCGTTAAATCAAGGTCGACAAACGAGTCGCTTGAACTACATTGTTTTTCACATTTTTTAATTATTTCGTCGAGTTTGAATTCCTTAACTACTTGCTTTGGAATAACGTACGAAAAGTTTTTTGAATTATCAAGCGCGCTTAAAATATCAAAATCGTTAAAAGAGGGAAATAATTTATCAGAAAAAAGCACAGAAATGCGCTCGCATTCCACGTCTTTTGGAAAAATAACCGAGTGAAGTGTATTTTTGGGAACAATGGCTATGCTTTTTGGCATAATGTTATAAATTTTTCCGTTTATAGAATATTGAACCTTGCCCGAAATTAAATAAAAAATTTCGTACATAACGTGTGTTTCGGCTTTTAAAAATTGGCTTTTATCCATTTCGTAAGTTGACAAAAGATGGTGTAAGCGTATTCCGTTTTTAGATAAATATTGCAGTATAATGTGTTCCATATCCATATAATAGCATTCAAACATTCTTGTGTCAATGCGCGCGCCAAAAAAGCGTCATATCCACTATGTTTATCGTTAAAACCACTATGTACTTTTTGTGTTAACTATGTTATAATTTCTAGGCCAGGGGATATTGCTAAAATTTTGAGCTTTTTTTTGCAAATCGCTTGGCAAGCCTAAAGAAGAAAAAAATAAAAAAATGCAGATAATGCAGGAGGACTCAAAAAATGAGAAAGTTTATGAAAATGATTGCTTTAATGCTTTCAGTACTTTTAGTGTCCGTTTTCGGACTAACAGCTTGTGGTGGCCCTAACCCTGGCAAGAACCCTGGTTCTATTAATCCATCAGAAGTTGACGAAAACACTATTACCATTAAGGTTGTTAAAGCTGGTTTCGGCGTTGACTGGATTTACGAACTTAAAACTAAATTTGAAGCTGCTTTTGCTGAAGAAGGTTATAAGTTAAACATTTTAACACCAGACAGATCAATTAACGGTGATACTGTTGTTCAAGAATTGTACCAAAAGTACGACAAAATGAAAGTTGACCTTTACATTACTGGTGACGTAATTGTTGATAAGGTAGGCGAAAAGGGCGAATACGGTTTATTAGTTGAAGAACTTAGCGATTTAGTTTACGATGAAAAGCCTATTTCTTACGATGGCACTGAAGAAGAATTAACAGTTCTTGAAAAATTATCACCAGACGTTGTTCCATTTATTACAGATTCAACTGATAAAGTAACAGGTTTTAACTGGGTACAAAGCTCAGCTGGTTTAGTTGTTAACACAAGAAAATTGGCACAATACGGTATCACTCAATTACCAAGAACAACCGATGAAATGTTCGCTGCATTTGAAGCTATTTTATTAGGAGCAAATGGTAAGGCAGGTTCAGCTGTTACACGCACTTACCCTATTACTTACGTTCCTGGAACATCAAACGGTTACGCTAAATGCTTCTTAAACACTTTAATGGCTCAATACAGTAGAGAATTCTACGATCAATTCTGGTCATTTGAAGATGCTCAAGGTAACAACCTAAGCGATACAGACGCACAAAACTTATTTAAGCACGATGCAGTTAAAGAAATGTTAAACGTTGCATACAGAACGTTTGATAAACACATTTCAGCACCTGGTTCAACAAACCAAGACCTTGACCAAGCTCAAGCAAAAATTATGGGTAATTCTGACGATGCAGTATTTATGTTTAACGGTGACTGGTTCTTAAACGAAGTTAGACTTAACTACAAAACTAAACTTCACGATATCAACTTTGTTAACTTCCCAGTAGTATCAGCACTTGGCAAAAAATTATTTGGCGCTGGCACTTCTTACAATCTTTCTGATGCAGAAGCGGATGCATTATTATCGTATATTATCGGTTTAGTTGATGAAAACAAATCAATTGAAGAAATTATTTCAGCTGTTCAAACAAATAAAGGTATTGCTTTAGAAGAAGCTGACGCTCAAGAAGTAGCAAGAGCAAGAGGTGTTTCTTACTCAAGAGGCGTTGAACACCTTGCATTTATTGCAAAAGGCACACCAAAGAAAGAAATCGCTGCTAAACTTTTAAGAATGATGGCAAGTGAAGACTTTGGTAAAACTTTCACTCAATTAGCAAACGGTGCAACTCCTTACTATGCAGAAGTTATTACTGATTCAGAATATGAATTCGTTAATAACTCTTCAAAGATTCCTGCAAACAACTATTTTAGTTTAATTTCAGCACGTGCAAACGGTTACAGATTCCAATTATTAGCAACTAACGCAGAATTTACATCTGTAGCTCAAGGTCATATTCCTAACCACGTTGTAACAACTTCAAACGCAACAATCTATAAAGATGGTGTAAAAAATGGTAGTTTAAGTGTGTACTTTGATGCTGCAAGCACTTTATTAAACGCTGAATATAATAACATCGTGGCAAACTGGTCAAAATATAAAAGTCAAGCGGGTTTAAATTAATAGTATGGTTACGACAGAGAAAAAAAGAAGCAAATATTCAAGGCTTGAAAGAAAGGACTTTCCCTTTGTTTATTTGATGGTTTTATTTCCAGTCGCGCAATTTTTAGTCTTTTGGTTTTACGTTAACGCATCTTCTATCGCTCTTTCTTTCCAAAATAATGCGGGTGAGTTTACATGGCAAAACTTTGAAACAGTTTTTAAAGCCTTTTCAGATAAGGACATGTTTGGCGTTAACTTGGGAGACTCATTAAAACGTTCGTTTATTTTATGGATAGCGGGGGAACTATTATGTTTCCCTGTATCCCTAATAACAACCTACGTTTTAACAAGAAAAATTACGGGGCACTATATTTTTAGGGTTTGTTACATAGTTCCAAGCTTAATGGGCTCGATTATTTGGACGTTACTTGTAAAAGAAATGGTTGCTTATAACGGACCTATAACTCTTTTAATAAAGAAATTAGGTGCAGAACTTCCTTTTGAAGCTACACACGGCGGTCTTTTAAGTTCGGAAGTTACGGCATTTACAACAATTTTATCGGTAAAAGTATTAATGGGCTTTATTGGAAACAATGCGGTTTTAACAGGTGCTTACACTCGTGTTCCAACCGAATTGTTTGAGTCTGCTCAGCTCGACGGTGCAGATTTTGGAACTGAATTATTTAAAATAGCAATTCCTTGTATCAGCCCAACTATTTGTACGCTATTAACCTTCTCGCTATGTAGTATATTCACTTGCGACTATAACGTATGGTTGTTTACAAACGGTAGTGGTGCGTATGAAACGTCAACCATTGGTTTCCAATTGTTTAACTTAACGTATATGTTATCGAACGGCGGTTCAAACAACTACGGATATCCTGCGGCTTTAGGTCTTACTCTTACTATTTTAACTATGCCAGTAGTTATTTTCGGTAAATGGGCACTTGAAAAAATATTTACAAACGTAGAGGTATAGTATGGAAAAGTTATATTTTAAAAAATCTAGTTTAAAAACTAAAATCCTTTACGTATTCTTTTTTGTAATATTTACGTTATTTGCATTGATATGTTTATACCCAATGTTTTGGGCAATTATTAACTCGCTAAAAACGATGGAAGCGTATGCTACTAACAGCTTAGCTTTTCCTAAAGAATGGCGCTTTATTAACTATAAAAGAATATTTACCGAATTTAAGGTAGCGGTTAGCGATCCAGAAGTTGCTATGTATAGGGAATATTATACATATTTCGATATGTTAGGTAACTCATTATGGATACTTGTTGTTCACGTATTCGTAAACGTTGCTTCAAGCGCGATGCTTGCTTATGCACTTGCAAGATTTAACTTCCCAGGAAAGAATTTATTGTATGGCGTTGTTATTTTTGCAAATACTATTCCTATTATCGGTGCAGGCCCTGCACAATACAAATTAGCAGTTGCTTTAAACCTTGTTAACAATCCATATTTAATTTGGATGCAATGGGCATCGGGTTTTGACTTTGCGTTTATAGTATTTTACGGATACTTTAAGGGTATAAGTGCATCTTATTCAGAATCTGCAAAGATAGAAGGTGCAAACAACTTAGTAATACTTTTAAAAATTATACTTCCACAAATCATACCTTGTTTGGTAGCGATTGCTATTACTCAAGCGATAGGTATTTGGAATAACTACTCAATTTCAATGATTTATATGAGAAACTATCCAAACCTTGCATACGGTATGTATTTGTTTAAAGACGGTACTTATTGGGTAGAAGACTCTAAGCCAATTTATTTTGCAGCCGCAACCATTTCATCTATTCCTATTATTATATTATACGCGAGCGCGCAAAACCTAATTTTAACCAATATGACAACAGGGGGCTTAAAAGGTTAATTTTTATGGCGGTATATAAAAAATATTTTAGCGAAAATAGGGATAAAAAATTCCCTATTTACGCTTACTCTCCACCGCCACAAGGCTATTATTGGATAGACGACGTTATTTATCAAACAGATGACTTTAGAACGGTGGAAAGGTATAAAGAGTATAAAGAATGTGGTTTTAACCTATTGTTTATGCAAAGAACTGCTGCGTACAACGGCGAAGAGTGGGAAACTTCGGAAACAAAGCGAGTTATGCAAAACGCCGTTGAAGCAGGGATTGAAAAAATTATTATCGTTGATGAAAGAATTTTTGATCTTTCAAAAGAAAGTAACGGTTTAATTGGTGAAAACAAAAAGTTTGCAACTGAAAGCGAACTTGATGAGTTTTTAAAAGATTGCATAAAAGATTATAAAAACGAAAAGGGTTTTTACGGCGTTCAACTTATGGATGAACCCTTTCACCCACTTTTAGAAGCAATTGGCGAAATTTTTAAGGCCTTTAAAAGAATTGATGAAAAAATATTCGTACATTGTAATTTAAATCCTTTAATTTTGCCAACCTTAGCGTTTAGGATTTGCCCAAAGGGTAAAAATCTTCACGATGCATACGAAAAATATTTAAATATGTTTATTGACAAAACGGGCGCGGATTATATAATGGTAGACTGCTATCCTTATCGTAAATCATCCGATAAGTCAAATATTGGCAAATATTATTTTGCGTGTTTAGAAATAATAGCAAAAGTATGTAAAGAGCGCAAGGTTGAAATGCATATGGTAATGCAAAGTTTTGCAATGAATATAGGCAAAAAGCCTTATCATATGATGCCAAACAAAAGGGTGTTTGAATTTCAAAAGAACGTTTTATTAGGCTTTGGCGTAAAAGAGTTTTCATACTTTACTTACTGGACAAAGCAAGCCAATAAAACAAACGGCGAAATGTTTATCGATGGCAAAGCGTTAATGACTCGCCACGGCGAAAAAACTAAAGCGTATTATCACGTTAAAAAATTAAATGCCGAAATTACGAAAATTGCTCCGCTACTATGCGATTTTGAATATCAATCAAACGCATTTTTTTCAACCCCACCGTTGTTTACAAAACCAACCTTTTTAGACCTTGTAAAAGGTGGCGAACTTTCGCAAGTTGAAGATGTTGAGGTTGATAAAGAAAGTCTGCTTATAAGCGAGTTATTCGATAAAAAGCGCGGGCAATATATGTACTATGCAACCAACGTTGCCGACCCGATACATTACGTTAAAAAGTATAAAACTGAAAAGCAATTTACGCAAGTAACGTTTAATGAAAAATACACGGTTGCCGATTTGTATTTTAAGGGTAAATGGCAAACTATAAAACTTGAAAACGGCAAATTAAAAATTGAATTACATTCCGGCGACGGAATAATTATATTACCTTATAAGGAGGCTTAATTGATGAGAAAAATTTTACTAATTCTTTTATCATGTATCGCTATGAGCAGTTTATGTCTTTCTGCTTGCGTAGTGTTACCTCAAGGCGGTACTGGTGAAGAAGTCGGTTTGACTTTTAACGAAGGTTATCTTGACGTTATAGAACTTGGTGAATCGATTATGGCAGACGAATATATCGATCCAAATTACTCTAACGATTATACCTTAGTTTTAACGAGCGACGAAACTGACGACGAAATAGACTTAAAGTCTAGATTCACATGGACGCCAAATTATCCTGGCACTTTCACATTAACTTATACGGTTAACGATGGTGAATATGCAGGAACTACTATTTCAACTAAAATTCAAGTTGTTGTTCCAGAAATTTCTTGGTCTTACTCTCGCGGAACTCACATTTACCGTGCAGGAACAAGCATTAAATTTTCAGACCTTCAAGCAAGTTTAAACGTTGCAGTTCAATCATATTACGAATGGTCTTTCTCTATGGATAGCGTTGAATATGAAGGTGGAAAGGTTGAATTTGATGCTAACCAAACATCTTATGAATTCCCAGAAGAAGGTACTTATACTTTCAACTTCTCGGTAACTACAGAAGACGGTCAATCACGCTCAGGTAGCCAAAAGGTTACAGTTCGTCCACTACAAGTTATGACTGAAGAAGGCCAAGCTTGGCTTGATGAAAACAATATGACTGTTCACGATTATACTGAAGTAAGTGGTGATGGTAGCGTTTCGCTTGACGCTGGTTATTTCACTAACTCAATTAGTGATGGTAACGTTCCATATCTTGCATTCAACGGTAATAACGGTGGTTTTGGCGAAGATACTTACGTAATGTTTGAATTTACAGGAAACAACTTACCACAACTTGCATTCTTCTGTGACGAAGTTACAAGCAACATTGCAGATGGTAAAAAAGGTATTTATATTCATAACGGTTTAACTTACAACGATGGTAGCACTTTCTCACCAACAGACTCAAGCCGTATTACGCTTTTCGGACCTGATAAATATAGCAGTACTGCTCAATGTACTTACAGACCAGACCAATATGGTAGATTTAACAGTGGTATGGATGGTAGTGTTACCGCTCCATGTCCTGCAAGTTACGTAGCTTTAAATGACAACTATAGATATCGTTATATCGTTGGTTTCACCGATGCAACTGAAACTTCACTTACTGTAAAAATTATTCTTGTTAACTTAGATACTTGTGAACGTGAATTTGACTGGTCGAAGAAGTTAACCACTATTTCGGGCGCTACTATTGATTGGGCAAACTACTCTCTAACAGGTAGTATCGTTGCTTACGGTAGATTTGGCGTACCAACTAAGTGGGATACGGTTTACGCTCCTTTTACTGGTGTTAACGATATTCACGAACTTGACGTTGCAACCACTTTTAAAACAGGATTTAGAACAACTTATCCATTAGATACAACTGTAAACGTAAGTGACTATGTTGATGATCAAGATGGCGTTTATGCATTTAAAGTAACCGATCCAGACGGCGAAGCAGTAACTATTAGCGAAAACGGTGCTTTCAGTTATACTAAGAGTGGTACTTATCGTTTATACTACGATTCAATGCAAGAAGGAATACGTGCAGCTTCTACAACTGTTGACGTAACCTTTGATCCAAAGGTTGATATGGGCCTCGACTTCTTTGAAAACTACGGTGCAATCGTAGCAGGTCAATTTGGAACAGGTTTAACTATGCAAACTAACTCTGCTTACATCAACGAAGGTAATCAAAGCATAAGATATTACTTAAACGGTGCAAATACTGAAATAGTAGTTGGTATGTCGGCTAAGTTCTTAGACTTTATGTTCTTAGCAAGAACTCTTGATTCTATTAGCTTTGACGTTTACGCTGAACGCGATATGAGCTTTAAACTTAAACCAGTAGTAAGTGGAATATCTATTGCAAAACAATACGAAGGAACAGTTCCTGCTGAAACTTGGACTACTATTACCGTTACACGTGAATTATATAACGCTAACTGGGAAGCATACAACAATCAAGCTTGGAGACTTGCTATTAGCTTCTATGCCACTGAAGAAATGGAAGACAAAACTCCAATCTATATTGATAACGTTAAGTTAAACGCTACTAAATATGCTGAAACAATTTCTGCAAACGCTCAATCATTCTTAGATGATAACGGCATTACTGCTTACGCATACGACAGTATTAACGATAATCTTCAAGTTAAATTACAACCAGGTTGGTATCAAGGAAATCACTATACTGTAAAGAATGACGACGTTCCATACATTTCATACAACGGTAATTACGGCGCTAAATCATATATCGTTATGGACTTTACTGGCAAGAACATCCCATGGCTTGGCTTCTTTATGAAGAAAACAACTGGATCACTTACTGATAGAGTTGCTGGCGTATTAGTTGGTACTGGTCATACTAAATTAGATGGCAGTGCGTTAAGTGAAACTGATAATAACCGTGTAACCTTCTACGGACCTAACAAAGTTGTTTGTGTTAATAATAGTGGTATGAGATTTGACGATGCTAGTAGATATAGTGGACAATGGGGTAGCGCATCAAGTGCATCACCAATGTCTATTAACGGTTTAGTTGACGGCGTTCACTATAGATGGATAATCGGTATTAAGAGCGCAGTAGAAGGCAAAGTAGTATTAGAAGCTTTACTACTCAACTTGGATACTAACACAAAGGTTGATTATCAAACTAAGGAACTTAGTGATACGGCCTTTACAGCTGAATATTTAAGTGGTAATATCGTAATTTACGGTAGATATATGAAAGCAATCACTTTAGATAGAATTTACCCAGCATACACTAACGTATCTGACATTTACGCTATTGATAAAGTAGCTGAAATTTTAGGTTAATAAGGAGGGTTAAATATGAAAAAGAAAATTTTATCAGTATTAATAGCTGGTCTTTCGGCTTTTTCGGTTTGTTTGTCGGGTTGTGTTGTTGCACCAACAGCACCAGCAGCACCTGAAAATTCAGACTATGCAGATTCGAATTTACAATTCGAGTTTTACGGATATTCAGCAGCATCAAACGGTGAATGGTCTATCGACGGTATTAAATATAGCGCTGGCGAAGACTTTAGAACCATTGAAAGAATGCAAGAATATAAAGACTGCGGTATGAGTATTTATTTCCCACAACACCAAGCAATGTATAAAGGTGAAGATTGGGAAACAAGTGAAACTAAAAGAACTTTAGATATGTGCGTTGAAGTTGGTTTAAAATGTATTATTAACGACGGCCGTATCCAACCACTTTCAAAAAGAACAGGTAGCGTTATCGGTGAAGGTTCTGATCAATTCGCATCAGTAGAAGAACTTGATAAAGAAATTGCAAACTATATGAGACCATATAAAGATCACCCAGCCTTTTACGGTTTAATGCTTGGTGACGAACCATTCTATAATATGGCTACAGCTTATGGCGAAATTTATAAATCAATCGAACGTGTTGATCCTGACTGTTTTATTCAATACAACCTTAACCCAATCACTGCTGGTCAAGATCCAGCAAAGATCGACCAACGTTTCCCAAAACTAACAAGTGAAGAATCTGCTGGTAAAACAACAGTTCAAAAATTACAACTTCGTTACGAAAAGTATTTAAATTTATTCTTAGATTCAACTGGCGCTCCTTTCATTCAATACGACCAATATCCTTTAAAGAATGCTAAGAGTATTGACCAATATTATATTTTAGGTTTACAAACAGCTGCTAAAATAGCTAAAGAACGCGGTCTTGATTTCTACTTTGTTTCACAAACTTACGGTCAAACCGAAGCTTCAAACCCAAGAATGCTAAAAGAAGCTGATTTGCGCTGGATTAACAATATGTTAGTTGGTTTTGGTGTTAAACAAATTTCTTACTTCACTTACTGGACTAAGTCTGATAACAACACCGAACACTTTATCGATGGTAACTCATTCATCACTTGGTACGGTGAAAAAACTAACATTTACTACTGGATGCAACAAATTATGGCAGAAGAGCAACAACTTGCTCCTACTATTTTAAACTTCGATTACGTTACAAGCAAGGTTTATCGTCAACTTCCTACTCAGTTCAATTCTTCACACATAGCCAACACCCTTGAAACAGATGACTTTACTGTTCTTAAAGATTTTGTTATCAACAAAGAAATTGCTTTAGTTACTGAACTTTACGATGCAGAAAAGGGCAACTATATGTATATGGTTCAAAATATTATCGACCCATATAACAAGGGTAGTAAAGTTTTCCAAACTGCTCAACTTACTTTCGGCGATGAATATAAATACGCTGAAGTTTGGACTAAGGGCGTAAGAGAATTAGTTATTTTAGGCGAAGGCGGAACGCTTATCGTTAAAAACAAACCGGGCGACGCTGTTTACGTTAGACCTTATAACGCTTAATAGTTTAGTTTTTGGCTGATACTTAGGATGATAAGAGAGCGTGGACGGAATGACAAAAAATGTCATACCAAGGCGCAGTCAACTGTCATGTTGAGCTTGTCGAAACATCTAATTGGATGGCAAAAAAATAACTACTTGAAGCAACACTTTAAAAGGTAAGCATTTTTAAATCTTTTAAAGTAAAGATTAAAAACTTTTAAATTTTGGTTAACAGCATATTTTACTCGCCTAAAAGGTGGGTAAAATATGCTCAACCAATTAACAGAAAAATAAAAATTGTTCTAAAAATCCAGGAGAGCAATATGAAAAATAAATTAAAACTACTAATATCGCTTTTATTAGTGTTATTTGTAGCAAGTGCTTTTACAGCATGTATATCGATGAATCAAGAAACGCTACCAGATAAATACAAAATTAGCGTTCAATTCCTAGATTACGACGGAACTGTTATTAGTTCCGAACTTTACGTTGAAGAAACTCAAATTGTTATACCCGAAGACCCAACGAGAGCAGATAGTAACGGTTACTCTTACGAATTTGCAGGTTGGGATAAAGAAATTGATCCTATCGCAAACGAACATGCGATTTATACAGCCACTTATACCCAAACACCTATCGTTTATACAGTAACCTTTAAGGCTGATGGCGTTCAAGTTGGCGAAGTTTTAAATTATACAGTTGAAAATAATGATATTACAATTCCCGAAATACCTGCAAAAGAACACTATACTGCTAAATGGGATAATTGTGAATTAACATATGGTAACGTTGTAATAAATGCCGTTTATACACCGGTTGAATACGTTATTGAATTTAAAAACGGCGAAACTTTAGTTGAAGAAGTTTCATTTAACGTTGAAAACTATAACGAAAAGCAAGCGCCTGCCGTTCCTGCAAAGCTTGGTTATACCGGCGTTTGGGAGACTTACGACTTTACAAAACTTGAAAATCAAACAGTACAAACAAATTACACAATTGAAGTTTACACGCTAACCTTTATGGCTGATGGCGCACAAGTTGGCGAAGTTTTAACTTACACGGTTGAAAACAAAAACGTTCAAGAGCCAAGCGTT
>JAZNFS010000025.1:0-9823 GCA_045589175.1 Christensenellaceae bacterium
TTTGTTGATTTCTTCATATTTTACCCTCGTTAAAAGTTGTTTAATAGTCTATTAATGTAGTTAGATTTGTCAAGTTACTACTATTAAACTTATTATATCACTATTAGCCTTAAATTGCAATAACTATCTATAAAAATTAGCCTTAATTAGTAAAAATAATTAAAAAAATCTTTTGAATAGGCACGAAATTGTTACTTTTTGCAAGTGTTAAAACACAAAACGTTAGTTATTACTTAAATTTTTAAGTTTCATTCTACAATTAAACCATTAAGAATACCAATAACCTCTTCCAAACTTAAAATGAGTTCGGTAAGATACCGAACTCAATCTAAACGTTTTTAAAATTTCATTACGATTTGAAAGTAATTTTATTAATCTCCCCTTTGTTAATTTACCATTTTGTTAGGACATCGTCAACGTAATGCCAGTAATTCCCTTGTTCTGTAGGTTGTGTTTCGCTGTACCAATAAACTGATGAATTAAAAACCCAATCATTATTCCAACCGCTTGGTTGACTTTGAGATTCGCAGTAAATATCTCCGCAGTTAACAAAAGCATCTACACCAATTGTTTGAACAGAGCTTGGTAATACAACACCACTAAGTGAAAAGCAGTAACCAAAAGCACGTGCGCCAATTGTGATTACACTATTTGGTATTTTAATAGCAATTAAACCATCGCACATAATAAAAGCTTCTTCTCCAATCGAAGTTACGCCGTTTGGTATTTCTATCGACGTAAGCAATCTGCATCCAAAGAATGTTCCTTTTGCAATCACTCTTAAGCCGTTTGGAATATTAATTGAGCTAAGTGAAGTACAACCACTAAACGCATAATTACCAATCGAAGTTACGCTATTTGGTATTACTACGCTTTCAAGTGCGCTACAACTCCAAAAAGCACTATCTCCAATAGTATTTACACCGCTTGGGATTTCTACACTTGTAATATATGGGCATTGATAAAAAGCTCCGTCACCAATAATTTCAACACCGCTTGGAATAGAAATCGCGCCTTTTACACCAGGTAAGCATCTCCATAATCTTTTGCCGTCTTTAGTATATAAAATGCCGTCGATTGCTTTCATTACGCCATTTAGATAATTCACATTTACGTCGGCAAGCAAGAAGCATTGATCAAACACTCCACTACCAATATTAGCTACGTTTCTACCAATTTCTATACTTACAAGAGCTTCACAACCGTTAAACGCAAAGTTATCTATTTTAGTTACTCTATCGGGGATTTTTACACTTGTAAGAGAAATACATTCAGTAAAGGCATATTTACCGATAGTTGTTACCATATCGGGAATATTTACACTTGTAAGAAATCTAGCACCAGCAAACGCACCGTCACCAATCGCGGTTACTGCTTCGGGGATTATAAACGAGCTATCTTTTTTACCAACGGCGTATTGCAATATAGTTTTACCATTTTTAGTATACACGTTACCATCGATTGATTGCAACATTTCATTATTTTTACTTACTTTGATATTCGTAAGCGATTCGCAACCTGCAAACGCGCCCATGCCAATTGAAGCAATGCTATCTGGTATCACAACCGAAGTTAGCGTATAATATCCTTTAAACCCCCATTCAGCAATTGAAGTTACTGCCTTTTTATTATAGGTTGAGGGTAAAACAAGTTCGGTTGGAATATCGTCAATCGAGTCAAAATCTCCATCGTAATTTAACCCTATTTCATAAGTTCCGTCATTTAATAGGTTAAAAGTAAAATATTCGTTTGGTGTTGCGTTTGTATTTGAAGATCCATTATTACACCCAAACGTAAAAAATAGACTTATTAAAAGCAAACAAAGCATTGCAAAACTTTTAAGTACAATTTTTCGCATAAAGACTACGCTCCTTTAATAGTTTGTGAAAAGAATTTAATAACGACTAAAGTATATCATATTCATACTCATATTACAACAATTTTCGCACATATTGTAACAAAAGTTTAGTCTATTTCTCTTTCATATGACAGTAATATATGCCTATAACACAATAAATAGCATTTTTGTATAAGAAAAAACCTTGGCGGAGAGGTAATGCCAAGGTTTTTCTTTTGCACTTTTTTATTTTAGGAGATGGTTATTGATACATTTAATCTAACCACTTAAGAAATATGCAAAATAGTGGGCAATGTAAACAAACAATGGTTATTTTTTAAGAAACTAACCGTTTGTTGTAACAAAGCCAAATAATAAATGTTTTTTATGCCCGTTATTTAGCTGGGCATGGCTAATTTTGTGTATTATTCTTGTTTAAACCTTACTTTTTTCGTATATAACCAAGGTAAGGCACAAGATTTCATAGCTACAAAATGATATAAGCCTAATGTAATTAGGTTTTAGATACGAGTTAGTGGCACGAAACCGAGCATTTACCGAAGGGAGTGTACTTATTGCGTACATGACCAAGGTAAAGCACAAGGCTTCGTGACAATAACGAAGTATATAAGACCTAATTATTCTTGTTCAAAAGCATCTTTACCCAACCCACAAACAGGGCAAACCCAATCTTCGGGAACACTTTCCCAAGGAGTGCCTGGCGCTACTCCAGTTTCTTCATCACCTATCGATGGGTCGTAAACGTAACCACAAGGACAAACGTATTTTTCCATAAATATACCACCTAAAAATCTTATTTCTTAAAGTATCTAGCAAGTAACCCTTCAAAAGCCTTGCCATGACGAGCTTCGTCTCTAGCCATTTCGTGAACTGTATCGTGAATAGCATCTAAACCAAGTTCTTTAGCGCGTTTTGCAAGTTCAAATTTACCAAGTGTTGCGCCGTTTTCAGCTTCTACGCGCATTTCAAGGTTCTTTTTAGTAGAGTCGGTAACAACTTCGCCTAAAAGTTCTGCAAACTTTGCAGCGTGTTCAGCTTCTTCATAAGCTGCTTTTTCCCAATATAAACCAATTTCCGGATAACCTTCACGGTGAGCAACGCGAGCCATAGCAAGGTACATACCAACTTCGGTGCATTCGCCAACGAAATTCATTCTTAAACCTTCAATAATTTCAGCGTCAACCCCTTGAGCAATACCTACAACGTGTTCTGCAGCCCAAGTTTTTTCGCCTGCTTGTTCAGTAAACTTTGAAGCTGGAGCTTTACAAGTTGGGCAAAATTCTGGTGCGCTTTCGCCTTCGTGAGTGTAACCGCAAATGTTGCAAACAAATTTTTTCATAACTTTTCTCCTAATAAATAAAATGTTTTTTTGTTTTTTTATTTCGATAGGCACTCGCCACAAGTTCCGTAATAAACGCAACTTTCACGAGTTACCGTAAATCCTTTTTGCAAAAGCTCACTTGGTTGTTCAACCGAAGTGGGTTCAAGGTCGTAAACCGCACCGCAGTTATTACAAATAAAATGTCGGTGATTTTTAACACAACCGTCGTAATGAATTTTTTTATCGGCGGTTTCAAGAGCCATCGCCTCGCCTATGTCGCAAAGAAGTTTTAAATTGCGATATACCGTTCCAAGGCTTATTGTCGGATCTTTTTCACGCGCTTGCTGGTAAATCCACTCTGCCGTTGGATGCGAGCAAGTGCTTTTTAAAATTTCCGTTATTAAATCACGTTGTTTCGACCTTCTTAATTGCATCATAAATTCCTTATCAGTAATGATTACTGTTATTATTATATTCAAAACCACAACATTTGTCAAGGGTTTTTTTAAACTTTTTTAAATTTTTTTAAAAATTTTTTTACCGCTTATTTTTTAGTATATGCTTAAACTTATTTAGTAATTATAAATTAACAAGTTTTTAACGCAAAGTAAACAATATAAAAAAAGCTTTAAGTGTTACGTTTGTCACTCAAAGCCTTTTAATTAATTTAATTTATTGTTTAACATATTATAAAAAATCAAATTATTTTTCAATAAACTTAATATTATCTTCGCCAACGGTAAACTTAAGTTCTGCAAGCAAACCGTTACACTTTCTTACCGAGCCTGCCTTATATTGTTTACCTAAGTATTTAATAACAACCGGCATCTCACCTGGATAAAGGTTAATGGTTTCTAAAACTTCGGCTTTACAGTATTCGCCGTTTTCTTCGGGAATAATAATTCCAAGCCACTCGCGCTTTTCTTGAGGTTCACTACCTTTATCAGTCGCGTTAGTTTGTGTAGTAGATTGAACTGGCAAATCGTTAAGTTCCATCTCTTCGTATTTATCAACCGAAATAGAAGGTTTTTGCCCTGCCCTTACCTGAAGCCTACCCGAAACGCTTACAATTGCTTCGGGGCGTAATACCGATTTGTACTTTTCATAAGATTTTGAGAAGAATACGCATTCAATGCCACCGTAAACGTCTTCTAAGGTAATAGTTGCCATACTCGAGCCACTCTTGGTAGTTTTTCTTGCAACCGAAGTGATAATACCGCCCATTTCAACCCTTTGTCCGTCTTGAATTTCGGTATAAGTTCTATTACCTTCTTCATCTTCTTCATAGTACTGTAAAAGCTCGGTTTTAAACGAAAAACGTTTAAAAGCGCCCATATATTTGGTTAAAGGATGGCCTGTAACGTAAACCCCTAAAACTTCACGCTCTTTTGAAAGTTTAGCTTTATCGTCATACTCTAAAATATTTGGATAGGTAACCGACAAAGTGTTGTACGAAGCTAAAACGCCACCGAACAAACTCATTTGATTACTTTCGCGCTCTTTAGCAATAGTAGAAGCCCTATCTAACAAGCTATCGTAAACTTGAATAAGTTGGCTTCTTGTCTTTTTAAAGCAGTCGAACGCGCCCGCGTAAATAAGATTTTCAATCAAGCGTTTATTTAAAACTTTAATATCCGCGCGAGAAATAAAATCTTCAAAAGACTTGAACGGTCCGTTTTCTTCACGCTCTTTAACTATTGTTTCAATAGCGGCAAGACCAACGCCCTTAATACCAACTAAGCCAAAACGCACGCTATTATTTTCAACGGTAAATATCGCTTTACTGTTATTAATATCGGGTTGCAAAACAGGTATTCCACGCTCTTTTAAGTAAATTACGTACTTTGTAACTTCATCGATTTTGTCGTATCTATCATTTAAAACGGCTGCTAAGAATTCGTGTGGATAATACGCCTTTAAATACGCGGTTTGATATGCTAAAACTGCGTATGCTGCAGCGTGCGATTTATTGAACGCGTATTGCGCAAAACCAGCCATCTCGTCAAATATATCTTCGGCAACTTCGGCAGGAACGCCGTTTAGCACCGCACCTGGTGTTTTTACGCTACCGTCTTCATTTTTCTCGCCGTAAATGAATATATTTTTCATTCTAGCCATTTCGTCCATATCTTTTTTACCCATTGCACGGCGCATTATATCCGCCTGCCCAAAGGTAAATCCTGCAAGACTACGAACTATATCCATAACCTGCTCTTGATAGATAATCGTGCCGTAAGTAACCGTTAAAATAGGCTTTAGCGACTCGTGTTTAAATTCCATAGTAGCAGGGTTAGTTTTAAATTTAATATATTTAGGAATTGAATCCATTGGACCTGGACGAAATAACGAAATACCTGCTATTACGTCTTCCAAATTTTCGGGGTGAAGTTCACGCATGAACTTTTTCATGCCCGGAGATTCAAGCTGGAACACAGCGTCGGTATCACCGCTACCGATAAGGTCGTAAGCGCTTTTATCGTTATAACCGATTTCGGCAAAGTCGATATCAACGCCCTTATTTTCTTTAATATAAAGTATTGTTTTCTTTATGTCGGTAAGCGTTTTGAGTGCCAAGAAGTCCATCTTAAGCATACCCATTTGCTCGTCAACCTTCATATTAAACTGAGTTACTATATCTTCGCCGTTTCGCGCAAGTGGAATATTTTCCATAAGCGGTTTATTACAAATAATAACACCTGCGGCGTGTTCACCAATATGTCGTGGCATACCTTCGAGTTTCATCGCCATATCTATAACGTTTTTAATGGTAGGATCGCTTTGATATAACTCTTTTAGCTCACGAACGGTAACGTCACCGTCTTTTTTATGTTTTTTAAGACCTAAAAGTTCGGGAATAGTGTGTTTACCATCCATAAGTTTGGTAATTCTATCCACTTCGGCGTAAGAAACGCGAAGTACTCGCGCAACGTCTTTTACTGCCGCACGCGAAGCTAAAGTTCCAAAAGTTACTATTTGAGCAACTTTATCTCTACCATATTTGTCGCGAACGTATTCTATAACTTCTTCTCTACCTTCAGGGTCGAAGTCAACGTCGAAGTCGGGCATACTTACCCTTTCTTTATTCAAAAATCTTTCAAAAATTAGGCTGTATTGTAGTGGTTCAACGTCGGTAATACCTATTGAATAAGCAATGATTGAGCTTACACCGCTACCACGCCCTGCTCCAACTGGAATACCGTGTTCACGAGCATAGTTGATATAATCCCATACTATAAGATAATATTCAAGATAGCCCATATCTGCAATAGTGTTAAGCTCGTAATCAAAACGCTCGCGTATTTCGGGGGTAATCTCTTTATATTTCTTTTTCATTCCCTCTTCGCCAAGCATTTTTAAATACTCGTAAGCAGTCATTCCGTTAGGTGGAATATAACCGGGAACTAATGAAGCGTCACGCTCGGGCACTCCTTTTTTGTTTAGTTTTATACAGTCACCGCTACACTTGTTAGCAATTTCAACAGTTACGTCTAAAACCTCGGGCATATTTGGAAAAAGTTCTTCCATTTGCTCGCGAGTTTTTAAATAAAATTCGGTTGTTTCAAAGCGCATATGCTTTGGATCATCTAAAGTGGTTTGCGTGTTAATACACATCATAACTTCTTGCATTAACGCGTCTTCTTTAGTTAAATAATGCACGTCGTTAGTGGCAACTAATTTTACACCCGTTTCGCGTGAAAGTTTGATTAGTAGTGGGTTTATGCGTAGTTGGTCTTCAATAAAATGGTTTTGAATTTCAAGATAATAATCGTCGCCAAAAACGCTTTTCATTTCTAAAACGTGTGCTTTAGCGTCTTCGTATCTATCCGCTAAAAGAAGTTGTGGAACTCTACCTGCAAGACAAGCAGATAAACAAACTAAACCCTCACTATTTTCAAATAGCGTTTTATAATCACATCTTGGTTTACGGTAAAATCCGTCGATATATGCAGTTGAAACCAACTTTATAAGGTTTTTGTAACCAACGTCATCTTTACAAAGCAAAACTAAATGCTCGTACTCGCCGTTACGCGCATCTTTTTTGGTCATATCGTTACACATATAAAGTTCACAACCGATAATAGCCTTTAGTCCTGCTTTAAACGCAGCTTCAGCAAAATACACAACACCGTACATATTGCCGTGGTCGGTTATCGCTACAGCCGACTGCCCCATTTGCTTAGCTAGTTCAAAAACTTTATCAATCTTAGTAGCTCCGTCAAGCAAGCTATATTCGGTATGCAGATGTAAATGAACGAAATCTTTCATCTTTTTATAATTCGCCTTTTTGTGTTTTTAATTAAGCGCTAAAACACGCTTAGTTTGTTTATTATATCATAAATATATAAAATATTCAACTAATAAGCATTATTAATTACTATCTATTTTAATCGCTTTTATTTTTTTATGCTTCGTTAGTTGTGTTAAAAAGCAATTTGTGATAAAATAGCTTTAATAGGAGTAAATTTATGGTTTTATATTTCGATACCGAAACCACCGGTCTTTGTCCCGGCGGTATTATACAACTTTCCTACATAATGCAAGATAAAAACGGGATAACCGGTAAAAACTTTTTCTTTTTTCAACCCTATATCGAGCCTTCAAGCACAAGGGTACACGGAGTTACGGTTGAAAAATTAGCCCTTCTTTCTAACGGCAAAGTTTTTGAAGATTATATTGATGAAATTACCGCCGATTTTGAAAGAGCCGACCTTGTTGTTGCTCATAATTTTCCATTTGATTTTAAGTTTATGAGCGCCGAATTTGAAAGGTGCTATCAAACACTTCACTTTAAAGAAAAACTTGATTCAATGCGTTATTTTTGCCCTTATTTAAAACTTCCAACGGCAAGTGGGCGCGGGCTAAAATACCCAAAACTTGGCGAACTTGCAAACTTTTTTGAAGTGTACGATTACGACGTATCTCGCCTTTGCATAAAACTTTTTAAGGGCTGTGGAGCAAGCCACGATTCACGCTTTGATATTGCACAAACCTATTTATCAATACAAACTGCACGCGAAAAATACTCAAACTTTAACGAATATTTGTCTAAATTTATTTAATGCGTTAATGGCGTAATTTAAAATAAAGGTTAAAAACAGTTGATAAAAGCGTTTATTTTTGATAAAATAATAAGCGTGCTTTAACAAATAGCACGCTATATTAATTTAGCAATGGGGTGTCGCCAAGCGGTAAGGCTACGGACTCTGACTCCGTCATCCGTAGGTTCGAATCCTACTACCCCAGCCAGAAAAAACGACAGGTTTCGACCTGTCGTTTTTTCAATTAAATCCGCCTTCTGCGGAATAAATCCACCTGTGGTGGATGAAATCGCTTTGCGATGAAATCTGCCTTACGGCAGAAAATGGGCGGATTTGATTTCATCTGAAGCCGAAGGCTGAAGATTTCATCCGAGCTAAGCGAGGATTTCATCGTGCAACGCACGATTTCATTAACATTACTCGGGTTCGAATCCTAGTGGCAACCCGCAAAAATATCTTTTTCGTAGCCTTTATACAAAAAATTCGACAAGTTTCTGCTTGTCGAATTTTTTTATCAATTGCGAAAGCAATGGTATATCATCACGCAACTTGTTTGCGTGCATATCATCACAGAAGGTGTATATCATCAGCCACAGGCTGTATTCGCTTTCGCAATGATGATATACAACACTCCGTGTTGATGATATACAATTCCTACGAAATTGATGATATACACGCCTTTGGCGTGATGTAACACATGAATTCAAATCCTTAATGCAAAACGCAAAAAAACATCTTTTTCGTACCATCTTTACAAAAAAAACGACAGATTGAAACCTGTCGTTTTTTTAACTAACTCCGCACTTCTGCGGGCAACCGTTAAATTTAAATAGTTTTATAATAAAGCAGGAAGTTTTTTACCCTCTGCCCAACTTTCAAGCAATTTATCACAAAGTATTAAACAACGCAACAAATGATATGGTCCCTTCCAAAGCGAGCCCTTTTGCTTGTGAGAAACACTGCCGTCACGATGCAAATAGCCGTACCACTCGCCGTATTCTTTATCTGAAAAATGCGAAAAAGAATAGTCGTGTAGTCTTTCGTACCACACCTCGTATTTTTTATCGCCAGTTAAGTTTAGCGCGACTAAAGTGGCAATAAGCGCTTCATTGTGCACCCACCAAAGTTTCATATCGTGCTGGAGCTCCAGATGGGGCTTGCCGATGGCATCCATAAAGTAGAAAATGCCGCCATATTCCTTATCCCAGCCGAAGTCGAGTGTGTTGGAAATGATTTGGCAAACAGCCTTGATCTTATCCTCACTTCCCGGCACGCTGTGGAGATAATTGAGCAGGAACCACATCGCTTCCAGAACATGTCCGGGATTCATCTGACGTCCGATGGTGCTTTCAAGATCGGGCTTATCGCTGTCAACGGGCATATTTTCGAAAACAAGACCGAATTCAGGAGAATAGAATTTATTGAGTACCATATCTACAGCCTCGTCCATAGTGGAATCGAAATCGCTGCAGCCCATGCTTTCTTTCATAATGATACCGAGATTGGCCATCATCATATAGTATCCGAGAGAGAAGTATTGCTTTTTCCCCTCAAGAGCCTTGTTCCACTGCAAAGAACTGTTGCTGCTTTTGCAGCGGGTGATAA